>NZ_BAAANS010000064.1:0-42334 GCF_039529925.1 Kitasatospora saccharophila | reverse complement strand
CGTCGAACTCCGCATCGACGAAGGCCCGTGGCAGCAAGCCGAGTTGGCCGCCGACGCCGGACCCGACCTGTGGCGGCAGTGGTCCTACGCCTGGACGAACGCGACCCCCGGCACCCACCGCATCGAGGTCCGCGCCACCGACGCCACCGGCGCCGTGCAACCCGAACGGCGCGCCGCCCCCTTCCCCGCCGGAGCGACGGGCTGGCACAGCACCGTCGTCACCGTGCACTGAGACCGCTTCACCCCTTCGTTTCGCGACCCACCTCCCAGAAAAGGCACTTCCATGCGCGTTTCGCTGCTCCGCTCCCGCCCGTTCGCCGCCCTGCTCGCCGCCGGGTCCCTGGCCCTCACCCTCGGCGCGTGCAGCAGCTCGGGTTCCGCCACCGACAGCGCGACCCCGGCCGCGTCCTCCGCCGTGTCCTCCCCCGCCGCCGCGTCTCCCGCCACGGTCGCCGACGGACCGTTCGGCGCGGCCTGCGCCGCCGTGCCCAAGGACGGCGCCGGCTCCTTCACCGGCATGGCCAAGGACCCGGTCGCCACCGCCGCCTCCAACAACCCGCTGCTCTCCACCCTGGTGACCGCCGTCAAGCAGGCCGGCCTGGTCGACACCCTCAACTCCGCACAGAACATCACCGTCTTCGCCCCCACCAACGACGCCTTCGCCAAGCTCCCCAAGGCCGACCTGGACGCCGTCCTGGCCGACAAGGCCAAGCTCACCAAGCTGCTGACCTACCACGTCGCCCCCGACCGCCTCTCCCCCACCGCCCTCCCCGGCAAGCACCCCTCCCTGGAGGGCACCGACCTGACCGTCAACGGCTCGGGCCAGGACTTCACCGTCAACAACGGCGCCAAGGTCCTGTGCGGCAACGTCCAGACCGCCAACGCCACCGTCTACATCGTCGACACCGTCCTGATGCCCACCTCCTGACCCCCACCCGGCCCCGGGCCCTCAAGCCGGGCAGCGGGTGCCGGCCCCGGCCTGACGTGCTGACAGCGCGGCTGTCAGCACATCAGGCCGCCACTGCTACCACCGCCTCACCCGCCCACCCAGGTGACTTCCGGACGGACCCCCGGCAGTCCCCACGGCTCCAGGGCACCACTGACCAGATCGGCCAGGACCGCGTCCACCACCACTGGATCGAAGTCGGACGAGACGGTTTCGAGCCGGTATCCGCCTTGAGGCGTTCGGAGGATCCGGGTTTCGGAACCGGTGGCCTCGGTGAGGCGGACCGCCAGCGCCACGGCAGCGTCCCACTGAATCAACTCGTGCCGCCCATGGGGTCGTCGGTGAAATCTGCACGGTCCTCCGGGGAGACCAGGTCCGGCAGCTTCGCGAGGGCTTCCCGCCCACCCCGGAGGGGGCGGACGAAGGCGCCGAAGGCGTGCACGGAGATGATCCTCACCATTCGGCCCGAGCACTGGTCGTAGGCCGGGCGCCCTTCTTGGGGCTCCCACTGCTCAGTCACGGGCGTTCGCCCACTGGACGGCGGCGGTGAAGCTGTAGAAGGTCAGGGGCTCACCGTCCGTTGAAACGCTGGGAGACCGGGAAGGTCGTCCCGGGCGACTACTGGGTCGGGCTGCTGGCCCTGGCACTCGGGGTCCCCGGTACCGACCTCGAACAGGAAGCCCGGGCCACCCGAGCAGAGCGCCGCGCCGCCCACGGCGTTGCCGTCTCCGGTCCGCGCAGGGCGGAGTTGCTGGACATGCTTGCTGCGGTGGCCGGGGGTGACGAGTCGTACCTGTCTCGGAACATCGGTCCGTACGATCTCTCGATCGCCCTGGCGAACCTCGCCGACAGGGACCAGGGAACCAAACGCCGCCTGGTCCGTTAGCTGGAGGGCGGATCCACCTCCCTGCTGCGCGGCAATGCGCAGGGCACCCTGTTCAAGACCCGCCACCCCGATCTGATCGAGCGGGCCGAGCAGTCCATGCGGCACGATGCGGAGACCCGCCGGCGCTGCATGCGCTGCTTCACCCGGCGGACCTTCGGTCTCTCCTGGCCTGATGCCTCGCGCTACACGGCGGTGGCGGCCCCGGCCGCCGAGCTCCGCAGTCTCGGCCAACTGCTGCACGACCCCCACGACGTTTCGAACCGCTGGTGCGCGGCGGTCTTCCTGGGAGAGGCTGTCGGGGCGGCTCAGCCGCAGCAAGAGCCCTTCTGGTGGGGGCTCTTCGTACGGAGCCCAGCAGGGAGACCGTGCGGGCGATCGGCTTGGGACTGAACGGAGAACGGCCGTGGAACTGATCATCCTCGGGGACAGGGGCGACGCGATGGCGGCGTTGGCTGAGATCGTCAAGGAGCGGGGCATCACGAACGCGGCGGTGGTCTCCTGCGTCGGGGCGGCACGGTCGTTCACGGTCTCCAACATGAGGGCCGACAACCCTCGGGAAGCCGTGCACACCTCCGGCCGTCTTGCGGAGGTCGCCGGAAACGGTGAGATCCGCGACGGTGTTCCGAACATCCATGTGACGTGCGGTCTGGAAGGCGGTCAGGCGGTAGCGGGACACCTGGAGGCGGCGGAGGTCGGTGGCCCGTACAGCCTGCACGTGTACCTTCAGCGACTCTGAGGCGCTCCGAGGGACTTCAAGAGGCTTCCAGCACCCGGGCGATCAGGCCGTCCACGTCCAGGTGGTCGCCCTCGTGGCCGGACGGGACGAGGGCGTAGCACTCGACCAGGAAGCCGGTGACGATCTCGGCCGGGACGCTGACCACTGCCTCTCCGGTGCCGCCGTGCAGGGTGACCAGGACCTCGCCGGCGGCGCCGGGGCGAACGGTCACGTCACCGTGTCCGGCGGGGGCGAGGCGGCCCTCGTTGAGCAGGTCGCGGCCGAAGACCCACTCCACGGCGTCGATCCGGCCCACCGGTGGGAAGACCAGCCGGACGGCGTAGGGCAGCGAGGTGTCGAAGTGCAGCCCGGCCTCCACCGCCAGGTCGGGGTGCGGGCTGTGCGGGAGGGTGACGGCGGTGGACCAGCAGGTGGCGACGGCCATGCGGGGTGGCTTCCTTCCGGGCGGCGACGGCGGCGGTGCCGAAAAGCTGACGGCACGAGCCCGACTACCCGCCGGGCCCGGGGATCCGCGCATCGACGCAGAACCTTCACCGATACCGTGCGCTCACCACACGAACGGCCCAGCCCGGTGACGGTGGGACGTGCTGGAGTGGGGTCCGTCGATCATGGCGGAGGAGAGGACCGAAGTGGGCATGGACCGGGTGCAGTGGCGGGAGTTCCTGGAGCTGTGGAGCACCGAGTGGATCACCGCGAAGCAGGCCGACCCCGAGGAGGGCCCGGTCGACCCCGAGGTGCTCCGGGACGGCTGGCTCGGCTTCTCCCCCGCCACCGAGCCGGAGGTCGCCGCCGCCGAGGCCCGCCTCGGCCGCCCGCTGCCGCCCTCGCTGCGCGAGTTCCTGCTGGTCACCGACGGCTGGCGGGAGACCGGCCCGTTCATCGAGGAGCTGGCCGGCACCACCGGGTTGGACTGGCTGCGGGACACCCCGGAACGCCACTGGATCGGCATCTGGGAGGAACTGGCCGGCCTGTCCGAGGGCGAAGAGGACGAGGAGGACGAGTACGACGAGGTCGCGGTCGCCGAGGCCCGGATCCTGGCCCGTTCGCTGCGGCTGTCCCTGGCCGGTGACGCCGCGGTGCTGCTGCTCGACCCGGAGGACGTGGACGCGGACGGCGAGTGGGCGGGCTACTGGCTGGCCTCCTGGTCGGGCGAGGGATTGCAGCGCCACGCGTCCTTCGCCGAGCTGGTCCGCGCCCAGTGGCGCACCATGCACGCGCTCGCCCAGCCCGCCGGGCCGACCCGGGACCACTGGGACGCCGAGGTGGAGCGCGGCCGCCGGGCGGCGCTCGCGGGCGAACTCGACCTCGCGCTGGACCTGTTCGGTCAGGCCAAGGAGTTCGGCCGGCCGCGGGCCCGCCTGCTGCTGTTGCAGTTGCGGTTGCTGCTGGACGGCTGGCGGACCGGGAAGAACGGCATCCCGTGGAGCCTGCGGGACGCCAAGGTGTTCCTGGCCGAGCCGCTGCTGTCCGAGGGCTTCCTGCCGCTGCTGGTCCGGCTGGTCCGGGAGGCGGACGGGCACGAGCCGTACACCCTGGACAAGCTCCGCGAGAACGGCCCGCGGGTGCTGCGCGCGGCGCTCGCCGAGTACGAGGCGATGACCGCGCCCGGTTTCCGGTTCCGCTACGGGCCGCCGGAGTTCGACGCAGCCGTGCACGCGGTGGTCGACGGGCTCGCCGCCCACCTGGAGGAGCAGCGGGCGGCGTCCGAGCGGGCGGCCCGGCCGGGCGGGGAGGTCCGCTCCGAGGTGACGACCATGCACTTCATCGTGCCGTCGAACTCCACCCTCCGGTACAGCGGGTCCTGGGCCGAGGTCGCCCCGGGGACCATCGGCCCGGCCGGGGACGAGCTGTTGGCGGCCCGGTCGGCCGGGGGGCCGCGCTCCGAACGGCGGGCCGGGGACGAGCCCGCCCCGCTGGGCCCCGGCCCCCACTACGGCCGGCCCGGGCCGGAGATCGCGCCGGAGGTCGCCGAGCGGGCCTGGTCCGAGCTGCTGGCGGCGCTGCCGCTGTGGCACCCGGCGGGCCCGGACCACCTGGCGCCGGTCTCGCTGCTGGCCGATCCGCTGCTGGCCGAGCTGATCACCCCCGAGCGGGCCCGGGCGCTGCTGTCCCTCCCCCGGGGCTGACCGCCCCGCCCGGCGCGCGTGGCGCCTCCCCGCCGGGGGCGTCGCGCGCGCCGCAGGTCCGATCGGGCGACTTCGCCGCCACCACCCCCAAGGCCCGGCGCAGCTACACCCTCACCACCCCCTTCCCGGCGTCCCCTTCCCGGCGTCCCCGCCTCCCCGCCGGAGGCAGCACGCGTGCCGCAGGTCCGATCGGGCGACTTCCCTGCTGAAAGGGCGTAAGTTCGCTGCTGGGCGGCGTCCAGTGCCGGGCGCCGCCGTTGATCGAGTGAGGACGGGTACCGAAGATGGCTCAGGTTGTCCGGGGTGTGATCGCGCGTGCGAAGGGGGCGCCGGTGGAGGTGGTGCCCGTCGTGGTGCCGGATCCGGGGCCGGGTGAGGCGGTGGTGAAGGTGCAGGCGTGCGGGGTGTGCCACACGGACCTGCACTACCGGGAGGGCGGGATCAACGACGAGTTCCCGTTCCTGCTGGGGCACGAGGCGGCGGGCGTGGTGGAGTCGGTCGGCGAGGGCGTCGAGGACCTCTCGCCGGGTGACTACGTGATCCTGAACTGGCGTGCGGTGTGCGGTCGTTGTCGGGCGTGCAAGCGCGGCCGGCCGTGGTACTGCTTCGCCACCCACAACGCGAAGCAGAAGATGACGTTGGAGGACGGCACCGAGCTGTCCGCGGCGCTGGGCATCGGCTCCTTCGCGGAGAAGACGCTGGTCGCGGCGGGCCAGTGCACCAAGGTCGACCCGGCGGCGTCGCCGGCGGCGGCCGGTCTGCTGGGCTGCGGGGTGATGGCGGGCCTGGGCGCGGCGATCAACACCGGGCAGGTGGGCCGGGGCGACAGCGTCGCGGTGATCGGCTGCGGCGGCGTGGGCAACGCGGCGGTGGTGGGTTCCCGGCTGGCGGGGGCGGGCACGATCATCGCGGTGGACGTGGACGACCGCAAGCTGGCCACGGCGCAGCGCCTGGGCGCCACCCACACCGTCAACTCCCGTGCGGTGGACGCGGTGGAGACGATCCGCAGCCTGACCGGCGGCCACGGCGCCGACGTGGTGATCGACGCGGTGGGCCGCCCGGAGACGTACGAGCAGGCGTTCTACGCCCGTGACCTGGCGGGCACGGTGGTGCTGGTGGGCGTGCCGACGCCGGAGATGAAGCTGGAGCTGCCGCTGCTGGACGTGTTCGGGCGGGGCGGCGCGCTGAAGTCGTCCTGGTACGGGGACTGCCTGCCGGAGCGGGACTTCCCGATGCTGATCGACCTGTACCTGCAGGGGCGGTTGGACCTGGACGCGTTCGTCAGCGAGACGATCCCGCTGGACGGCGTGGAGGAGGCGTTCGCCCGGATGGAGCGCGGCGAGGTGCTGCGCTCGGTGGTGGTGTTCTGATGGCGGCGCGGATCGAACAGCTGGTCACCTCGGGCGAGTTCAGCCTGGACGGCGGCACCTGGCAGGTCGACAACAACGTGTGGATCGTCGGTGACGACAGCGAGGCGGTGGTGATCGACGCGGCGCACGACGCGGCGGCGATCCACGCGGCGCTGGGCGGTCGGCGGCTGCTGGCGGTGGTCTCCACCCACGCGCACAACGACCACGTGGACGCGGCCCCGGCGCTGTCGGCACTGAACGGCGGCGCCCCGGTGCTGCTGCACCCCTCGGACCAGGTGCTGTGGCGGCAGACCCACCCGGACCGCGAGCCGGACGCCGCGCTGGCGGACGGTCAGGAGATCCCGGTGGCGGGCACGGTGCTGACGGTGCTGCACACGCCGGGGCACAGCCCGGGCGCGGTCAGCCTGTACGCGCCGGAGCTGGGCACGGTCTTCACCGGTGACACCCTGTTCGCGGGCGGCCCGGGCGCCACCGGCCGGTCGTTCTCGGACTTCCCGACCATCGTCGCCTCGATCCGGGAGCGGCTGCTGACGCTGCCCCCGGAGACGGTGGTGCGCACCGGGCACGGCGATTCGACCACCGTCGGCGCGGAGGCCCCGCACCTGGCGGAGTGGATCGCCCGCGGTCACTGACGGGGGGTCAGTCTCCGGCGCTCCCGAACCGGACGCCGGTCAGCCGTTCGCGCGAGACGGCGTCGGCGAGCAGCACCGTCCGGGCGCCGGGGAACGCCGCCCGCCCGCGCCGTTCCAGTCCGGCCAGCAGCCGGGCGGTGCGCCGCACGTGCAGCCGGAAGGTGCGCGGCGCGGCGGCGCGGGCCCGGGCGTGCTGTCCGGCGAGGGCTTCGGCGGGGCGGACGGCGAGCAGCACGACGTGCAGTTCGCGTCCGCCGCGCCGGGCCCAGTGCGCGAGGGCCCGGCGCATCCACCAGCGGCTGCCGCAGTCGTGCACCAGCAGCGGGCCGGGGCGGCGGAACGCGGCGCGGGTGCGCAGCAGGTGCAGCAGGCGCACGGCGGGCCGGTAGAGGGAGTAGGGGACGGCGGCGGGCACCCTGGCCTGGCAGGCGAGCCGGGTGGTGCGGGGGTCGATCAGGGTGGCGGGGGCGTCCCAGCGGCGCAGCAGGGTGGACTTGCCGCTGCCGGGCACGCCGCCGACCACGACCACGGCGCGCGGTCCGTAGTGGAGCACCAGCGGTCCGCCCGCCCGGCCGCGCAGGTCGGCGACCCCGTGCGGGACGGACCCGGTGTCCTGCACGTGCTCTCCCCGTACTCGCTGCGGTGCCGGCTGGGCAGCCTACCGGGGCGGGTCCTCCTCCAGTCGGATCGCCCCTCCGGGGCAGGCGGCGACGGCGTCGGCGACCTCCCGGACGAGGGCGGCGGGCGGGTTGGCGTCGAGCAGCAGGACGGTGCCGTCGTCCTCGCGCTGGTCGAACACCTCGGGGGCGGCGAGGACGCACTGTCCGGCGCCGCAGCACCGGTCGGGGTCGACGTGGACGAGCACGGGGGGCCTACCTTTCGGGGCGGGGGTCACCAGGTGACGGGCAGGGAGTCGATGCCGTAGACGGTCATCTCGTGGCGGAAGCGGATCTCCTCGAAGGGCACGGCCAGTCGCAGTCCGGGCAGGCGGCGCAGCACGGTGTCGAGGGCGATCTCCAGTTCCAGCCGGGCCAGCGGCTGGCCGAGGCACTGGTGGACGCCGAAGCCGAAGGCGAGGTGGCGGCGGGTGTCGCGGGTGAGGTCGAGGGCGTCGCCGTCGGGGTAGCGGTCCTCGTCGCGGTTGGCGGTGTTGAGCTGGCAGATCACGCCCTCGCCGGCCCGGATCAGGACGCCGCCGATCTCGATGTCCTCGACGGCGACCCGGGTGACGCCGCTCTGCACGATGCTGAGCCAGCGCAGCAGTTCCTCGACGGCGGCGGGGGTGGCTTCGGGGTGGGCGCGCAGGTGGGCGAGCTGGTCGGGGTGCTGGAGCAGGGCGAGGACGGAGAGCGCGGTCATGTTGGCGGTGGTCTCGTGGCCGGCGATGAGCAGCAGGCGGCCCATCGCGCCGATCTCCTCGGTGGTGAGTTCGCCGCGGGCGACCAGGCGGCTGAGGATGGCGTCGTCGGGTTCGGTGCGCTTGCGGTCGGTGAGGGCGTCGAGGTAGTCGGTGAGTTCCTGCTGGGCGGTGACCACCTGTTCGATCGGACTGTCCCGGCGCAGCAGGGTGCGGCTGCAGCGCTGGAAGAACTCGTGGTCCCGGTAGGGGACGCCGAGCAGCAGGCAGATCACCAGGGAGGGCAGCGGGAGGGCGAACTCGGCGACCAGGTCGGCGCCGGTGCGGCCGGTGGTCATGGTGGTGAAGAGGTCGTCGGCGACCTGCTGGATCGCGGGGCGCAGGGCGGCGGTCCGGCGGATGGTGAAGTCGCCGGTGAGCATCCGGCGCAGCCGGTGGTGCTCGGGGTCGTCCATCCGGATGAAGGACGCCTTGCCGGCGCCGATGTGGCGGGCGGCGGCGCTGAGGAAGGGGAAGCCGGGGCGGGTGGCGTCGGCGCTGAGCCGGGGGTCGGCGAGCAGGTCGCGGGCGTCCTGGTGGCGGGTGACCAGCCAGGACGGGCTGCCGTCCCAGAGGGCGACGCGGCTGACCGGCTCGTCCTGCCGGGCCTGCTGGTAGGCGGGCGGCGGTGCGAACGGGCAGGTGCCGCGCGGGGCGGGGTGGGTGGTGGGGACGGCGGTGGCCATGGTGGGTTCCCTTCCCGGGGGCCCGGTCGGCGCGCGGGCCCGGTCCCGGGTGCGGGGTCGGGGGTGCGGCGGGCGGGCCCGGCAATTGAGTGCCTCGGGCAACTAACTCACCGTCACGCTAACTCGCGTTCCGTACCCAGGAGAAGGACGCCGGGCCGCCGGGCCGCATTCTGTCCGGATCCCGGCCCGCCCGGCAGGTCGCCGCACCGCCCGCCACCAGGCATGTCCATGCCGCCACCGGCCGCCGCCGCCCGCCCACACGGTCGAGAACGGGCCACCGGTCCGGCGCCGTCCCGCCGTCAGTCCTCGGGGCGCACCTCCTCCTCCGGGTGGATCCGGCGGGCCCGGCCGGGTTCGGCGGTGGTGGCGTTCCCCTGCTCGCTCTCCGGCCGGCCCTCCTCGGGCCCGTCCTCCTGCGCCGTCTCGTGCTCCCGGCCGGCGTCCCGGTCCTCGTCGGCGCTCCGCTCGGCGTCGCGCTCGAAGCGCCAGCCCTCGCTGCGCCGGTCGTGGCGGACGGTCGGCGGACGGCCCTCCGCCCGGTAGTCGTCGCCCGCGTAGTCGGGCCCGTGGGGCACGCCGCCCGCACCGCCCTGCGGCATCTCGTCCATCTCCTCGCTCCCTTCGGTCCGGCCCCGCGCGTGCCCAGGGCCCGGCGGTCCACACCGGGACGGGGGCGGCTTTACCCGCGCTTTGCCGATCCCCTAGACTCGCCGGAGCGAAGGGGAGTAGTCCCGAAACACCACCGGTCGACACACTGGACGGCTCGCCCGTCCCGGCCCGTGGGTCGCGGCAGGCCGCTGCCGCGACGGACGAGACCTTCGGCCCCGTGCATGACCCTGCCGCACCCACCGTGCGGGAGGTCTCGTCGTGCCGGGCCGAGAGGTTCGCCCGTCGCCCGCCCGGTGCCGTTCGAGCTCGCGGCCCGGCCCCTGCAGAAAGCACTCCGATGTCCTTCGACCCCCTGGCGATGCTCACCGCCTTCGGGCTGATCTTCCTCGCCGAACTCCCCGACAAGACGATGTTCGCCTCACTGGCGATGGGCACCCGGATGCGCCCGCTGTACGTCTGGTTCGGCACCTCGGCGGCCTTCCTCGTGCACGTCGCCCTCGCGGTCGGCGCGGGCAGCCTGCTGAGCCTGCTGCCCGGCGTCGCGGTCAAGCTGGTCTCCGCCGCACTGTTCGGCTTCGGCGCCTTCGTGCTGCTGCGCTCCAGCGGCGACGATGACGACGAGGAGGGCGGCGCGCGGACCGTCACCGGCTTCTGGCCGGTCTGGGGCACCGCCTTCATGACGGTGTTCATCGGCGAGTGGGGCGACCTGACCCAGATCACCACCGCCAACCTGGCCGCCACCAACGGCTGGCTGCCCACCGCGATCGGCTCCGCCGCCGCCCTGATGTCCGTCTCCGCGCTGGCCCTGCTGGTCGGCCGCTTCATCGCCAAGCGCGTCCCGCTGCGCACCGTGCAGCGGGTCGGCGGCCTGTGCATGGCCGTGCTGGCCACCTGGACGCTGGTCGAGGCGTTCACCGGCTGACCCCGCACCGGGCGGGGCGCGGACGGAGCCGGGAAAACCGTTCCGGCCGCGCGCCCGCCCGGTGGGAGACTGCGCCGATGGACACCGCGCACCCGCCGCACCGCTCGTTCGCCGACGCCCGCTCGCTGGCCCCCGTCGTCCGGGAGGTCTTCGGCACCGACCGCCGGATCACCGCCGTCGACCGGCTGCGCGGCGGCACCAGGAAGGGCGTCTACCGGGTCGCCCTGGACGACGGCACCAGCGCGGTCGTCTACCTGTGGAGCGCCGACGAGGACTACTGGAGCGGCCTGCTCCCGGACGGCCACGACGACCCGGCGCACCCGTTCTCGCACGCCTCCGGCCTCGACCCGCTGGAGGCCGCCACCCGCCGCCTGGCGGCCGTCGGCGCCCGCGCCCCGCGCCTGCTGTTCACCGACCGCACCGGCCGGCTCCACCCGGCCGATCTCGCCGTCGCCGAGGACGTCCGGGGCGGCACCCTGGAGTCCCTGCTGGAGCGCGACCCGGCCGCCGGACGGCGCGCCCTGGCCGAACTGGCCGCGGTGCTGCGCCGGATGCACGCCCACCGCGCCCCCGCCTTCGGCCGGGTGGCGTGGCTCGACGCCGGCGGCGCCCCGACCGGCGGCAGCTGCGAACGGGCCTACCGGGACCGGGCGCTGGTGAACCTCGCCACCGCCGTCGCCCACGACCCGCGCGCCGCCGACGCCGAGTCCGAACTGGCCGGGAAGCTGCACGTCCTGTACGCCGGGGTCGAGCCGCGCGCCCAACTCGGCGTGGT
The DNA here is from genome assembly GCF_039529925.1 of Kitasatospora saccharophila. Taxonomy (NCBI): domain Bacteria; kingdom Bacillati; phylum Actinomycetota; class Actinomycetes; order Kitasatosporales; family Streptomycetaceae; genus Kitasatospora; species Kitasatospora saccharophila. Next base: position 31,250 of record NZ_BAAANS010000064.1, on the reverse strand, counting down.
GCACGGCGAGTTGGGCCCCGAGCACGTCCTGATCGGGCCGGCCGGCGAACCCGTGCTGATCGACGTCGAGGGCCTGCTGTACGCCGACCCCGAGATCGAGCACTGCTGGACGGGGATGCGCTTCGGCCCGCACTACGAGGCGCTGCGCGACCCCGCCCTCGACCCGCGCCGGCTCGCCTTCTACCGGTACGCCATGCACCTGGACCTGGTCGGCGGCCCGCTGCGGATCGCCGCCGGTGACTTCCCCGACCGGCAGTGGATGCTGGACGTCGCCGACCACCACCTGCGCCGGGCCCTGGCGTACCGGGCCTGACGCCGGGTCGGCGGCGGGTCAGGAGACGGAGACCGCGCTCCAGGCGGCGCCCACCGCCGCGTACTCGGCGGAGCCCGCGCCGTACAGGTCCCGGGCGGCGTTCAGCGAGGCGGCCCGGGCGCCCTTGTAGTCGGTGGTGGAGGTCATGTAGACGGTCAGCGCCCGGTACCAGATCGCGGCGGCCTTCTGGTTGCCGATGCCGGTGACGGTCGAGCCGTTGCAGGTCGGCGAGTCGTAGGCGACGCCGTTGACGGTCTTGGCGCCGCTGCCCTCGCTGACCAGGTAGAACCAGTGGTTGCCGACGCCGGAGGAGTAGTGCACGTCGAGGCGGGCGACCTTCTTGCTCCAGCAGTCCGCCGAGCCGCCGTCCAGCGAGGGCCGGTCGAAGCGGCGCAGCCACGGCGGGGTGGACTGGTCGCTGAACAGGTAGTCGCCCTTGTCGACCGCGTTGTTCGCGTACCACTCGACCATGGTGCCGAAGATGTCGCTGGTGGACTCGTTCAGGCCGCCGGACTCGCCGCTGTAGCGGAGGTTGGCGGTGGCGCTGGTGACGCCGTGGGTCATCTCGTGGCCCATGGTGTCGAGGTCGACCTGCTCGGGGTCGGTGCCGCCGTTGCCGTCGCCGGTCATCATGCAGAAGCAGGCGTCCGACCACTGGGCGTTGTCCCAGTCGGTGCCGACGTGGACGAAGACGGTGGCGCCCTTGCCGTCGTTCTTGATGCCGCTGCGGCCGAAGGTGTTCTTGTAGTAGTCGTACGTCCAGGCGGTGTTGGCGTGCGCGTCGACGGCGGCGGTGGCCCGGTCGGTGGAGAACTTCCGGCCGTCGCCCCACACGTCGTCGGCGTCGGTGTAGAGCGTGCCCGAGCCGGCCTTGACGCTGTTGGCGGAGAGGTTGTGCGCGTCCCTGGTGGTGTGGCCGCGGACGGGGTCGATCAGCGCGTAACCGCCGTCCGCCTGCTGGGTGGTGGCGAGGGCGACGTCGCCGGTGTACTCGGAGTGGCCGGTGCCGGTGGCGGAGTGCTCGGCGTCGTAGCTGTCGATGGCCGCGCCGGTGGTGGCGTCGGTGACCACCACCCGGCCGGCGGGCTGGCCCTGCTTGCCGGTGCCGCTGACGGTGGTGCGCCAGGCGAGGCGGGCGGTGCCGTCGGCGGCCCAGACCACCAGTTCGGGGGTCGAGACGGCCCCGGATATGCCCGGGGCCTGCCGCAGCGCCTCGGCGGCGCCGCGCTGGGCCGGGACGGCCGGGCGGGTGGTGGGCACCGCCGGGTCGTGGCCCGCGGCGCGGGAGGAGTCGGCGAGCCGGCCGCGCGCGTCCTGGTGCACCACCAGGTCGCCGCCGACCACCGGCAGCCCCTGGTAGTCGCGGTCGAAGCGGACGTGCTGGGTGCCGTCCGGGTCGAGGACGACGTCCTTGAGGACGAGTTGCTGACCGGGGCCGTAGCCGAACAGGTCGGCGTGCCGGGCGACGTTGGCCCTGGCCCGGGCGACGGCCGCGTCCCGGCCGGTCGCGGCGGCGGCGCTGCCGGTGGTGACGGCGCCGAGCAGGAGGGCGGCGGTGGCGGCGAGGGCGGCCGCGCCGAGGGCGCGGCGGCGCGCGGAGGAGGGGCTCACGCGGGACTCCAGTCGGGGTAGCTGAGGGGTAGCCGACCGAGATCCTGTCCGTGAACAGACAAACAGTTCTATTTAACAGAACGGAACGTGACCCTTTCGTTGCGTTCCGTCCCCGTCGCTACCCGGCCCGCCCCGTCCGGTAGCCGCGCGCCCACAGGGTGGCCACCAGCAGCAGCGGCACCACCGCCCCGGCCGCCATCGACACCGGCAGCACGGCCAGCAGCAGCGGCAGCAGCACCGCCGGGACGGTGTGCGCCAGGAAGCCGCGCAGCCGCCCGCGGTCGGCCAGCGTCGGCGGCACCGCCACCAGCACCACCGCGAAGTAGCAGGCCAGCGAGGCGCACAGCAGCCGCCGGGTGTCGTCCGGGAGGGTGCCGTGGGCGTGCTCGACCGCCCGGCCCAGCCCCGCCGCCAGCGCCGCGAGCGCGGCCGAGCCCGCCGCGTGGCAGAGCATCACCCGGCGCGGCCGCCCGCCCGCGACCAGCTGCGGGAACGCGGCCGCGCCGCGCCGCACGCTCAGCACCGACAGCGAGGCCAGCAGCGTCATCGCGGCCAGACCGGTCCAGGCCAGCCGGACGTCCCAGTGCTCCTGGTCGGAGGCGGCCCGGATCACCTGCACCACGCCCTCGCCCAGCACGATCACCATGAACAGGCCCAGCCGCTCCCCCAGGTGCGCGGCGTCCACCCCCGCCTCGCGCAGCTCCGGCAGCGGCCGGTCCGCGCCCGGCCCGCCCCGGTGCCGCTCGCGGCGCGCCGCCCAGCGCGAGGCCACCCGTTCCCGGTCCTCCCGCGCCGCGAGCAGCAGCAGCGCGTCCACCAGCAGGCCCGCGCCCCACAGCCAGTACCGCCAGGACTCCGGCGCGACGGTCGACACCAGCCACGGCAGCGCCCCCGCGCCGTACTGGGCGACCGGCCAGTCCGGCACCACCAGCAGGCTCCGCCCCTGCCGCCACAGCCGCCCCGCGTACCAGCGCAGCAGCACGTACGTCAGCGCGAAGGCGTTCGCCCGGGCCTGCTCGTGCACGCCCTCGACGGCCGCCGCCATCACCGCCATCCCGGCCATCGCCACGAACAGCGCGGCCGAGCTGGTCCGCTCCGCGACCACGTCCCCGTACACGGTGAAGCACGCCCAGCTCAGCCAGAACGCCCCGAACAGCAGCCCGTACAGCCCCGCCGCGCCCCAGTCCGGCCCCGAGTGCAGCAGGTGCGCCAACTGCCCGACCCCCGCCACCGCGATCAGGTCGAAGAACAGCTCGTTCCAGCCCGCGTGCCGCTCGGCCGCGGGGCCCGTCCCGTCCGGTGCGTCGTCCACCACCCCATGATCGGCAGCCCCGCCCCCGGCACCGCCCCGGCGCGCCGCGCCCGCCTCAGCGCAGGATCCCCGCCTGCCGGGCGGCCGCCACCCACTGCGGGAACTCGGAGAGCAGGCGGTCGTAGAGCTCCGGGTCCGGGAGGGTGCTGATGTCGTCGACCGCGAAGAAGCCGACGTTGTCGACCCGGCGGCCGGGGAGGGCGTCGAAGCGTTCGAGGACGCCGTAGTCGCCGCGGCCGAGACCGACGAACTGCCAGAACAGCGGCTCCTCGACGGCGGCCCGCAGCTCGCGCTCGATCTCGCTGTTGCGGTGGACGCCGCCGTCGGAGAAGAACAGCACCAGGGTCGGTTCGGGCGTCGGGTTCTCCCGCACGTGGGCCCGGACCTGGGCGATCACCTTCGGTTCGTCGTTCTGGATGCCGATCGCCCGCATGTCCACCCGGCCGTCCGGCAGCGGCGGGCGGACCTTGCGGCGGCCGAACAGCGTCGCCTCGCCGACCCGGACGTGCAGGCGCAGCCACTCGGGGAGGTCGGCCAGCCGCAGGTCGGGCAGCCGGGCGGGCCAGGTGGCGAAGGTCCACGCCTGCATGGTGCGGTCCTCGTCGAGCTGGGCGGCGACGGCGGCCATCCGTTCGACCACGTCGGCGACCACGCCCCGGCGGTAGAGGGCGGTCATCGAGCCGGAGGCGTCCAGCACCAGGACCACCCGGGCGGTGAGCCGCTGGGCGCCGTGCTTGCGCAGGCTGACGGCGACCTGCTGCTTGCGCAGGCTGAGCCGCTTGCGCATCTCGACGGGCAGCGCCCGCTCCTGCTCGTGCTCCACCACCTCGACGGGCTCCGGCGCCGGTGCGGGCGGCGCGGGCGGCACCGGCGGCGCGACCGGCACCGGCACGGGCGGCTCGGGCTCCCGGAGGGTGAATCCGTGCGCGACGGCGAGGCCGGCCAGGCCGTCCGTCCAGCCCTGGCCGACGGCGCGGAACTTCCAGCGGCCCTGGCGCAGGTAGAGCTCGCCGCAGACCAGCGCGCTCTCCGCGCCCGCGGCGGGGTCGAAGCGGGCCAGCGCGGCCCCGGTCCGGGCGTCGTCGAGCCGCAGCGACAGGCCGGGGACGGCCCCGAGGCCGCGCCCTTCGGTGACGGCCAGCAGCAGCACCCGCTGGACGCCGGGCGGCAGCGCGGCCAGGTCGACGTCGATCCCGTCCGGCCCGAGCGCCACGCCGGGGGCCCGTTCCGCGCCGCGGAGCAGTCGCGGGCCGCCCTCCGCGCCGAGCAGCAGCACGGCGACGTCCGGCCCGGGCGCGCCCGGCGCGGCGGACCGGCCTAGGCGGGCCCGGACGGCGGGGGCGTCGATCGGCAGGTTCGCGCCCTTGGCGAGTGGAGTGGCTGTCACGCCCCCAGTCTGCCCGCCCCGGGCCGTTGCCGGGCCGGTCGGGTCCGGGCCCCGGCGTTACGGTGGGACGGACGGGAGCACGGACGGGAGCGAGGTGGTCCGGTGGGCGCGGTGACCGACTGGCTGGGCGGGCTGTCCGGGCCCGTGGTGTACGCGGTGGTGGCGGGGCTGGTGTTCGCCGAGGACGCGCTGTTCTTCGGGTTCGTGCTGCCGGGCGAGACGGCGGCGGTGCTCGGCGGCGTGCTGGCCCACCAGGGGAGCGTCTCGCTGGGCTGGATGCTGGTGGCGGTGGTGGGCGCGGCGGTGCTGGGCGACACGGTCGGCTACGAGGTGGGGCTGCGGCTGGGACCGCGGGTGCTGGAGACCAAATCGATGCGCCGGCACGCGGAACGGATCGGCCGGGCGCAGGAGTTGATGCGCCGCCGGGGCCCGGTGGCCGTCCTGCTGGGCCGGTTCGTGGCCTTCTTCCGGGCCCTGATGCCCGCCCTGGCGGGCGTGTCGAGGATGCCCTACCGCCGGTTCCTGCTGTTCAACGCGCTCGGCGGCCTGCTGTGGGGCGTGGGCTGCGTGCTGCTCGGCTACTTCGCGGGCGCGGCCTACTCGAAGGTCGAGGGCACCGTCGGCAAGTCGGTGGCCGTGGCGGTGGCCTGCCTGGTGCTGGCGGCCCTGCTGGTGCATCACTTCCGCGGCCGCCGCAAGGAGCGCCGCGAGGAGCGGGAGCACGGGGACGAGCGGGAGCACGGGGACGCGCGGGAGCACGAACGGCAGCACGGGGACGACTGACCCACCGGACGGGACCGTTCGGCCCTCGGCCCGCCCGCCGGCCCGGAGCAGAGTGGGGGCATCGGGACGTCGGGAAGAGGAGATCTGATGAGCGGTTTGCAGACCCGTCCCAGGGCCGAGGTGCTGGTGGAGACCCGGGGCGCGGTGTCGGCGGGTGCGCCGCGGTACGCCCGGGAGAAGGTCGGGGCCGTGCTGGAGCGGCTGGCGGAGCCGGTGCTCGCGGTGCGGGTGCGGCTGGTGCAGGAGGCCGACCGGGCGGTGGCGCGGCCGTCGCTGGCCCAGGTCGTGGTCGACCTGAACGGCCGGCCGGTGCGGGCGCACGTCGCGGCGGCGACCGCGCGCGAGGCCGTCGACCTGTTGCAGGACCGGCTGGTCTCCCGGCTGGCCCGGCTGCGCCGGCACCCGCGGCACCTGCGCGAGCCGCTGGGCCGCCCGGTCGGCGGCGGCGCCGAGCACCGGCCGGAGCGGCGGGTGCGCCCGCCGGAGGAGCGGCGGGTGGTGCGGCACAAGAGCTACGGTCTGGCGCGCTGCGCGCCGCTCGCGGCGGTGCACGAACTGGAGGCGATGGACTACGACTTCCACCTGTTCACGGACGCGGCCAGCGGCCGGGAGAGCGTGGTGTACCGGGGCACGGCGGGCGGCTACCGGCTGGCTTCGGCCGGCGCGCCGCCGCTCCCGGTGCCGGGGCTGGTGGCCAGTCGGCTGGGCGTGCCGGTGCTGTCGCCGGAGCTGGCCCGGGAGCGGCTGGACCTGACCGGCCTGCCGTTCGTCTTCTTCACCGATGCCGCGACCGGGCGCGGCAACGTCCTGTACCACCGCTACGACGGGCACTACGGGCTCATCACGCCAGCGGCCGGGTAGCGGGCCGCTTCCCGGCGGCCGTGGGGGTCCGGCCGGGAGCGGGGGCGGAGGGGCCGGGGACGGTGTGGGGCCGTCCCCGGCCCTCCTCCGCTACGGGGTGACGGCGAGTTCGGCGACCACGGCGCGGTGGTCGCTGCGCGCCAGGGCGTGCTCGGAGACGTCGACGGCGGTCAGCGCGGAGCCGTGCAGGACGTGGTCGATCTGGATCAGCGGCGGGACGCCGTGGTAGTCCGGGTGGTTCTCCGGCCAGGTCGGGAAGAGGCCCGCGCCGAGCTCCTCGTGGGTGTCGGTCAGCCCGGTGCCGAGCAGGTCGCGCATCGGCTTGTGGTCGAGGGTCGCGTTGAAGTCGCCCAGCAGGACGGCGTCGCGGGTGCGCCCGGGTGCGGCGGCGGTCAGCGCGTGCAGCCCTTCGGCCCAGCGGCGGACGTCGCCCAGCGGGTAGTAGGTGTGCACGGCGACCAGGTGCACCGGGTGGCCGCCGAGTTCGACGGTCAGGTTGGCGTAGGGCCAGGCCGGGTCGGCGGCGGAGCTGACGGGCAGCCGGGTGTAGAGCGCGCTGTCGCTGCCGGCCGGGCGTTCGCGGTGCGGGAGCAGCGCGCGGATGCCGGCCGCGTCCAGTGCCGCGGCGGCGGAGTCGCTCTGCTCCTCGACGGCGAGCACGTCGATCCGCTGTTCGCGCACCAGGTCGACCAGGGCCCGGGGCGAGACCTGGCCCATGAAGTTGTTGCTGGTGGCCACCCGCAGCCGGGGCGCGCCGGCCGGGACGTCCGCGCCGTCCGGCAGGAACCGGGGCACCAGCCACCACAGCTGCAGCAGCACCAGCGCGGCCGCGACCCCGGTCAGCCACTTCGCGCGCAGCAGCGCGACCACGGGCAGCAGCAGGACGGTGAGCAGCGCCGCGTACGGCAGGAAGGACATCGGCAGGGCCCAGAGCGTGCCGTCGTCCCACCCGAACAGCCGCACCGCGGTGAGCACGGCCGGGCCCGCCAGCAGCACCCCGCAGCCGACCGGCCCGGCGGTGCGCCACCACCGCCGCCCGTCCGGGGCCGCCCCGCCCTCCACCGTCTCCTCCGGCGTACCGTCCGCCACGGCGCTCCTCCCCGACCGTCAGAACGTCAGAACCCCGACCGGCGGCCATGATCACCCGGCCGCCGTCGTGAAGGACGGACGCCCGGACCGGCGGGGCGGTTCCGTCAGTGCGCGGTCTCGCGGATGTTCGGGACGGCCCGGACCAGGGTGACGACGCCGCCGACCACCAGGGCGACGGCGAGCGCCTCGGGGATCAGCAGCCAGCCGGTGCGGACCGTCTCGTCGAAGAGCACCACGCCGAGCAGCAGGCTGACGGCGGCGTCGCCGATGGTCAGCGCGGGCTGGGAGGCGACCAGCGGGCCGGCCTGGAGGGCGTTCTCCAGCAGCAGGACGGCGGCGATGCCGGTGAGCGCGAAGCCGTACGTCTGCCAGGCGGTGAGGAACCCGGACGGGCCGTGGTCGGAGAAGGTGCCGGTGGCGGACTTCAGCAGGGCGGCGGTGAGCGCGTTGCCGACCGCGGCGGCGGTGCCGAGCGCCCCCGCCCGGAACACCGGCCCGCGGTGGCGGCCGCGGGCGGCGGCGACGCACAGCGCCATCACGCCGAGGCAGCCGATCAGGACGGGCGTCCAGCGGCTCATCGGCGCCTGGTCCTCGGCGCCGGAGGGGGCGGCGCAGCCGAGGAACAGGGCCAGGCCGCCGACCACCGCCGCGACGCCGGCCCAGCCGGCGGCGGGCATCCGGCGGTGCAGCAGCGGCGCGGCGATCAGCAGGGCGAACGGCAGTTCCAGCACGAACACCGGCTGCACCAGGGCGAGCGGCCCGAACGCGAGCGCGAGCGCCTGGAACAGCGCGGCCCCGGCCACCCCGGCGATGCCCGCGACCCAGGCCGGGTCGCGGGCCAGCACCAGGAGGAACCGCAGTCCCCCGCCCCGGTCGACCCGGGCCGCCGCCTTCCGCTGGAAGGCGGTCCCGGCCGCGTTGGAGGCGGCCCCGAACACGGCGAACACCACAGCGAGCACGTCCACCCGCCATCGGTTCCCCCGCCCCCGGCCGCGAACCCCCGCCTCCCCCGAACGGCCGAGTCCTCGCTCGGCCCGGGCCCCGGGCCGGGAACGCGTCCGGCCCGCCGCGGGTCGGGGGCTGCGGCGGGCCGGACGGGAGTGGAGCGGTTACTGCTGGCCGCTCCAGGAGGAGCGCGGCTGGGCCTTCACGCCGCGGAGGGTGGCCGGGTCGATGTCGACGTCCGCGTAGAAGACGCCGAGGTTGTAGCCGTCGCCCTGGGTGTTGACGGTGACGCTGATGTCGGTGTCGCCGTTGCGCAGGTACGGGGAGACGTCCCAGCGGTTGGCGTCGTAGCCGAAGGTGTTGGGGTAGGCGGGGTTGCGGTTGAAGCGCTGGGCCGGGTCGGCGTTGTCGAGGTTGGAGGTGAAGGCGTCGTTGGCGGGGTGCAGGGCGTCGCTGAAGCGGGTGAGCGGGCCGTTGGTGGACTTCAGGTCCATGGTGTCGCCGGTCCACTTGTGGTCGCCGTCGTAGACGACCCAGCCGAGGTGGCCGGTGACGGGGCCGGTGGCGGGGGTCTTGATGCCGCTCAGCACGCCGGTGAGGGCGGGGCTGTTGGGGAGCTCGGGCTGGAAGCCGTCCCAGACGTGCAGGTGGCGCAGCGGTTCGCAGTCGCGCTCGTAGGCGACGACGACGGTCCAGCCGCCCCAGCTGTGCGGCTTGACGACGGAGTCCATGTCGGCGGCCTCGTAGGTGCCGGAGCCGTGGTTGCGGACCTGCTCGGTGATGTCGGCGGAGGCCTGGTAGCTGCTCTCCTCGTCGGTGGTGATGTAGCCGATGGAGGGCTGCTGGTTGGCGATGTTGGTGTACTGGGCGTCGCCGGCGAACTTGAAGTAGATCTCGTCGATCTGGCTCTCGGGCAGCACGGTGTCGCCGATGCCGCGGGTGCCGCCCCAGTAGAGGCGGGCGAACTTGACGGTGGCGCCCTCGGGGATCTGCAGGTCGGCGGAGCTGGAGGAGTAGATCGGGTCGCCGAGCGGGCCGACGTGGCCGGGGCCGTCGATGTTGATGTACTTCATCTGGAAGTTGTTGTTGATCGGGCGGGGCCCGTCGCCGTTGCGGGCCTGCGCGCAGGGGGCCTGCGCCGGGTCGACCGGGGGCTGGGTCTCGTCGCAGGTCATCAGGGTGTTGCCGATGTGGGTGATGCCGCCGTGGAAGTCGCCCTCGAAGCGGGTGGTGAAGGGCAGCCGGTTCTCGGTGACGGTGGTCGCGGCGGTGACCCGGTTGTGCGGGGCGGTGGGGTGGCTGTCGGTGGAGTACGCGGCGGGGACGGCCAGTGCGCTCGCGGCGGCGACGAAGGCGGCGGTGGCGGTCAGGGTACGCCGAGTGGGGCGGGGACGGGACAAGGGGGGAGCTCCTCTGACGGGTGGTCAAACGCCCTGTTGGGGCGGCATTACCACCTGACCATCCGTCAGGCACGGGATCGGGGTATTGGGCCGAACGACGGCATTCCTGAGTATTTCCTGAGAATTGCGCCGTTCGGCCCGCCGCGCGCTCGGGCCGGAGCGCGCGGCGGGCCGTGTCCGTGGGGCCGGGTGGCCTCAGGCGGTCGTCACGGGTAGGAGACGACGTTGCTGGGGCCGCCGAAGGAGGGGTCGACGGCGCGGCCGGTGCCGTTGATCACCGAGTCGATGCCGCCGGAGCCGTTCAGGAAGACGGTCAGCAGGTCGTGGAACTTGACGCCGGGGGTGACGGGCGCCTGGAAGGCCGTCGAGTTGCGGATGTCGACGCCCTGGTTGAAGTAGGAGTAGCTGCCCATGCCCCAGCCCTCGAAGGTCTTCACCTTCGGGCCGACCGCGAACGCCGGGTAGCCCTTCTGCTGCTTGCTCGCCATCCACGCGGCCTGGTTCGGCACGTCGTAGGGGTTCTCGTTCTGGAAGAACACCACCTGGCCGTGCTCGCCGTTCCACTCGACCTCGGTCTTCTGGAAGTGCTCGACGGCCAGGCCGGTGGCGGTGACCCGGTCGCCGTTGACGACCAGTCCGGTGTCGCTGCGGGCGCTGGTCCAGCTGCCGCCGCCGGTGCCGTGGTCGGCGCGCCAGATCCAGGCGTCGTCGATCAGGGTGTCGTCGCTGTTGACCTCCAGCGCGGTGTCGGCCGCGCCGTTCAGCGCGCCGCCGACCCGGAAGAACACGTCGGACAGTGCGATCGGGTCGTTGCGGTGCGCGTCGTGGGCGCCCCGGTTGCCGACCTGCACCAGCACCTGCGAGTTCTTCTCGCCGGCGTCGACGATCAGGCCGGAGACGTTGACGCCGTCCACGTCGTCGACCTTGATCGCGGCGTTGCCCTTGGTCGGGACGAGGGTGGCGAAGCCGAGGCCGATCACCTGGGTGCCGGGGCGGGTGACCTTGATCGCCTCGGGCAGCTCGTACACGCCCGGGGTGAGCAGCAGGTCGCGGCCGGCCTTGAGGGCGGCGTTGATCTGCTTGACGTCGGCGCCGGGGCGGACCACGTAGAAGTCGTCCAGGGAGACCGAGCGGCCCGGGGTGGCGCCGTCCTCCCAGCTGGTGCCGCGGGAGTCGCGCTGGGTGGCGGGGACGAAGACCCGGTACCGGCCCTGGTCGTCCAGGTACAGGTAGGGGGCTTCGCGGGTGACCGGGCAGGTGTCCAGGGTGGTGTACGGGGAGGCGCCCTGCTCGGTGGAGAAGGACTGGGCGGGGGCGCCCTCGGTGCCGCAGAACACCTGGTTCCAGACGCCGTTGCTCCAGCCGTCCAGGTTGCTGTTGCGGGTGAAGAACTGCTGCTGGGAGCCGTTGACCACGGTGGCGGCGGTGAACTTGGAGTCGGCGATGAAGCCGCCGCTGGCCCAGGAGGGCGAGCCGGTGCAGTAGTCCATCAGCGTCACGTTGCCGTTCATCTGGACCCGGCGCAGCGGTGCGGCCTGGGAGACCGCCCAGAAGTCGGTGTTGCCGTAACAGCCGCTCTGGCCCGCGACGTTGACCGTCAGGTTGCTCAGCGAGCGCCAGAAGTTGGTGGTGGCGTAGCACTGCGACTGGTCGCCGCCGACGCACTGGTTGTACACGTTGACGGAGCCGTTGATCACCACGTCGCCGGGGTTCCTGCCGAGGCCCGCGACGCTCTCGTAGAAGCCGACCGGGAAGACCAGCGGGTCGGCCGCGGTGCCGTAGCTGCCGGGCTCGAACAGGATCGCGTAGCGCTGCGGGCCGAACTCGTTGCCGGCCTGGGCCTGGGCGAGGGCGTTCAGGCGGTCCTGGATCTCGGCCTTGGGCATGCCCGGGTCGAGGACGATCACGTTCGCGCCGAGGCTGCCGCCGCCGGGCGGCACGGGGGCCGCGGCGGCCTGGGTGGTGGGGGCGACGAGGGTCGCGACCAGGGCGGTGGCGGCGGCCGCCGCGAGGCCGTAGCGGCGGGACCGGGGAGCTCGGTTCATGGGGGTGCACACCCGTCTGGTGGGATCCGGGGGACGGCGGCCGGGGGGCGTCGCGCGTGACCGCACGTCAGTCGCGGACCCCGGCCGCTTACTTCACGCCGAGATTTAACGTATGAGAAAAGTGGGCGTCAAGACCCGTGACAGCTTCGATGCCGGACGGAACGCACCGGGGCCGGACCCCCGGCTAGGTCCGGCCCCGGTGAACCCGCTGGTCAGCACCGGTCGACGCGCGTCAGTGCGCGGCGTCCCGCTCCCCCGCCAGCAGGGCGGCCGCCACCTCGCGCATCTCGACCTTGCGGACCTTGCCGGTGACGGTCATCGGGAACTCCTCGACCACGTGCACGTAGCGCGGGATCTTGAAGTGGGCGAGCCGGCCGGTGCAGAATGCGCGCACCGCCTCCGCCGTGAGCGGCCGCGCGCCCTCGCGCATCCGCACCCAGGCCATCAGCTCCTCGCCGTACTTGGCGTCGGGCACCCCGATCACCTGGACGTCGAGCACGTCCGGGTGGGCGTACAGGAACTCCTCGATCTCGCGCGGGTACACGTTCTCGCCGCCGCGGATCACCATGTCCTTGATCCGGCCGGTGATCGACAGGTAGCCGTCCGGGTCCATCACCGCCAGGTCGCCGGTGTGCATCCAGCCCTCCGGGTCGACCGCCTCGGCGGTCCGCTCCGGCTCGCCCCAGTAGCCGAGCATCACCGAGTAGCCGCGGGTGCACAGTTCGCCGGGCTCGCCGCGCGGCACGGTGCGGCCGGTCTCCGGGTCGACCACCTTGACCTCCAGGTGCGGGCCGACCCGGCCGACGGTGGAGACCCGGCGCTCCACCGAGTCGTCCACCCGGGTCTGGGTGGAGACCGGGGAGGTCTCCGTCATGCCGTAGCAGATCGACACCTCCGCCATGCCCATCCGCTCCATCACGCCCTTCATCACCTCGGTCGGGCACGGCGCGCCCGCCATGATGCCGGTGCGCAGGCCGGACAGGTCGTACCCGTCGAACCCCGGGTCGGCCAGCTCGGCGATGAACATGGTGGGCACCCCGTACAGCGAGGTGCAGCGCTCGGCGGCCACCGCCGCCAGGGTGGCGGCGGCGTCGAAGGCCGGGGCCGGGATCACCGTGCAGGCGCCGTGCGAGGTGGCCGCGAGGTTGCCCATCACCATGCCGAAGCAGTGGTAGAAGGGCACCGGCAGGCAGATCCGGTCCCGCTCGGTGTAGCCGCACAGCTCGCCGACGAAGTAGCCGTTGTTCAGGATGTTGCGGTGCGAGAGCGTGGCGCCCTTGGGGAAGCCGGTGGTGCCCGAGGTGTACTGGATGTTGATCGGGTCGTCGGCACTCAACTCCTCGGCGATGGACGCGAGTTCCGCCCGGTCCCCGGCCCGGCCGGCGGCCAGCAGCGCGGGCCAGTCCGGGCCGTCCAGCAGCACCACGTCCGCCAGACCGGGGCAGCGCGGGCGCACCTCGGCGATCATCGCCGCGTAGTCGGAGGTCTTGAACCGCTCGGCGGCCACCAGCAGCCGCACCCCCGCCTGGCCGAGCACGTACTCCAACTCGTGCGCCCGGTACGCCGGGTTGATCGTCACCAGGATCGCGCCGAGCCGGGCGGTGGCGTACTGGGCGAGCGTCCACTCGGCCCGGTTCGGCGCCCAGATGCCGACCCGGTCGCCCTTGCCGACGCCCCGGGCGCGCAGGCCGAGCGCCACCGCGTCCACGTCGGCGGCGAACTCGGCGTACGTCCAGCGCCGGCCGGTGGCGCACTCCACCAGCGCCTCCCGCTCCGGGAAGGCGCGCACCGCCCGGTCGAGGTTGGCGCCGACGGTGTCGTCGAGCAGCGGCGTGCCGGTCGGGCCGGTGCAGTGGCTGAGCGGTTCACGGGACAAGGGGGCCTCCTGGGAGCGGGTGGTACTACCGGCGGGTACCCATGCTGCGCAGCCGCCGCCCGCTTGACCAGCCCCTTTCCGGGATTCGGTCCGGCGCTCAGTCCGACAGGGTGCGGTCGCCGATCACGTCCAGGTTGCGGAAGGTCGGCGGGCCGTCGCAGAGTGCGGCGGCCCGGGCCGCGAACTCGGCGGTCTCGGGGCGCTGCGAGTTCTCCATCGCCACCTCGTACGAGGGGAACTCCACGATGTTCAGGTAGGTGTCGGTGCCGTCCCGGTCCCTGGTCTGCAGGGCGCGCACGGCGAGGCGGTGGCCCTCGTTCTTGGCGACCCATTCGTCCAGCAGCTCGTCGAACTCGTCGATCCGCCCGGTCCGGTACTCGATGATCTGGATGAATCTCACCGGTGGCCTCCTCGGCTCACGCGGGCGGGCGCCCACCCGCTGGGGTCCAGCGTCCTCGTGGGGCGGACGGGGCGCAATGCGGGGCGGCGCGGGGGCCGGGAGCGGGCGGGTGCGGGTGGGCGCGGGGTCCGGGTGCGGTCCGGCCGTGGCGGGTGCGGCGCGGGTGACGGGGGGTCAGGACGGCGGTGGGGGCGGGTGGTCGCGGGGCACCCCGGGAAGGAAGATTAGGCTAACCTAACCTCAGTGGGTCGGGGTCCTCCGGCCCGCCGCGTCCGCACACCCCGGAGCACCCCCATGCCCTTCACCACCCGCATACCCGCGCCCGCCCTCCCCGCCGCCACCGCCGGGGACGACTTCGGGGGCCGGATCGCCCTGGTCACCGGGGCGGCCCAGGGCATCGGCGCGGCCGTGGCCGCCCTGCTGGCCGCCCGCGGCGCCCGGGTGGTCGGCTGCGACCTGCGCGGCGACCCGGACGGCGGGGCGGACGGCGTCCGGGAGCTGGACGTCACCGACGGCGCGGCCGTCGAGGCCCTGGTCGAGCGCGTCGAACGCGAACTCGGGCCGGTGGACGTGCTGGTGAACGTCGCCGGAGTGCTGCGGGTGGCACCCGCGCTGGAACTGACGGACGCCGACTGGCGGCACTCCTTCGAGGTCAACACCACCGGCGTGTTCCACACCTGCCGCGCGGTCGGACGCCGGATGGCCGCGCGCGGCCGGGGCTCCGTCGTCACCGTCGGCTCCAACGCCGCCGGGGTCCCGCGCACCGGCATGGCCGCGTACGCCGCGTCCAAGGCCGCCACCGCCATGTACGTGCGCTGCCTGGGGCTGGAACTCGCCGCCGCCGGGGTGCGCTGCAACCTGGTCTCGCCCGGCTCCACCGACACCGCGATGCAGCGCTCGCTGTGGACCGACCCCGACGCCGAACGCCGCGTCCTGGAGGGCGACCCGGCCAGCTACCGGGTCGGCATCCCGCTCGGCCGGATCGCCGACCCCGCCGACATCGCCGAGGCGGTCGCCTTCCTGGCCGGCGACCGGGCCCGGCACATCACCATGCACGACCTGTACGTCGACGGCGGCGCGACCCTGCGGGCCTGACGCCCGCCGCCGCCTCCCGCCGCGACCCCCGTGCCCGGGGCGGCGACCGCTTCCGCCCCCGGCCGCTCCGCCACGCCCGCCCCCGTCCCCGCCCCTGCCCCGCTCCCGCCACCTCTCCCGCCTCGCCGTGCCGACGCGCGTCCGCGCATCGGCGGAACGGAGCAGCATGACCACCGCTTCCGCACTTCGAACGCCCGCGACCCCGACCGACACCGCCGACACCGCTGCCGCGGCCGCCGCCGGCGCCGGCGCGACCGACACCGCCGCCGGGTTGCTGGCGGCGTACCGGCCGGGTCCCGCCCGGGCGCTGCTCGCCACGCCGACCCGCACCCTGCTCGCCGAGGGCGTGCACCGGACGGTCGAGGACCCGGCGGCGGTCGGGTCGCTGCTCGGCGCGGGGGCCGACGGAGTCGACGGGGCCGGCGGGGGCGGCGGGGAACGGCTGGTGGTCGGGGCGATCCCGTTCGATCCGGGCGCGCCCGCCCGGCTGTTCGTCCCCCAGCGGGTCCGCCGGGCCGGGCCGGTGGCGGCCCTGGACGGGGAACCGGCACCCGGCGCCCCGGCGGGGGACGGGGGCTGGCGCAGCCGGCCGGTGCCGGAGCCGGACGGCTACCGGGCGGCGGTCGCGGAGGCGGTGCGCCGGCTGGCCGGTGACTCGCCGCTGGAGAAGGTGGTGCTGGCCCGCACCCTGGAGCTGACCGCGCCCGGCGGGAGCGACCTGGCGGCGATGGCGGCCCGGCTGGTGCGGCGCGACCCGCACGGCTACACCTTCGCGGTGCCCGCGGGCGGCACGGCGACGCTGATCGGGGCCAGCCCGGAGCTGCTGGTGTCGCGGCGCGGCACCCGGGTGGTGTCCAACCCGCTGGCGGGCTCGGCCGCCCGCAGCGCCGACCCGGTGGAGGACCGGCGGCGGGCCGAGGCGCTGCTGGAGTCCGCGAAGGACCTCGCCGAGCACGCCTTCGTGGTCGACGCGGTCCGGGCCGCACTGTCCCCGTTCTGCGCCGAACTGGCCGTCCCCGCACGGCCGGTGCTGCTGCGCACCGCCGCGATGTGGCACCTGTCGTCCACCGTCACCGGCGTGCTGCGCGACCCGGCCACCAGTGCGCTGGAGCTGGCCCTCGCCCTGCACCCGACCCCGGCGGTCTGCGGCACCCCGACCGCGCAGGCCCGGGCGGCGATCGGCGAGCTGGAGCCCTTCGACCGGGGTCTGTACACCGGGGTGGTCGGCTGGGGCGACGCCTCCGGCGACGGCGAGTGGGTGGTGACCCTGCGCTGCGCCGAGGCGGACGGGGACCTGCTGCGCCTGTTCGCGGGTGCGGGCGTGGTCGCCGCCTCCGACCCGGAGCTCGAACTCGCCGAGACCGCGGCCAAGTTCCGCACCTTCCTGCACGCGGTGGGCCTGGCGGACGCCCGGTGAGCCCGGACCCGGTGAGCCCGCACCCGGTGGACCCGGACCCGGAGGCCGCCGTCACCCGGCACTGGAGCGGGCGCCTGCTGGACGCCGGGCTGCGCCAGCACGGCACCGGCACCGACACCGAACCGCCGCACCCCGCCGACTTCCCTTCCGCCCAGCCGAGTTGCCCTCCGGAGGACGCCCGATGAACCTGTACCCGCCCGAGGCCGCCGCCCGCCACCGCGCCGCCGGGTACTGGACCGGCGAGCTGCTGGACGCGATGATCCGGCGGCACGCGGCCGCCGCGCCGGACCGGATCGCGGTCACCGACCGTTCCCGGCAGTGGAGTTACGCCGAACTGGACGCCCGGGCCGACCGGTTGGCGGCCGGGATGGCGGCGCGCGGGTTGCAGCGGGGCGACCGGGTGGTGCTGCAACTGCCCAACGTGGCCGAGTTCTTCGAGGTGTTCTTCGGCGCGCTGCGGGCCGGGGTGGTGCCGGTGATGGCGCTGCCCGCGCACCGGCGGGCCGAGATCTCGTACTTCTGCGAGTTCGCCGGGGCGAGGGCGCTGTTCGTCCCGGACCGCCACGAGGGCTTCGACCACCGCGAGTTGGCGGCCGAGGTGCGGGCGGCGGTGCCGCAGCCGCCGGAGGTGTTCGTGGTCGGGGAGCCGGGGCCGTTCGATTCGCTGGCCGAACTGCGCGCCCCCGAAGGGGCGTTGGTACCGGAGCCGGCCGACTCCGGTGACCTGGCGTTCCTCCAGCTGTCCGGCGGCTCGACCGGCCTGCCGAAGCTGATCCCGCGCTGCCACGACGACTACCTGTACAGCGTCCGGGCGTCCGCCGAGATCTGCGGACTCACCCGGGACTCGGTGTACCTGTGCGCGCTCCCGGCCGCGCACAACTTCCCGCTGTCCTCCCCGGGCACGCTCGGCACGTTCTTCGCGGGCGGCCGGGTCGTGCTGGCCCCCGACCCGAGCCCGGCCACCGCGCTGGGCCTGATCGCCCTCGAGCGGGTCACCCTGACCGGGGTGGTGCCGCCGCTCGCGCTGGCCTGGGCGGCGGCGGCCGAGGCGGCCGGGGCGGGCGGACCCGACCTGTCCAGCCTGGAGCTGCTGCAGGTCGGCGGGGCCAAGCTGAGCGAGGAGGCCGCCCGGCGGCTCGGACCGGCGCTCGGCTGCCGGCTCCAGCAGGTGTTCGGGATGGCCGAGGGCCTGGTCAACTACACCCGCCCCGAGGACGACGAGCACACCGTGCTCACCACCCAGGGCCGTCCGATCTCGCCCGACGACGAGGTCCGGGTGGTCGACGACCAGGACCGCGACCTGCCCGACGGCACCCCCGGCCACCTGCTGACCCGCGGCCCGTACACCGTCCGCGGCTACTGGCGGGCACCCGGGCACAACGCCCGCGCGTTCACCCCGGACGGGTTCTACCGCACCGGCGACATCGTCCGGCGCACCGCCACCGGGCACCTGGTGGTGGAGGGGCGGGCGAAGGACCAGATCAACCGGGGCGGCGAGAAGGTGGCCGCCGAGGAGGTGGAGAACGTGCTGCTGGCGCACCCGGCGGTGCACGACGTGTCGGTGGTCGCGGTGCCGGACGAGTTCCTCGGCGAGCGCTCCTGCGCGTACGTGGTGCTGCGCCCGGGCGCGGACCGGCCCCGGCCGGTCGAGCTGAAGTCGTTCGTCCGGGCCGCCGGGCTGGCCGGGTACAAGGTGCCGGACCTGGTGGAGTTCGTCGAGTCCTTCCCGTCCACCGGCATCGGCAAGGTCAGCAAGCAGGGCCTGCGCGCCCGCCGGGACTGACCCGCCGGCCCCCACCGCCCCGACCGTCCCCCTCCCCAGAAAGGCCGTCGTCCGTGGCACTCCCCGCCATCGCCCCCTACCCGCTGCCGCTGCCCGCCGAGCTGCCGCCGCGCCGCGTCCCCTGGCAGGTCGACCCGGCCCGGGCCGCCCTGCTGGTGCACGACCTGCAGCACTACTTCCTGTCCGCGTTCCCGCCCGCCGGGCCGCCGCTGGAACCCGTCCTGGCGAACACCGCCCGCCTGCTGGCCGCCGCCCGGGCCGCCGGGGTCCCGGTGTTCCACTCGCACCAGCGCGGCGGGCAGAGCCCCGAACAGCGCGGCCTGCAGCTGGACTTCTGGGGCCCGGGGCTGCCCGCCGACGAGCACGCCCAGGCGATGCCCGCCGCCGTCGCGCCCGCGCCCGGGGACCGGCTGGTGCTGAAGTGGAAGTACAGCGCCTTCGTCCGCACCGACCTCGCCGAGCAGCTCGCCGCGCTCGGCCGCGACCAGCTGGTGATCGCCGGGGTCTACGCCCACATCGGGGTTCAGATGACCGCCGCCGACGCCTGGCAGCGCGACCTGCAGGCGTTCGTGGTCGCCGACGCCGTCGCCGACTTCTCCGCCGAGCAGCACCACGAGGCGCTGCGCTGGACGGCCGGGAAGTGCGGGGTCGTCCTGGAGACCGCCCGGGTGCTGGAACGGCTCTCCGCGCACGGGGACGCCCTCGGATGACGCTCGCCACGGCCGTCGCCGTCCGCACCGACTTCCGCGACGCCCGCGCGCTGTACGAACTGTCGCTGCCGTTCCTGCGCACCGGCGCGCTGCGCGCCCGCACCCCGGCCGACTACCGGCGGGCCGCGGACACCTTCCTGGTGGTCCGCGGCCCGGACGGCGCCCCGGACGCCTGCGCGGCGCTGCGCGTCCTGCCGTCCGAGCCCGGGCACCCGCCGACCGGCGTGCTGCACAACCTGTGCGTGCGGGCCGAGCGGCAGGGCCGCGGGCTGGGCGGCCTGCTGGTGGCCGCCGCGCTGGCGCACGCCCGGCGGGCCGCGCTGTCCGCCGTGGTCACCGCGACCACCGGGGACGGCGCGCTGTTCGCCCGGCACGGCTTCGCCGAGGTCCCGGCCGCGGCCGCCCCGCCGTCCTGGGCCGCCGCACTGGACCCCGCCCGCGGCTCCCGGGTCTTCCGGTGCCTGCTGTGACCCGCCGGGGCGGCCGGTGACCGGTACGGTGTGACTGACCGACGGGCAGGCGAAGGGAACGGGCGGATGGAACCGACACTCGGCGTGGTGGTGCTCACCATGGGTGACCGGCCGGCCGAACTCGCCGCCCTGCTGGCCTCGGTGGCCGCCCAGCAGGGCGCGGAGCACGGGGTGCGGACGGTGCTGCTGGGGCAGGGCGCCGCGCTGCCGCCGCAGCCCGACTGGGTGGACGTGGTCGAGCTGCCGGAGAACCTGGGCATCCCCGGCGGGCGCAACGCGGGCATCGAGCGGTTGCGCGAACTCGGCGGCACGGACGTGCTGGTGGTGCTCGACGACGACGGGCTGCTGCCGCGCACCGACACCTTCCGGCTGGTGCGCGAGGCGTTCGCCGCCGACCCGGGGCTGGGCGTGCTGGCGTTCCGGATCGCCGACGAGACCGGGTTCACCCAGCGCCGCCACGTGCCCCGGCTGGGCAACGCCGACCCGATGCGCTCCGGCCCGGTCACCACCTTCCTCGGCGGGGGCCACGCCATCCGGATGTCCGTGATCGACCAGGTGGGCCTGTTCCCGGCCGAGTTCTTCTACGCCCACGAGGAGACCGACTTCGCCTGGCGCGCCCTGGACGCCGGCTGGCGGATCGACTACCGCGCCGACCTGCTGCTCCAGCACCCCCGCACCGACCCGGCCCGGCACGCCACCTACTACCGCCGCACCGCCCGCAACCGGGTCTGGCTCGCCAAGCGCCACCTGCCCGCCCCGCTCGTCCCGCTCCACCTCGCCGCCTGGACCGCCGTCACCGTCCTGCGCCGCCCGCCCCGCGCGGCCCTCCGCGCCTGGACCGCCGGCTTCGCCGAGGGCCTGCGCACCCCCTGCCCGCCCCGCCGCCCGATGCGCTGGCGCACCGTGGCCCGGATGACCCGCCTGGGGCGGCCGCCGGTGCTGTGACCGGCCCCCGGTCGGCGCGAGCGGTCGAGGTACTGCGCGTCGGCCGGGCCGCGTTCGATCCGGTTCTCGTCCGGGCCGTTGACGACCCGCAGGACGGAGGCCGGTGAGGCGGCGGAGGCGGCGGAGGCGGCGGAGGCGGCGGGTTCCGTTATCCGGCGAGGTCGCGGAACAGACCTTCCAGATCCTCTTCGCCGTCCCGGGTCTGGGCGCCGTTGGCCAGCCCGGCGCCCATGAGCCGGGCGGTGGCGGGCCGGAACACGAGCCCGGCCCAGGCGTCGTTCTCCCGGGCCAGGCCGTCGGAGTGGTCGCGGGGGACGATGGCGTGCTTGGCGGCCGCGACGACGCCGTCGGGCAGCGCGGCGATGTTGCCGGCGAGGCGGTCGACGAACTCGTCGAGCCGGTCGGCGGGGACGGCCCGGTTGACCCAGCCGTACCGCTCGGCGGTCTCGGCGTCCATCAGGTCGGCGCCGAGCACGATCTCCAGGGCGCGGTGACGGCCGACGCGTTCGGTGAGGTACTGCGTGGCGCCGCCGCCGGGAACGATGCCCATGAGGGCTTCGACCTGGCCGAGCCCGGCCTTGCCGATCGCCGCGAACGCCATGTCCGCGGCGGCGACGAACTCGGCTCCGCCGCCGCGCGCCTTGCCGGCGAGCTTGACGATGGTCACCTGGGGCTGGCGGCGCAGCTGCTCCCCGACGGCCTGGAAGACGTTGACGCCGTTCGGCAGGTCGGCCGCGAGCCCGGCGAGGGTGTCCGGGGTGGCGGTCATGTCGACGTGGGCGAGGAAGAAGTCCGGGTCGGCGCTGGCGAACACGATCACGCGTACGGTGTCGTCGCCGGCCAGCGTGTCGAGCAGGCGCCGCAGGTCGGCCATGACCGCGACGCCGAGGACGTTGACCGGCGGGTTGTCGATCACGACGTGTGCGACTGCGTTCCGCCGGCTGACCCGCAGGGTCTGGTAGGCGTCGTGGCCCATGGCTCTTCTCCCGGGTGTCTGACAGGATTCTGGTTCCTGTTGCACACCTACCGTGAAACCGTCTTTGACCTGCGTCAATAACGCACTCCGGGCACCCTAGGGATCGTGGAGGATACCGCCGTGGCCACTTCCGAGGTCGTCTACCGAGCCGTCGCCGAACAGGACGCGGTGTTCCGGTCCGACTGTCCGAGCCGGCCCATCCTCGATCAGATAGCCGACAAGTGGTCGATGATGGTGATGGCGGTGCTGGCCGAACCGCGCCGGTTCAACGAGATCAAGCGCCGCCTCGACGGCGTCACGCAACGCGTCCTCACGCAGACCCTGCGCCGGCTCGAACGCAACGGGATGGTCAGGCGCCGCGTCCTGCCGACCTCGCCGGTCGGCGTCGAGTACTCGCTGACCCCCCTCGGTGAGTCCCTGCGCGAGCCCTTCGCCCACCTCTACGACTGGACCGTCGCGAACGCCTCCGAGATCCGCGCGCACCAGCGCGACTACGACCGGCGGGCCCCGCGCTGACACCACGACCGTGCGGCCGGGCCGTTCGGCCCGTGAGACGCCGGGCCGGGTGGGAATGAACGGCGGGGCGGGGGCGCTCGGGGGCTGCATGGATCTCTCGTTGCCTCCGGTCGCCCCCGTTCCCTCGCCGTACGGCGGGCTGAGCCGGCACGGTGTCAGCTACGCGCTGCGCACCGGTTTCCGTCCGCTGCTGCTGGACCTGCACGTGCCGGCCGGGGAGGGGCCGTTCCCGGTGGTGGTGTGGCTGCACGGCGGGGCGTTCCGGGAGGGCGACCGGCGCTACCTGCCGAACACGATGCGGCCCGGCTCGGTGTTCGAGGCGCTGGTGGCGGCGGGCCTCGCGGTCGCGACGGTGGACTACCGGCTGTCCGGCGAGGCCCGCTACCCGGCCCAGTTGGACGACGTGACCGCCGCGCTGCGCTACCTGCGGGAGTACGCCGGGGAGTTGGGGCTGGACGCCGACCGGCTCGGGGTGTGGGGCGAGTCCGCGGGCGGGACGCTGGCCGCGCTCGCGGCGCTGACCACCGACGCGGTGACCGCCGCCGTCTGCTGGTACCCGCCCACCGACCTGGCCGCCCTCGGCCACCACGGGCCGGACTCCCCGGTCACCCAACTGCTGGGCGGCTGCTCGTCCGAGCTCGTCGCGGAGGCCGACGGGGCCAGCCCGGTCCACCGGGTCACGTCCGCCGCGCCGCCGTTCCTGCTGGTGCACGGCGTGCGGGACGACCTGGTGCCGCTGTCCCAGTCCGAGGCCCTGCACGAGCGCCTGCTGGCGGCGGGCGGCCGCTCCGTCCTGGTGCCGGTGGAGGGGGCCGGGCACTGCTTCGGCGAGTACCCGGACGTGCCGGGCCTGATCGCCGACGCGGTGGCGTTCCTGGCCGCCGAACTCTCCCCCCGCGCGGGCCGGGCCGGCTGACGGACCGTCAGGCGGTGCGCCGCCACTGGCGGGTGATCAGCCAGAGCAGGTAGCCGCCGCCGACCACGCCGGTGAGGATGCCGACCGGCAGCTGGGTGGGGGCGAGCAGGCGCTGGGCGGCGAGGTCGGAGAGGGCGAGCAGCAGGGCGCCGAGCAGGGCGGAGCCGGGGAGGTTGGGGCCGGTGGTGCGGGTGAGGCGGCGGACGGCCTGCGGGGCGATCAGGGCGACGAAGGGGACGGGGCCGGCGGCGGCGGTCGCGGCGGCGGTGAGGGCCACGCCGGTCAGCACCAGCCGCAGTTGGACGGCCTCGGTGCGCACGCCGAGCGCGGCGGCGGTCTCGTCCCCGAGTTCCAGCATCCGCAGCGGGCGGCCGAGCAGCAGCGCGGCGGGGAGCAGCACCAGCAGGGCCAGGGCCATCGGCGTGCAGTGCTCCCAGCCGCGGGCGTTGAGGCTGCCGGTGAGCCAGACGGCGGCGCTCTGCGCGTCGCTGAACGAGGCCCGGGCGATCAGGTAGGCGTTCAGCGAGGACAGCAGCGAGGAGAGGCCGATGCCGACCAGGACCAGCCGGTAGCCCTGGGTGCCGCCGCGCCGGGCCAGCAGGTAGACCAGCAGCGAGGTGAGCAGTCCGCCGAGCACCGCGCCGCCGGCGACGGCGGCCGCGCCGCCGCCGATCAGCAGGATGACGGTGAGCGCGCCGGTGGCGGAGCCGACGGTGAAGCCGATGACGTCGGGGCTGCCGAGCGGGTTGCGGGCGAGGGTCTGGAAGAGCGCCCCGGCGAGGCCGAGCGCCGCGCCGACCAGCAGGGCGGTGAGCAGCCGGGGCAGCCGCACCTCCATGACGATGTAGCGGTCGGCGCGCCGTCCGCCGCCGCCGAGGACGTCGAGCACGTCCCGGACGGGCAGCGGGTAGTCGCCGGCGGTGAGGGTCCAGGCGGCGGTGCCGAGCAGGGCGAGCAGCAGCAGGCCGGTGACCAGGGCGGCGCGCGGGTGCCAGCGCAGCGAGCGGCCGCCGGGCAGCGGCAGGGCGCGGATCGGGAGCCCGGCCGGCGGCGCGTCGAGGGCGGGGGTGGCGTTCACGGCGTTCACGGGGTTCACGGCGTTCACAGGCGGGCGATCCTCCGGCCGCGCACCAGCGCGATGAAGAGCGGGGCGCCGAGGAAGGCGGTGACCACGCCGACCTGGAGTTCGGCGGGGCGCAGCAGCAGCCGGCCGAGGATGTCGGAGGCGAGCAGCAGGACGGGGGCGAGCGCGGCGGAGAGCAGCATGATCCAGCGCTGGTCGGGGCCGCACAGGTGGCGGGCGAGGTGCGGGACGGCGAGGCCGACGAAGGCGATCGGGCCGACGGCGGCGGTGGCGGCCCCGCAGAGCAGGGTGATGGCGAGCAGGCTGAGGACGCGGGTGCGGCCGGGGTGGGCGCCGAGCGCGCGGCCGGTGTCGTCGCCGAGCGCGAGGGCGTTCAGCGGGCGGCCGAGCAGCAGGGCGAGCGCGCCGCCGGCCAGCAGGAACGGGAGGACCTGGCCGACGGCGGCGGCGTCGACGCCCGCGAAGGTGCCGATCTGCCAGTAGCGGAAGCGGTTCAGGGTGAGCGGGTCGAGCAGGACCAGGCCGTTGACGAAGGCGGTGAGGACGGCGGTGACGGCGGTGCCGGCCAGGGCGAGCCGGGCGGGGGTGGCGGGGCCGCGTCCGCTGCCGAGGAGTTGCACGACGAACGCGGCGACGGCCGCGCCGAGCAGTGCGAACCAGACGAAGGCGTGGAAGGTCCGCAGGTCGAACAGGGCGGTCCCGGCGGCGACGGCGGCCGCGGCGCCGCCGTTGATGCCGAGCAGTCCGGGGTCGGCGAGCGGGTTGCGGGTGAGGGCCTGCATCATCGCGCCGGAGACGCCGAGGGCGGCGCCGACGGTGATGCTGAGCAGGGTGCGCGGGATCCGCGAGTGGTGCACCGCGATCCAGTCCTCGCCGGTGGGGTCGCGGTGCAGCAGGACGTGCAGCACCTGCCCGGGGGCGATGGAGCGGGCGCCGACGCCGAGCGAGAGGACGGCGAGGACGGCGAGCAGGGCGAGGGCGCCGAACAGCCAGGCGGTGCGGCGGGCGGTGGTGGCGGTGGTGCGGCGGACGGGCGCGGGGGCCGCCGGGCGGGCCTGGGCGTGCGTGCTCATGAGTGCGGGGTGTGCTCGTCCTCGTGGTGGTCGTGGCCGGGCCGGCCGGCGGTGTGCTCGTCCTCGTGGTGGTCGTGGTTGGCGGTGCCGCGCTTCCAGTAGCCGTCGACGTCGACCTGGTCGCGGGTCAGGCCGCGTTCGGTGCGCAGGTGGCGGCGGATCGGGCGGAGCGTGTGCGCCTCGCCGGCGATCCAGGCGAAGCCCATGCCGGGGGGCAGTTCGGCGGCGCGGACGGCGCGTTCGAGGTGGTCGGTGGTGCCGGGGGCGGCGGCGCCGCGGTGCAGCCAGACGAGGGTGGCGTCGGCGGCGGTGGGCAGGTGCTGCTCGTCGGCGGGGCCGGCGACCTCGGCGAAGGCGAGCACCCGGACGCCGACCGGGAGCTTCTCCAGCCAGCGGGCGAGCGCGGGCAGCGCGGTCTCGTCGGCGCCGA
This sequence comes from Kitasatospora saccharophila, assembly GCF_039529925.1. NCBI lineage: Bacteria > Bacillati > Actinomycetota > Actinomycetes > Kitasatosporales > Streptomycetaceae > Kitasatospora > Kitasatospora saccharophila. Next base: position 5,813 of record NZ_BAAANS010000064.1, on the reverse strand, counting down.
GCAGGTACCAGTCGTGGACGAGGTCGATCTCCTCGGAGCCGCGCGGACCGAACACGCCGAGTTTCATGCCGGGTTCGGCGGCGGCCGCCCAGTCGGAGCCGATGCCGCCGTCGTGCAGGACCATGTCGATGTCGAGTTCGCGGGCCTCGCGCCGGTAGTGGCGGATCGTGTAGTCGCGGGTGATGGGCTCCTCGGGGGCGTCCATCCAGGTGTCGTCCTGGACGACGGGCTCGGTCGGCAGGTCGCGGCCGGGTGCGGCGAAGCAGAGTTTCACGTGGTCGGTGGGGGCCTGTTCGCAGAAGCCCTCCAGGGCGTCACCGGCGAAGGTGACCCTGACCGTGCCGGGGGTGATCCGCCGGACCTGCTTGACGTCCAGCAGGCGGTACTTGAGCGGGTGGCGGACGATCCGCATCCGCGGCGGCGCGGGCGGGGTGGTGGTCATCGGTCAGCCCATTCGATCGGTGGTGGCCGGGACGGGCGGCGGGGTGCCGTCCGTCCGGACCCCGGGCGGGCGGCACCTCACCGACACTGAAGCTTAGGCTAGCCTAACCTTTTCTTCGCGCAAAGACCGGCCCGTCCCTGACCCCTCGTCAGCGACCACCCGCCCGCCGGCCAGCCGCACCACCCGGGGCAGCCGGGCGATGGTGGCGGGGCGGTGCGCGATCACGATCAGCGTGCAGTCGGCGTGCAGCTCGTCCAGGGCGTGCTCCAGCCGGGCCGCGGTGGCCGGGTCGATGTCGGCGGTGGCCTCGTCCAGCACCAGCACCGCCGGGTCCGCCAGCACCGCGCGCACCACGCCGAGGATCTGCCGCTCCCCCGCCGACAGCCGCGCGCCGCGCTGCCCGACCTCGGCGTCCAGCCCGCCCAGGGCGTCCAGCCAGCCCGTCAGGCCGAGCCCGGCCACCGCCCGTTCGACCGCCGCCCGGTCGGGGGCGCTGCCCACCAGCGCCAGGTTCTCCGCGACGGTGCCGGTGACCAGGCGCACCTCCTGCGGGACGAGCACGATCCGGCGGCGCAGCTGCCGCTCGGGCAGCGCGGTCAGCGGGGTGCCGGCGAAGAGGACCCGGCCCGCGTCGGGGGCGTACAGGCCGCACAGCAGCTTGGCCAGGGTGGTCTTGCCGGAGCCGGTCTCGCCGACCACGCCGGTGCGGCTGCCCGCCGGGAACGCCAGGGTGACGCCGTGCAGCGCCCGGCCGTCCGCGCGGTAGCCGAAGTCGACGGCCGCGCAGCGCAGTTCGCCGCGTCCGGGCAGGTCGTCGACGTCCGCGGCGGGCGCCGCGGCGGTGGTCGCGGCGAGCAGGTCGAGCAGCCGGGCCAGGCCGGTGCGGGCGGTGGCGACCTCGCCGACCAGCTGCGAGAGGTCGGTGCAGGCGTCGAACAGGTTGCGGCTCGCGACCACGAACACCACGACGGTGGCGACGCCCACCGCGTCCCGGGTGACCAGCCAGCCGCCGGCGCCGAGCAGCGCGACCAGCGCCAGGCCCTCGATCAGGCTGACCAGGTCGATCCGGTTCTCCACCCGCAGGGCGCGCCGGGCGGCGCGCACCGCGTGCCGGTTCTCCGCGTCGAAGCGCCGGGTCCAGCCGGGCAGGCCGCGCGAGGTCTGCAGCGCCTCCCGGGCGGTCAGCGTCTCGGTGAAGGTCGCCGCGACGGTCGCCTCGGCGCTCGCCTTGCCGCCGAACGCGGCCGCCGCGTCGCGCTGGAACCAGCGGGTGACCAGCAGCGTCGGCGGCAGGAACACCACCAGCTGGACCAGCAGCAGCGGCCAGGAGTACCCGGCCAGCACGGCGAGGGTGAAGCCGAGGACGGCCAGCGCCGAGACCAGGTTGCGCAGGTGCAGCCGGACGAACGCGGCCAGCTCGGCCACCTCGCCGGTGGCCCGGCGCAGCAGGTCGCCGCCGCGGTGGGTCTCCAGGAAGCGCAGCGGCGCGGTGGCCAGGTTCTCCACGGCCTGCTCGCGCAGGGCGCGCACCACCTCCTCGCCGCTGCGGATCAGCAGCAGCTCGCCGACCCGGGCCAGCACCAGCTGGGCGGCCGCCAGCCCGGCCAGCAGGACGACGGCCAGGACGAGGCGGCCCCGGTCGGCGTCCAGCAGCGCGTCGGTGGCCAGGCCGACCAGCGGGGCGACGGCCACCAACGCGGCGGAGTCGGCCAGCGCCACGCCGAGCGCGACCGCGAGCCGGGCCCGGTGCGGGCGCAGGTGCGGCAGGGCCCGGCGCAGCACGCCGCGCTCGTCGGCCTCCTCGCGCAGGAGCGGCTGTTCAGCCACGGCGGGCCTCCACGTGTTCGGGGCGGGCGGACGGTGCGGACGCTTCTCCCGTGGACGCTTCTCCTGCAGGCACTTCTCCTGCGGGCGCTTCGCCTGCGGGCGGTGCTTCGAACGGCGCTGCGGGGGACCGGAGTTCGGCCGTCCGGTCGGCGGCGGCCAGGACGGCGGCGCGGTGGGTGGCGAACAGCAGGGTGCGGTGGCCGGCGGCCCAGCCGCGCAGGCGGTCCAGGACGAGGGCCTCGGTGGTGGTGTCCAGGGCGGAGGTGGCGTCGTCGAGCAGCAGGACGGCGGGGTCGCCGAGCAGGGCGCGGGCGATCGCCAGGCGTTGGACCTGGCCGCCGGAGAGCGCGGTGCCGCCCTCGCCGAGTTCGGTGGCGTAGCCGTCGGGCATCGCGGCCAGTTGCTCGTGCAGCCCGGCGGTGCGGCAGGCGTCCTCCAGGGCGGCCTGCGGGAGGTCGCGGCCCAGCCGGAGGTTGTCGGCGACGGTGCCGGAGAGCAGCACGGGCCGCTGGGCGACGTACGCGATCCGGGAGCGGACCTCGTCCAGGCGGGCGGCGCGCAGCTCGGTGCCGCCGTAGCGGACGGTGCCCGCGTCGGGGTCGTCGAGGCGGACGCCGAGCCGCAGCAGGGTGCTCTTGCCCGCGCCGGTGGCGCCGTGCAGGGCGACGAACTCGCCCGCTTCGACGGTCAGTTCGACGGGTCCGAGGACGGCCTTGCCGTCCCGCCGGGCCAGTACGCCGGTGAACTCCAGCGGGCCCGTCGCCGGCAGCGCGACGGGGTCGGGCGGGTCGGCGACGGTCGGGGCGAGGGACAGCACCTCGTCGATCCGGGCGGCGGCGACGTCGGCCTGGCCGCGTTCCAGCAGCCGGTCGACCAGGACGCGGGTGGCCAGGGTGACGACGGCCATCCAGGAGGTGAAGGCGACCAGCCCGCCGACGGTGAGGCGCCCGTCCAGCACGGCCAGGCCGCCGAGGCCGACGCCCGCGGCGACGGCCAGCCGGGGGACGAGCGGGGCGACGGCGGCCCAGCCGGCCTCGATCCGGGCGGCGGTCAGGGTGCGGGCGGTGACCTCGGCGCTGGCGGTGTGGTGCCGGTCGACCAGCGGGCGGTGCCCGCCGGTGCCGCGCAGGCCGGTGCCGAGCTGCAGCAGGTCGGCGACGGCGTCGGCGCGGCGGCCGTGCGCGGCGGCGAGGTCGGCGGAGGCGGCGGCGAAGCGGCGCGGGTAGTGCAGGTTGACCCAGACCAGGAACGGCAGGGTGGCCAGGGTGACCAGCAGCAGGCCGGGGTCGAGGGCGCCGATCGCGGGCAGCACGGTCAGGAAGGTCGTCCCGAGCACCACCCAGATCGCCAGGCCGTGCACCCACTCGCGCACCAGGTCGGTGTCCCGGGTGGCCCGCATCGCCAGGTCGCCGTGGCCGCGCGCGGCCAGCGCGGCCCGGTCCAGCCCGGCCAGGTGGCGCAGCAGCCGTCCGCGCAGGTCGGCCCCGACCTTGGCGTCCGCGTACCCGGCCCAGTACTGCCAGCCGTACAGCCCGGCGAACTGGACGAGGGCGGCCAGCGCGGTGGCGGCCGCCCAGCCCAGCAGGGCGCCGCCGTCGTGCCGCTGCAGCCCGTCGTCCAGCGCCTTCTGCACGCACCAGGGGACGGCGAGCAGGGCGAGCTGCCGGATCGCGGCGGCGGCCATCGCGGCGGCCACGGTGGCCCGGTGCGGGCGCAGCGCGGCGCGCAGCAGGGCCTTGGCGCGGCGGCGGCGCTCGGCGGGGAGGGCGGCGGGGGCGAGGTCCTCGTCGGCGAGGTCGGGACCGGCGTCGGCGGGGTCGGGACCGGTCTCGGCGGGGGCCTCGTCCGGGCCGGGTGCCTCAGCGGCGGGGGCTCCGGTGGCGGGGGCCTCGGCGGCGGGGGCTGGCTGGTGGGTGCTCACGGCGTTGGCCATCCGTCGGGTAGCGGCGGGACGCGGGGGCGGCCCCGGTGGCGGGCCGCCCCTGCTCGTGCGGGCGGGGTCAGGCGGTGCGGGCGATCAGGCTGGCGGGGCGCAGGTCGGTCCAGTGCGCGTCGACGTACGCGGTGGCGCCCTCCCGGGTGTCCTCGCCGTGGACGGTGCGCCAGCCGGCCGGGACCTCGGCGAAGGCGGGCCACAGCGAGTGCTGGTTCTCGTCGTTGACGAGCACCAGGTAGCGGGCGTCGTCGTCCTCGAACGGGTTGGTGGCAGCCATCGGGGTGTTCTCCTCTTGGGGGGGGTCGGGCAGGGGGCGGGGTCAGGCGGTGCAGGGCGGGGTGTCGCCGAGGGCGGCGTCGACCAGCCGGTCGACCAGGAACTCGGCGAGGGCCGAGACGGTGGGCCGGGCGAGCAGGTCGGGCAGGCGGAGGTCCCCCTCGAAGTCGGTGCGCAGGCGCTGGAGCAGCTCCATCGCCAGCAGCGAGTGGCCGCCCAGGTCGAAGAAGTTCTCGTCGATGCCGACCTCGGGCAGTCCGAGCACCTCGGCGAACGCCTCGTGCACCGCCCGCTCGCTCGGGTGGCGCGGGGCGCGCCGTTCGGCGCCGGTGGTGAAGTGCTCGGCCCGGGGCGCGGGCAGGGCGGGCCGGTCGAGCTTGCCGTTGACGGTCAGCGGCAGGGCGTCCAGGACCACGAAGGCCGAGGGCACCATGTACTCGGGCAGCCGGGCGGCCAGCGTGCGACGGATCGCAGCGGCCGAGATAAGGGTACCCTCACTTGGCACCAGGTAGGCGACCAGGCGCTTGACGCCCGGGGTGTCCTCGCGGACCACCACGGCAGCCTGGGCGACGTCCTGATCCGTGCTCAGCGCGTCCTCGATCTCGCCGGGTTCGATCCGGTAGCCGCGGATCTTGACCTGGTCGTCGGCCCGGCCCAGGAAGTCCAGCAGGCCGTCCGGCCGCCAACGCACCACGTCACCGGTGCGGTACATCCGCGCACCGGGCGCGCCGAACGGGTCCGCGACGAAGCGCTCGGCCGTCAGGCCCGGACGGTTCAGGTAGCCGCGCGCCAACCCGACGCCCGACACGTACAACTCGCCGGCCACGCCCACCGGCACCGGCCGCAGGTGGCCGTCCAGCACGTGCGCCACCGTGTTCCAGATCGGCCGGCCGACCGTGGCCGTCGCCGAGTCCAGCGTGCCGCCGCCCAGCGTGTTGATGGTGTACTCGGTCGGCCCGTACAGGTTGTAACCCAACACCCCGGGGGTGTCCCGCAGCTTCGTCCACAGCGTCTCGGCGACCGCCTCACCGCCCAGCAGCACCAGCACCGGACGGTGCCGCCCCTCGTCCAACAGGCCCCGGTCGACCAGGGCTTGGGCGTAGGAGGGCGTCACGTTGATGACGTCCACCGCGTGTGCGGCGCAGTACGCGGAGAGCGCTTCCGCGTCGCGCCGCAGGGCTTCGTCCAGGAGGTGCACCTCGTGGCCCTCGACCAGCCAGAGCAGCTCCTCCCAGGACATGTCGAAGGAGAACGAGACGGTGTGCGCGATCCGCAGCCGACGGCCGCCGGCCGAGGCCACCACCGGGTCGAAGATCGCCTCCCGGTGGTTCA
>NZ_BAAANS010000063.1:0-43592 GCF_039529925.1 Kitasatospora saccharophila | reverse complement strand
CAGGCAGTCACACCGAGCCCGGCCGCCGCAGCGGCATGACCCGATCACTGGGCGTCACCACCCCGGCTTGACAATGCCATTGGGAATCTCCTTCGGGCGGACGGACGGGTACCGGCGGTGGCCGCGCCGGACGGCGGGGCCGGACGGGCGCTGCGGCGCGCCCGTCCGGCCGGGGGAGCCGGGCCGGGTCAGGAGCGGCGGGCCGTGAGGTCGAAGCGGTCGAGGTCCATGACCTTGGCCCAGGCGGCGGCGAAGTCGGCGGCGAACTGCCCGGCCCCGTCGGCGCCGGCGTAGACCTCGGCGAGGGCGCGCAGTTCGGCGTGGGAGCCGAAGACCAGGTCGGTGCGGCTGGCGCTCCAGCGGACCGTGCCGGTGGCGTCGCGGCCCTCGAAGACGGCCGGGTCGTGGGCCGAGGGGGTCCAGGTGGTGCCCTGGTCGAGCAGGTTGACGTACCAGTCGTTGGTCAGCACGCCCGGGGTGCGGGTGAGCACGCCCAGTGGGGCGTTCTGGTAGGTGGCGCCCAGCGTGCGCAGGCCGCCGACCAGGACGGTCAGTTCCTGGGGGCTCAGGCCCAGCAGGTCGGCCCGGTCGACCAGGCGGTACTCCGCGGGCAGGGTGTCGTCCTTGCCGAGGTGGTTGCGGAAGCCGTCGGCGGGCGGCTCCAGGTAGGAGAAGCCCTCGACGTCGGTGTGCTCCTGCGTCGCGTCGACCCGGCCGGGGGTGAACGGCACCCGCACCTCGTGCCCGGCGTCGGCGGCGGCCTTCTCCACCGCGGCGGTACCGGCCAGCACGATCAGGTCGGCGAGCGAGACGCCGTGGCCGGCGGGCCGGGAGGAGTTGAACGCCTCCCGGATGCCCTCCAGCTGGCCCAGCAGGGTGGAGAGCCGGTAGGGCTCGTTGACGGCCCAGCCGTTCTGCGGCTCCAGCCGGATCCGGGCGCCGTTGGCGCCGCCGCGCTTGTCACTGCGCCGGAAGGTGGACGCGGAGGACCAGGCCAGCCACACCAGGTCCGCCAGCGGGATCCCGGCGGCCAGGACGCGGGACTTGAGCTGCTCGACGGCGCCGCCGTCCAGCGGGGCCTCGGTGGGCTCGGGCAGCGGGTCCTGCCAGAGCAGCTGTTCGGCGGCGACCTCGGGGCCCAGGTAGCGGGTGACCGGGCCCATGTCGCGGTGGGTGAGCTTGTACCAGGCGCGGGCGAAGGCGTCGGCGAACTCCTCGGGGTGCTCCAGGAAGCGCCGGCAGATCCGCGCGTAGTCCGGGTCGACCCGCATCGCGACGTCAGTGGTGAGCATCGCGGGGGTGCGGCGCCCGGCGGGGTCGTGCGGGTCGGGGACGGTGTCCTTGCCCGCGCCGGCCTTGGGCCGCCACTGGTGGGCGCCGCCGGGGCTGGTGGTCAGCTCCCACTCGTAGCCCAGCAGGATCTCGAAGTAGCGGTTGTCCCAGCGGGTGGGGGTGTCGGTCCAGATCACCTCCAGGCCGGAGGTGATGGTGTCGTTGCCGTGGCCGGTGCCGAAGTCGCTCTTCCAGCCCAGGCCCTGCTGTTCGAGCGGCGCGGCCTCCGGCTCGGGGCCCAGGTGCTCGGAGCCGGCGGCGCCGTGGGTCTTGCCGAAGGTGTGGCCGCCCGCGCACAGGGCCACCGTCTCCTCGTCGTTCATCGCCATCCGGGCGAAGGTCTCGCGGATGTCGGTGGCCGACGCCATCGGGTCCGGGTTGCCGCGCGGGCCCTCGGGGTTGACGTAGATCAGGCCCATGGTGTCGGCGGCCAGCGGCGCCAGCAGCTCACCGTCGTCCTTGTGCCGTTCGTCGGTCAGCCACACCGTCTCCGGGCCCCAGTACACCGCCTCGTCCGGGCCCCAGACCTCCTCCCGGCCACCGCCGAAACCGAAGGTGGTGAAACCCATCGACTCCAGCGCCACGTTCCCGGACAGCACCATCAGGTCCGCCCAGGACAGCGCCTTGCCGTACTTCTGCTTCACCGGCCACAGCAGGCGCCGCGCCTTGTCCAGGTTGACGTTGTCCGGCCAGGAGTTGACCGGGGCGAAGCGCTGCAGCCCGGCCCCGTTGCCGCCGCGGCCGTCGGTGACCCGGTAGGTGCCCGACAGGTGCCAGGCCATCCGGATCACGAACGGGCCGTAGTGGCCGAAGTCGGCGGGCCACCAGTCCTGCGAGGTCGTCAGGACCTGCTCGATGTCGCGTTTGACCGCCGCCAGGTCGAGCGCCCCGAACGCCGCCGCGTAGTCGAAGCCCTCGCCCTCGGGGCCGTGGGTCGCGGCGTGGCGGCTCAGCACGCCGATGTTCAGCCGCTCGGGCCACCACTGGCGGATGCCGTCGCCCTTCATCGGGTCCGCGGCGCTGTCCTTCACCGGGCAGCCGTCGGCGGCCGGGTTCGTGTTCTCGGGGAACGCGTTGGTGACCTGCTGCACGTCGTCGTTGTCGGGCACGGGAGAAGCACCTTCCGGGTACGGGTACGGGTACGGGAGCGGGGGAACCGGACGAGCGGGTGCCGGACGGGACGCGGGAGCGCCCGCGGCTCCGGGCGACGGGGCCTCCACCGGAAGAGCGACCAGGGCCTGCGCCCGGGCGTGGAGCCCGCGTCCGCACCGCCGGAACCCTGACGGAGCGGACGGTCGGCAAGCAGGCGCCGGGTGTCGTCGGCGAAGGCCGAGGAGGAGGTGGCCCGCCGGGAAGCCGCCGCCGAGCACCGGCCCCGCCGGGGCGGGCGCGCCCGGCGGCGGGGCCGTCGGGGTCAGGACGTGAGGAACTCGACCAGGTCCTGGTCGAACGTCCCCTTGTCGCCGGGCACCAGGGCGGTGCCGCGGAATCCGGCGTCGGCGACGGCCCTCAGCCGGCCCTGCCGGGCGTCGCCGTTCAGCGGCCGGCCGTGGACGAAGACGACCGGGCGGCGGCTCCCCCGCCCTGGTAGAGGATCTCGGCACCGTCGCGGGCCGTGCGGTGGGGCATGCGTGACTCCCGTTCCAGCTGCAGGGGACAGCCGGACGTACCGGCCGGAGAACGCATCGGCCCTCGTACGGACGGCCGACTGAGGCACCGGCCCCGTGCGGCACGAAGCGGGACGGCGTCCGGTGCGGAACCAGCCAATCCCACAGCAGCTACCCTCCGCACCCGACACACCGAGCCGTTGGACCGACCGGGTGGCTCCCGCCCCGGCGGTGCGTCCGCCCGGGCCGGACGCACCGCCGGCACCCCGTCCGGCGTCACCCACTGCAACGGCATCGGCTCCGGTGACGGCTCGGCGGTCCGCCGCTCCGACGGCGAACCGGAAGGTACGGCCCGCTCCATGGAAGCGCGAGGTCGAGGAGCCGTCCTCGCGGCGTTCACCGCTCCGGGACGCGCAGGGCGGCCAGCAGCCGTTCGGCCTCGCCGCGGTGGCGCTGGGCGAGCAGCACGGAGCGCATCCGGTCGGCGGCCCGCTCGACCCGGGCGGAGGCGACCCGGGCCCGCAGGTCGACGAACTCCTGCCAACTCGCACAGGCCGCCTCCAGCTGGCCCCGGGCGGCGAGCGTCTCGGCGAGCCGGGCGTGCACCAGGGCCTGCGACCGGCGCTCGGTGCCGGGGCGCAGGCGGACGGAGGCGCGCAGGGAGCTGACCGCCGCCGGGATGTCCCCGAGCCGCCGGTGGACCTCTCCGCGCTGGTACGCCAGCGTCGCGCCGTGGTAGCGACCGGTGGCGGCGGACGCGGTGGCGCCGGGCAGGGCGTCCTCCGCCCCCTCGACGGCCCGCAGCGCGTCGCCGGGCCGGGCGCGGGCGGCGAGTGCGACGGCGTACTGCCCCAGGAGGAAGGCACGGCTGTCGGGGAGGTGGCGCCCCGCACGGAGGGCGGCTTCCGCGAGGTCGAGGGCCGGGCCCGGGTGGCCGAGTTCGAGGGCCTGCACGCTCAGCGCGCGCAGGGCCAGGGCCAGGGCGCGGGCGTCGGCGGCCTCGTCGGCCAGCGCGGCGCTCAGCCGGTACCAGTGCTGGGCCTCGCCGTGCCGCCACTCGTCGAAGTTCGCGAACCCGCAGAGGTAGGCGAGCCCGGCGGCGCGCTGGAGCAGGGCGCGGCGGTGGGCGTCGGTGCCGGGCAGGCCGAGCCAGGGCCGTACGGTCAGTTCGAAGTAGGCGGTGGCCTGTTCGCGTACCGCGCCGGCGCCCAGCTGGTGGTCGACGCGGGATAACAGGGCGAGCATCTTCCCCGCCGCCTGGACGTGCGGGGCGACCAGCCGGGTGGGCCCGGGTGAGCGGACCCGGAGGTACTCGGTGCCGGTGACGCGATCGGGTATTCCGGCCAGTGCCGACAGCCGGTAGGGGAGGTTCGCGCGGGGAGCGCCGGCGTCGGCCGACGGGCGGCCGCGACGTGGTCCGGGGAGGCCGTGCCGCGGGGCGAACCCCAGTTCCTCGGCGGTGACGCCGCGGTGCAGCCGCCGGCTGAAGGCTTCGGCGACGAGCGGAGGGACGGGATCGCGGGGGACCGACCCGGCGAGCCACTGCGCCACCGACGGGCGGCGGTAGCGCAGGTCCAGGCCGTTCTCCCGGCCGACCGCGTTGACCGCGGCCGCGAGCGCGTCGCCGCTCCACCGCGCTTCCTGCAGCAGCGCGCGCAGCCGGGCGTTGGGTCGGCGGGTGGGAGTGCCCGCCGCGGCGGGCAGGGGGACGCGGGGCGTGGGGTGGTTCGCCATGGTGGAGGATCCCGTCCTGGTGCCGGCAGGGGAAGCGGGGCGCGGGTGTTCGGCGGTCAAGGCTTGCCCGGTGCGGCGACGGCGCTGCGCTCCGGCGGGGAGTACACGTCCGTGACGGTCTCGCTCGTGCTCCGGCGCCGGACGACGCTGAGCGGGCCGAGCCCCGACAGGCAGCGGGCGAGGGCGGTGGACAGGGCAGCGGTTCCGGGACGGTGGAGCGGTCCGGTCAAGGTGATCGTCGCCGCCCGGGCCAGGACCACGGGGTCGAGGTCGGCGGCTGATCCGACCGGGACGAGCCGGTGGTGGGCGAGCCAGTGCCGGGGGCGCCGGCCGTGGGGGTGCCGGTCGTCGACGAGCAGCACGAGATCGCTCGCCGCAGCGGCGGACCGTACCGCGTCGCGGGTGTCGGTGGGACGGTGGCACCACTGGTCCGGGTGCTGCCCGCGCAGCAGCGGGAACCGCGACCGCAGGACGTCCAGGATCGCGGTGAGCTCCTCGACCGGCGTGCAGGGACGTTGGAGGAAAGCCAGTTTCGCCGGGGCCGGCACCTCGACGGTCGTCGCGCGCCGCACCGAGGCCACGGGCACCACCCCGGCCCGCCGGGGTGACGGCCGGGGCGGGCGGTCGTCCCAGGCGCCCCGCCCGCTCCCCACGACGAGCACGGTGTCGCCCCGTTCCAGGTAAGCGGCCAGGGTGGCGTCGGCGCGCCCGGCCCGGCAGGCGGAGCGGGGTGGTAAGCGGGTCTGGGCGAGGACGAGGAGACCGGCGGCGCGCGGTGCCGGGAAGCAGGCGGGGGCGGGTACGGGCAGCAGCAACCTCCTGGTGCGCAAGGCGTCGCTCCAGCGGCGCAGTTCGGCGACGGCCTCGTCCAGGAGGGCCGGGAGCGTCGGGTCCGCGACCACCGCCAGGCCGACGACCTGTCCGTCGACGTCCACGTAGGTGGTGGCGACCAACCGCGGCCCCGTCGACGCCCCGGTCGGCGGTGCTCCGACCAGCGGGCCGGGCCAGGGGGCCAGGTGCACCGGGACGCCGCGCCGGACGAGTCCGGCGGCCAGCAGCGGCCCGGCCGCATCGAACGCCTCGGTCGTTCTGGTCCTGTTCATGGCGACGGGTCACGCTTCCTTCCGTGAGCCGGGCGGCAGGATGCCGTGTGCACCACCGGCCGGTGGGGACGGTTCGTCGCCGCACTCGTGACCGGATTGCCGTGCCACTCTCCCGGGTCGGTCGTGGTCCCCGCCCGCCAGCAGCGCGGGGAACCGGAGCAGTTCGGCGGCGACGCGGTTGACCGGGTCGCGGACCGACCGCGCCCGGCACGGGGTCGCGGCGTGCCACCGGGGCCGTCGGCGGGTCCGACCGGTGCGCGGACGCGTTCCGTCAACTCGTCGAAGATCCCCGGGACTTCGGTGCGCGTGCCCGCACCGTGAAAACAGCCGGCCATGGCAGCGGTCCTTCTCCTCCGTACGTGGGCTCGCCCGGAGTTCGTTCCCGTGCGGGGAGCGGCGATGCCCCGGAGCGCGGCAGCGCGCGTCAATCATCGGCCCGGTGTTAAGAATTCCTTCCACCGGAGAACCGGGAAGCCGACGAGGGGACTTCGAAGCGCCGGGTGGTTCTGCCGCAGGGCGGCCGGACCGCGCGCCGCCGCCGGTCCGGCAGGGCTGAGGCACGGAGTCGTCCTGCGCCGGGCCGTGGTCGTCGCCGGCCCTGAACAGGTGTTTCGCCTCGGCTTCGGGGCTCGTGTCCGGCCGCGGGCCGGGCCCTCCCCCCACCGAGCCGGAGGTTCCGGAGACTGCTCGTCGCGAGGCGGGCCACGGCTTCGGAGCGGGCCGGGAGAGCCTCGCGGCCGCGGGCGGGACGGCGGTGCGCCATGAGCCGCCCCCGTTCCGGCCTTGACAACCGGCCGCGGTATCGCCAGCGTCTTCGTCCCCGGCCACTCCGCCGGCTTCCGTCACTCCACCCGGTTCCCTCGGCCCGCCCCGCGTCCGCCGCTCCTCGCCGGCCCGTGCGCCGTCCACGCGACACCCGACAACCGTTCCCGCGTCACCCCGGGCGATGCGGTACGCCCCGGGAAGACGCGGCCCCACCAGGTTCCAACACCCGGAGGACTCCCCGTGCACACCGACACACTGCGCCGCCGCACCACGGTGGCCCTCGCGACGGCGGCGCTGACCAGCGCCCTCCTCGCCGGCTCCGCCCACGCCGCCCCGCTGGACGCCACCTGCGTCGGCACCGACACCACCACCTACACCCCCGGGCTGACCAACACCCCCGGAGCGTGGCCATCGCCGGCACGATCAGCCTGACCTGCCTCTCCGCGTCCCACCCCGCCATCACCGCCGGCACCATCAGCGGCGGCGGCACCGCCCCCGAACTGACCTGCGCCGTCCTGGAGCAGCCGTCCTCCGGTTCTTCCACCATCGCCTGGAACGACGGCTCCCACAGCGCCTACACCTACAGCACCGCCCTCGGCCCCGGGACCTCCGGCACCCAGGTCCTCACCGTCACGGGCACCGTCGCCTCCGGCACCTTCACCGGCGACGGCCTGCTCATCACCGTCGTCTTCGCCAACGCCGACCTCACCGCCTGCGACAGTCCCGGCGGCCTCACCAGCCGCAGCGGACCCGCCACCCTCCTCCTCTCCTGAACGTCCACCGCCACCTGCCGCCCGTCGGCACCGGAGGGCGGCGGCGAGGAACAGCACCGCGTGACAGCAGATCCGACGAGCAGGGAGAAGGGCATGCGCTTCATCAGCGGCGAGAACCCGCCGTACGAACTGACCTTCGCCGATGTGTTCCTGTTGCCGCAGGACTACGCGGGGGGCTCCCGACAGTCGGTGGACATCACCCCCACCGACCCGCTGCCCACCACCTTGCCGCTCGTGGCCGCCGACATGCTGGCGGTGACCGGCCGGCGCACGGCCGAGACGCTGGCTCGGCGCGGCGGGGTGGCGGTCCTCTCCCACGACCTGGCCGAGCGCGACGTGCGGGAGTGCATCGACTCGGTCAAGGCCGCGCACCCGGTCTGGCAGTCGGCCCCGGCCGTGTGCGCCGACACCCGGGCCGCGGACGTGCGGCACCTGGCGGACGCCCACGGGCACGGCTTCACCGTGGTGACCGACGGTTCGGCACACGCGGTGGGGACGGTGCCCGCCGGGCGTCTGAGGGCGGCGCAGGGCCACGAGCGGCTGGGGGACCTCGCCGTCGACACCCCCGTCCTCGACCCCGGAACCCCGCTCCGGGACGCCTTCGCGTTCCTGACCGAGCGGGGCGCCGACGTCGCCCTCGTGCACCGCCCCGGGCACCCGGGCACCATCGCCACACCACGGGGAACGGTGCGGTCCCTGGTCTTCCCACCCGCCCTGGACGACTCCGGCCGCCTGCTCACCGCCGTGGCGGTCGGCATGACCGGTGACGCGGCGGGGCGGGCGGAGCGCTGCGCGGCCCACGGCGCCGACGTGGTGGTGCTGCACACGCCCCACGCCGCCCAGGCGCCCGCCCGCGAGGCGGTGGCACGACTGCGCGAACGCATCGGCGACCGCGTCCTCGTCGCCGGTGTCGCCGTCACCGGGGAGGCCACCGAAGCCCTGATCGGCGCGGGTGCCGACGTCGTCAAGGTGGGTCTGGGCGGTGGCGCGATGTGCACGACCCGGATGATGACCGGCGTGGGGCGGCCGCAGTTCACCGCCGTCCAGGAGTGCGCCCGAGCCGCCCGTGCCCTGGGGCGGACGGTCTGGTCCGACGGCGGGGTGCGCCACCCCCGTGACGTGGTACTGGCCCTGGCCGCGGGCGCGTCCTCCGTCATGGTGGGCTCGTGGTTCGCCCGGACCCTGGAGAGCCCCCCGCCGCTGCTGCGCGGTGCGGCGGGGGAGCCGTACAAGGAGTCCTTCGGCATCGCGTCGAAGAAGGCCGTGGCCGACCGGTCCGCGCGCATGGAGCCGCTGGAGCGCGAACTGGCCTCCTACTTCGACGAGGGCCTGAGCACGAGCAGGCTCGGGATCGACCCGGAGCAGCCGGGACTGGAGGACGTCATCGACCGCATCGCAGCCGGACTGCGCAGCGGCTGCACCTACACGGGGGCCACCTCGCTCGCCGAACTCCACGAGCGGGCCGTGATCGGCCTGCAGTCCGGCGCCGGATACGCCGAGGGCGCCGCCCTCCCCCGTGGATGGTGACGCGGTGCGGCCGGTCCGCCGGGTCGGCTCAGGGCAGGATCGACAGGGTCGCCGTACCCGTCTGGGAGGACACGCCGGCGCCTGCGCAGGCCGTCAGGCTGAGTGCGGGCAGCACGATCACCCGAGTGGCGAGGCTCCCCTGGCCGAGTCCCGCGGTGACGCTGCCGAGCGAAGTGACGGTCGTGGTCCCGTCGACGGCACGGACCACGTTGCTCACGGTGAAGGTGATCGTCGAGGTGGCCGAGGTGTCCCACGTGTAGGTGGTCACCGCGGTGTGCGCGGGCTGGGCGGTGAGCAGGCAGCCGGCGTCCTCGGCGAAGACTGCGCTGGTGCTTCCGCTGCTCACTGCGGTCGACAGCGACGTGCAGCTGTAGTTCTCCGTGATGCTCGCCGACGTGGGCTGCGTGGTGTTGGTCATCGCCGGGCTGTAGGAGGCGGTCTGGCTTCCCACGGCGCAGGTGATGTCGACCGGTGAGGCATGAGCGGCCGTGGAGAGGCCCAACAGGCCCCCGACCAGGCCGACGGCGAGCGATGAGGTGACTGCTGCACGCGGCGGGAACGTCATCTTGACCTTCTTTCCGAGGTGGGTGGAGCACGACGAGCGAAACCGGACGGAGTGGATGGTGGTGCGGGTGGGCCCGGGGCCTGCGGACGGAGTCAGGGTTTTCCGCCGTCGATGACGATCTCGGTGCCGGTGAGATAGCTCGCGGCGGGTGAGAGGCAGAAGGCGGCGGTGCGGCCGAACTCCTCGGGCCGGCCGTAGCGGCGCAGGGCGGTGCCCGAGGAGCTCTCGCCGGGTCCGAGAGGCGCCCCTTCGGTGGGGAAGCGGCCCGGGAGCAGGGACAGGACGCGGACGCCGCGGGGACCGAGTTCGGCGGCGAGGCTGCGGGCGGCCATCGCCAGCCCCGGGCGCAGCCCGGTGGAGAGTGCGAAGCCGGGGAGCGGGGACCTGGCGGAGGTGGACAGGAGAAGGGCGAGTGCCCCGTCGGCGGGCAGCGCGGGGACGACGGCCCTGGCGCACCGCAGCACGGCGAGGAACAGCAGTTCGAAGTGGGCGCGCCAGTCCTGGTCGCCGGCGTCGAGGACGGTGCCGCGGCTACTGCTCCCGGTTCCGAGCAGGGCTCCGTCGAGTCGGCCGAAGGCCCGGTGGGCAGCCTGGACGAGCAGCTCCGGCGTGGCCGGGGCCAGGAGGTCGGCGGCAACGCCCACCGCGTGCCCCGGGGGGAGCCGGTCGACGGCCCGGTGCAGGCGGTCGGGGTCGCGTGCGCACAGCACGACCCTGGCGCCCTCGTCCGCCAGAGCCCGCGCGGTGGCGAAGCCCAGTCCGCTGCTCGCCGCGGTGAGCAGGTAGCAGCGGCCGTCGAGTCCGAGGTCCACGGTCTCAGCGGTCCGAGTCCGGGGGGAGGGCGAAGCGGTGTTCCTCCCCGTGCCGCCAGGGGAAGTAGTGAAGGGCCCAGCGGCGCAGGCAGTTGACGTACAGGGCGAGGGCGGCCGTCACCGATCGGAACTCCTCCTTGGTGCGCAGGGCGGGCAGGACGCGGTGGGTGCGGTGCACGAGGTCGTGGAGGTCGTGGAAGCCGCAGTGGCCGAGGAAGTCGGTCTGCATGGCGGTGAGCCGCGGCAGCAGCGCGCGCAGCGCGCCGACGGGGACGTCCGGGTCGAAGGTGGCGGCGACGAGCGGGTTGAGGGTGGTGGAACCGAGCAGCCGCAGTTCCCCGTTGACGTAGACCAGGGTGGAGAAGTACTGGCCGCGGCTGCCGAGCGGGACGTCTCCCCGGTGCAGGGCGAGGAGGTCGGGGGGCGGGGTGAGCCAGGCGCGTTCGGTGTGCGCGTGGAGGGCGTCGAGGAGGGCTTGGGCGTCGGGGTCGGCGACGCCGGGCTGGCGGGGCAGCTGCCAGTGGCCGGCGTCGCCGCCGTGGCGGGTGACGCGCACTTCGAGGACCTGCTTGGTCCGGTAGACCGATTCCCAGGACCGTTCGGCGACCTGGCGCAGGGTCGCGAGGTCTTCTTCGGGGACGCGGGCGATACGGGCGCATACGGTGGGTTCGAGGAGTGGCGCGTACTTGATCAGCAGGTGTTGGAGCCGGGAGAGGTAGACGCTGCCGTCGGGGGCGAGGCTGCGGTCCTCGGCGGTCCGGTGCGGGGCGTGGACGGGTTCGGAGCCCGGGGCGAGGTGGTAGAAGTGGCCGTCGGCCACGACGGCGTGGCTCTGGACGCTGCGGTAGGGGAGCATGTCCCACCAGACGCGGGCGAGTTCGGGGTTGAGGTCTTCGGTGAGGATCGCGGTGACCTTCGCGTCGAGGGCGGGCCAGGCGATGTCCACGCGTTTCACGGCTTCCTCCGGGGGAGGCGGGGCCGGGGCCGGCGGGCGGGCCGGAAGTCCGGCGGGCGGGTCAGGACGGGTGTCGGGGGCCGAGGGCGGCCGGGACCCGGGCGGGGCCGCGGAAGACGCTGGTGCGGCCGGAGCGGTGGGCGGGGTCGTCACCGGAGGTGCGCGCGCCGGGGAACCGGAGGGCGAGGGTGGAGAGCAGGGCGTCGGCCAAGGCGTACACGAGTGGCACGCCGATGCAGCGGTGGGCTCCGTGGCCGAACTGGAGGTGGCGGTTGGGCGTGCGCTCCGGATCGAGGCGCGCGGGGTCGGGAAAGACGGCGGGATCACGGTCGGCCAGGGCGAGCGAGACGATCACGATGTCGCCGGCCGAGACCGGGGTGCCGGCCAGGACGGTGTCGGTGCGGGCGAAGCGCCACACCCCGCGCACGATCGGACCGTCGAGCCGCAGGTATTCGTCGGTGACCAGACGGCGGCCGCGCGGCGTGCGGCAGCGTGCGGACCAGTCCTCCCGGGAGAGGACGCCCAGCAGGAGCGTGGCGAGGAAGTCGGTGGTGCTGCGGCGCCCGGCCCCGTACATCTGCAGCAGGACGTCGGCCCACTCGTCCGACGGCGCGTCACCGCGCAGCCCCGCGGCGGGCCGGCACCCGGGCTCCTCCGGCGGCGGGCCGGTACGGACGCGCCGCCGCAGTGCCCGGCGGGCCTCGGTGATCTCCGTCCGCGCGGCGGCGCCGGTCATCGGTTGCAGGAGGTGGTCGGCATGGGTGCGCAGCACGGTGTCGGTCTGGTGCGGGAGGCCGAGGAACTCTCCGAGGGTCTCGTCGACGAGCGGCTCCACCAAGGCGGTGACGAGGTCGGTGGTGTGCTGCGGGACCAAGGCGTCGACGAGTTCCGCGCACCGGTCCGCGGTGTGTCGGCGGAAGGCCGGAAGGACGCCGCCGGAGGACGCGCGCAGGGCTTCGGCACGCAGCCGGGTGTGGTCGGGCGGATCCTTGTCGATCAGGCCCAGGCGCATGGGCGACACGTACCGGGCCAGGTCCGGGTGCGCGTACCGCTGGTCGCTCGCGAGTTCGGGGGCGCCCAAGGCGGCGACGGCGGCCGTGTACGTGGTGACCCACCACACGTCGAACTGCTCGTACAGCCGTACGCGGACGACCGGTCCGACGCTCCGCAGGCCTTCCAGTACTGGGTAGGGGTCGATCAAGGACCCGGGGTCGTCGGACAGGTGGCGGACCGGGCACCGCTGATCACGGTCCGCCGGAGCACCTGTTGTCTCCTGGCACATGAGTTGGTCCCGTCGAGGATGAGGACGGAGCCCAGCGGGCCGGCGTCCACCAGTGGCGTGCCGGACACCCGCTCACCTCTCCGTCCGTGCTGACAGCGCCGTCATTCACCGGCGACGACGGAATCGAGCCGTCCTGCCGCCTGCACGTCCTTCCGAGTAGAGGCTGTTCCGTCTTGCTGTTCAACCGACCACCCCGCGAGCGAGACGGGTGGAGCAGGCGTTCCCGCGCCACCGCCGTGACCATGGCATCCAGAACACCCGGACCGCCGGGGGTGGTTCACTCAGGCCGTGCGAAGGGCCGGGTGCCGGAAGAAGCTCCCACGCCTGGGTGCTCGGGCCGGGAACCGCGAGGTGAGGCCGGATCAGGTGGATCCGCCCGCTGCACGGGTGCGCAGGAGGCCCGATGCCGTGCTCGCCGTGCGTCACGACCGGAGGGACGTTCCCATGGTGACTCGTCGAAGGTCCGGTGACCAGCAGCCCGGTGTCGGATCCTCGCTAAGTTCCACGGGTGTGTTAAGGAGCGGTTCTCCCACTCGTCCCGGTGAGCACCCCGCCTCGGACCGCCGGCCGCCGTCATCCCTCGATCTTCGTGCCGGCACCGGCCGCATGTGCCGTGCTCGCGGCCGCGAAGCCACTGTGCGCCCGCGTCCTGGGGTGACGGGCCCCCTCCACCTTGTTCCC
Organism: Kitasatospora saccharophila; assembly: GCF_039529925.1. Taxonomy (NCBI): domain Bacteria; kingdom Bacillati; phylum Actinomycetota; class Actinomycetes; order Kitasatosporales; family Streptomycetaceae; genus Kitasatospora; species Kitasatospora saccharophila. The sequence goes on along the minus strand of NZ_BAAANS010000063.1, from coordinate 30,456 downwards.
GACCTGTGGAAACACCCGAGGTCGACGGTCAGGCGCCTGTCCGGCTCGTGGTCGGGCGGTCGGTGTTCGCCGTCGCGGACCGGCGGATCGTGGCCGAGTGCTCCCGCAGGCGTGCCATGGTCAACTCGGCCTCGGCCAGTTCGTCCGGGAGCAGGTAGACCGCGCGGGGGCGCCAGTGTCCTGCTGGGACATCTCGACTTCGAGTCCGATCAGGCCGGGGTGCTTTGTGGACGTCATGTCGGGAGCTCAACGGTGGTTCCGGGTAGCAGGACCATGGCACCGGGGTGCGGTGCCGGTGGCGTGTGCCCCGCCGTCGACGTGGAGGATCTGGCCGGTGGTGGCGGGCAGCAGGTCGGAGAGCAGGGTGACGCAGGCGAGGCCGACGGGGTGGGGGTCCTTGGGGTTCCAGGACAGCGGGGCACGGGCGGTGAAGTCGGCGGCGATGGCGGCGGAGTGGGGTTCGCCGGCGGCGGCGACGGTGCGCAGCGGGCCGGCGGCGACGAGGTTGACGCGGATGCGGCGGGGGCCGAGTTCGGCGGCGAGGTAGCGGGCGGCGGCTCCCAGTCCGGCTTTGGCGACGCCCATCCAGTCGTAGCCGGGCCAGGTGCGGGTGGCGTCGAAGTCGAGGGCGACGATCGAGCCGGGGCCGGTCATCAGCGGCAGGACGGCGTGGGTGACGGCGGGCAGGGTGTGGGTGGAGGCGTGCAGGACGGGGCCGGCCCGGGTCAGCGGGCGGGGCGCCGCACGACGCCGCGCGGGCGGTACTCCACGATCGTCAGGGCCAGGCTGACGTACCGCTCCACCAGGTCGTCCTCGCCGAGTTCGCCGCCGGGGCGGTACCACTGGGCGACCGCGTTGCACATCGCGATGACGGCGCGGCGGGCGTCGTCGGGGTGCGGGGTGGTGAAGACGCCCTGGTCGAGGCCGGCCTGGATGATGCCGGCCCACTGCTGGGTGGCCCCGGCGATGCGGGCCTCGTAGGCGGCCAGGTGCTCCGGTTCCAGGCTGCGCTGCTCGGTGATGGTGATGCTGCTCTTGGCGGGGTGCTCGGCGCGGAACCGGACGGTGGCCTCCACCAGGGCGGCGAGCCGCTCGGCCGGGTCGTCCCCCGCCTGCTCCAGCGCCTGGTCGCAGGAGTGGAAGTACTCGTCCATGCCCTCGTCGATGATCGCCCGCAGCAGCTCCTGCTTGCCGGGGTAGTAGTGGTACAGGGCGGACAGGCTCATGCCGGAGCGGCGGGCGATGTCCCGGATCGAGGTGGCGCCGTAGCCGCGCTCGGCGAACTCCTGCCGGGCCGTCTCGATGATCAGCTTCTGGGTGGTGGAGCTCATCCGGGTGCGTCCTCGCGGTTCCTGGGCGTTTCGCCCTCCGATCATAGGGGCGCCGCCGTCCCGGGCCCGCCCGTGCACGGGACGGCCGCCGGGGTGGCCTGCGCCGCACGGGGGTGGACAGGGCGGCACCGCCGTTCTGGTTTAACGATCGTTCGAATGGTCGTTTGGCTGATCCCCGCACTCCTGGGGGCCCCCGTGTCCGATGCGGTTCTGACCGAGTACGGCGACGGCGTCGCCGTGATCACCGGCACCGGCGGCACGTTCTGCGCGGGCATGGACCTCAAGGCGTTCCTGCGCGGCGAGCGCCCCGTGGTCGAGGGCCGGGGCCTGGCCGGGCTCACCGAGGCGCCACCCGCCAAGCCGCTGATCGCCGCGGTCGAGGGCCACGCGCTGGCCGGCGGCTGCGAGATCGTCCTCGCCTGCGACCTGGTGGTCGCCGCCGAGGGCGCCCGGTTCGGCCTCCCCGAGGTCAAGCGCGGCCTGGTCGCCGCCGCCGGCGGGCTGATGCGCCTGCCCGAGCGGATCCCGCGCCAGGTCGCGATGGAACTCGCCCTCACCGGCGGTTTCCTGGACGCCCCCAGGGCGCACGCCCTCTGCCTGGTCAACCGGCTCACCGCGAACGGCGGCGCGCTGGCCGGCGCCCGCGCCCTCGCGGCCGAGATCGCCGCCAACGGCCCGCTCGCCGTCCGGGCCACCAAGCGGATCGTCACCGAGGCCCCCGGCTGGCCCGCCGCCGAACGCTGGCGACGCCAACGCGCCCTGATCGACCCGGTGTTCGCCTCCGAGGACGCCAAGGAGGGCCCGCGCGCCTTCGCCGAGAAGCGCGCCCCCCGCTGGACCGGCCGCCGCCAGCCGCGCCGCCCGGACGCCCGCCTCCGCGGCGAAGCCCACCTGGAGCGCCTTGGCGTCGGTCCCGAACGCCCGCTGCACGCCGCCCGCCGCGGGCAGCGCCAGGGCGATCGCCCGGGCCAGGCCGTCGGCGTCCAGCCCGAGGGAGAGCCCGGCCGCGACGGCCGCCGCCGGGGCCCCGGCGGTGCAGGCGGCGTGCCAGCCCGAGGTGTAGTGCGCCCAGCCCAGCGCGCTGCCGAGCCGGGCCATCACGCCCGCGCCCGCGAGGTAGCCGCGGGCGTCGCCGGCCGCGGCCAGCACGGCGGGGACGCAGACCGTGCTGATGTGGGTGGTCGACGGCAGGTGCAGGTCGTCGAAGTCCAGGACGTGCGCCACCGCGGCCCAGCGGGCGGCGTCCGGCAGCGAGGCGGCGAGCGCGGCCATCGGGTGCTCCCGGGCGGCCAGGGCGACCGCCACGGTGTCCCGCAGCGCCCGCTCGGCCAGCAGCAGGTCCTCGGGGGAGGGGGTGAACTCGGCGGCCCACCGGGCCAGCCTCTGCGCGCTCTGCACCATGCGGACTCCTGACGCGCGCTCGGGTGATCGAACGATCGTTAAATTATCAGGTCGGGCCCCCGGCGCGGGAGGGACGGGCGTCACACCGCGCCGGCACCGCACCCGTCCGCCGGCCCGCCCGGGGGTGCACCCCGCCGTTCGGCCCACCGGCGCGCCCGCTACCCGCCGGTACCCCGGCAAGGTGGGGAGGGAGGAGCGGAGAGCGGAGAGGAAGGCAGCGGATGGTGAAGGCATTCGGGTTCGTCGGGTACGGCGGGCCGGAGCAGCAGGAGTTCCTGGACCGGCCGACGCCCGCCCCCGGCCCCGGCACGCTGCGGATCAGGGTGGTGGCGGCCGGGGTCAACCCGGCGGACTGGAAGAAGCGGCAGGGCCGCTTCGGCACCGACGCCGCCCCGCCGGTGGTCATGGGCAGCGAGGCGGCCGGCGTGGTGACCGCCCTCGGCGCGGACGTCCGGGGCTTCCGGGGCGGCGACGAGGTGTTCGGCACCACCCCCGACGGCGCCTTCGCCGAGGAGGCGCTGCTCACCGCCCGCTACCCGCTGGAACGCGCCGCCGAGGCGATGGCCGAGGTGGAGGGCGGACACGCCCGAGGGAAACTGATCCTGGAGATGAGCCGACCGTGAAGATCACCGAACCGAGCCCCGGCGCGCCCTGCTGGGTCGAACTCGCCACCAAGGACCCGGCCGCCGCCAAGGTCTTCTACCACGAGCTGTTCGGCTGGCGCGCCGAGGTGGTCCCCGACGAGAAGGCCATGGGCTACACCAAGCTCTACCTGGGCGATCAGCTCGTCGCCGGACTCAGCGGGCTGATGCAGCCCGACCAGCCCACCGCCTGGACGATCGGTTTCCACACCGCCGACACCGACATCACCGCCGACGAGGTCGCCGACGCCGACGGCAAGGTGATCGTCCCGCCGACCGTCGCCCTGGACTGGGGGCGGTTCGCCGTCGCCGCCGACCCCACCGGCGCGGTCTTCTCCACCTGGGAGCCCGCCGCCCTGCGCGGCGTCGACCTGCGCGACGAGCCCGGCGCCCTCGGCTGGGTCGAACTCGCCACCCGCGACCCGCGCGCCGCCGCCGAGTTCTACGCCCGGGTGTTCGGCTGGAGCGTCAACACCGGTGAGATGTACACCCAGTTCGGCCTGGGCGGACGCGACTTCGGCGGCATGATGGACATGTCCGACCAGTTCCCGGCCGAGGTCGCGCCCTACTGGATGCCGTACTTCGCGGTCGCCGACGTCGACCTCGGCGCCGAACGCGCCGCCCTGCTCGGCGCCACCGTCACCCTCCCGCCCACCGACGTCCCCGACGGGCCCCGGCTGGCCGTGCTGCACGACCCGCAGGGCGCGCTCTTCGGCATCCACGCGGCGGAGGCGGCGCGGTAGGAGGAGCGGAAGAGGGCCGCCCCGGGGTCGGGGCGGCCCTCCGTGCGCGGGGTCAGACCCGGGCGGGCGGGGCGCCGGCGGGGGTCGCGGACGGCGGCGGTCCCGGGCGGCGGCGTTCGCGCAGCACCGGCGCGGCGGCGCACACCGCGGCCGTCAGCACCACCGCCAGCGCCGTCAGCGGCACCCAGTCGCCCAGCCGCACGTACCAGGTGCGGGCCGCCGGATCGGCCAGCGCCAGCCGGACCGTCACCGCGCCCGACCCGTCGGTGTCCATCCGGACCAGCCGCCGCCCCTGCGCGTCGTACGCCACCGACTCGCCGGTCAGGGCGGCCTGCACCACCGGGCGGCCGGTCTCCGCGGCCCGCAGCGCCCCCAGCGAGGCGTGCTGGGCGGGCGCCCAGGTGGACTGGAAGGTGGAGGTCGCGGACTGGTAGACGATCAGCTCGGCGCCCTGCCGGGCCGCGGTGCGCGACATGTCGGGGAACGCGGACTCGAAGCAGATCAGCGCGCCCACCGGCAGCGCCCGCCCGCCGCGGTCCACCACCGGCAGCAGGTGCACCGAGCTGCCGGGCACCCGGTTCTCGCCCGCGGCCGCGCTCACCCCGGCGATCCAGCCCAGCAGCGGGCGCAGCGGGATGTACTCGCCGAACGGCACCAGCCGGATCTTGCGGTAGCGCGCCAGCACGCCCGAACCGTCCACCAGCACCGCGTCCTTGGAGATCCGGCCGTCCGCCTTCCGGGCGTCCTCGCCGACCAGCAGCTGCGCCCCGGTGGCGCTGGACAGCGCGGCCAGCCGGGCCACCGTGTCCGGCTGCCGGTCCAGGTCCTCGGTGGTCGAGCTCTCGCCCCACACGACCAGGTCCACCGGACGGGCGGCCAGGGTACGGGTGATCCGCACGTTCGCCTCCAGCCGGGCCCGCTCGTCCGGGGTCGGGCCCGCCTGCACCAGCGCCACCGTCGCCGCGCCCGAGGTCGCCGGGGCGGCCTGCGCGGCGAACGCCAGCGGGCCCGCCAGCAGCGCGGCCAGCGCCGCCGTCCCGGCCAGCGCGCGCACCCGCAGCCCGTGCGCGCGGAGCAGCACCAGCAGCGCCGTGTTCGCCGCGACCAGGACCCAACTGACCAGCCACACACCGCCGATGGAGGCCAGGCCGAGCACCGCCGGGTGCTCCCACTGGGTGGCGCCCAGCAGTGCCCACGGCCCGCCCAGCGCGTGCCAGGAGCGGGCGTACTCGGCGCACACCCACACCGCGGGCAGCACCGCCAGCGCCGCCGCCGTGCGGCGCGGCGTCGGCTCGCCGTGCAGCAGCCACCAGGCGGCCAGGCCGAACGGCGCCTGCAGCACGCCGAACAGCACGGCCAGCACCGGCAGTGCGGGGCCGATCGACGGCACCAGCCAGTACATCCCGGTGAGGATGAACCCCGCGCCGAACCACCAGCCGCGCACCGCGGCCTCGCGGGGCCCGGCCGCGGCCCGCATCAGCAGCAGGCCCGGTACCAGCGCCGCCCAGGCCAGCCAGGCCAGGCCCGCGCCGGGGAAGGTCAGGACGGGCAGCGCGCCCGAGGCCAGCGCGCCGTAGCGGGCCGGTCGGGTGAGGGCGGTTCGCAGGTTCATGGGCAGATTGTCCGTCCGGCCGGGCCGGAAGGCACCCCTATTCGATCATCGGCATGTCAAGGTCGCCCCCAGCCTGCCCGGATCCCGCCCGTTCACTCGCTCGGGGCGCCGTCACTCGCCCTCCAGGTCGCCCTCGGTCTCCAGCAGCACCTGCCGCAGCCCGTCCAGCAGCGCCGGGTCCGGCTCCGCCCACAGGCCGCGCCCGGCGGCCTCCAGCAGGCGTTCGGCGATGCCGTGCAGGGCCCACGGGTTGGCCTCGGCGAAGAACTCGCGGTTGACCGGGTCGAGCACGTACTCCTCGGTCAGCTTCTCGTACATCCAGTCGGCGACCACGCCGGTGGTCGCGTCGTAGCCGAACAGGTAGTCGACGGTCGCGGCCATCTCGAACGCGCCCTTGTAGCCGTGCCGGCGCATCGCCTCCAGCCAGCGCGGGTTGACCACCCGGGCCCGGAAGACCCGGGCCGCCTCCTCGGTCAGGGTGCGGGTGCGCACCGTCTCCGGGCGGGTGGAGTCGCCGACGTACGCGGCCGGGGCGGCGCCGGTCAGCGCCCGCACGGTGGCCACCATGCCGCCGTGGTACTGGAAGTAGTCGTCCGAGTCGGCGATGTCGTGCTCGCGGGTGTCGGTGTTCTTCGCCGCCACGGTGATCCGCCGGTACGCGCTCTCCATCTCCTCGCGCGCGGGCCGCCCGTCCAGGCCGCGCCCGTACGCGTAGCCGCCCCACACCGTGTACACCTCGGCCAGGTCGGCGTCGGTGCGCCAGTCCCGGCTGTCGATCAGCTGCAGCAGGCCCGCGCCGTAGGTGCCCGGGCGGGAGCCGAACACCCGTACCGTGGCCCGGCGTTCGTCGCCGTGCTCGGCCAGGTCGGCCTGCACGTGGGCCCGGACGAAGTTCTCCGACTCCGGCTCCTCCTGGCGGGCGGCGAGCCGGACCGCGTCGTCCAGCAGCGCCACCACGTGCGGGAAGGCGTCCCGGAAGAAGCCGGAGATGCGCAGCGTCACGTCGATCCGCGGCCGGCCCAACTCGGCGAGCGGGACCGGCTCCAGGCCGGTGACCCGGCGCGAGGCGTCGTCCCACACCGGGCGGACGCCGAGCAGCGCGAACGCCTCCGCGATGTCGTCGCCCGCGGTGCGCATCGCGCTGGTGCCCCACAGGGACAGGCCCACCGAGGGCGGGAACTGCCCGTCGTTGTCGGCCCGGTAGCGCTCGAGCAGGGACGCGGCCAGCGCCTGGCCGGTCTCCCAGGCGAGCCGGGACGGGACGGCCTTCGGGTCCACCGAGTAGAAGTTGCGGCCGGTGGGGAGCACGTTGACCAGCCCGCGCAGCGGCGAGCCGGAGGGCCCGGCCGGGACGAAGCCGCCCCGCAGGGCGTGCAGCACCGCGTCCAACTCGTCGGTGGTGGCGGCCAGTCGGGGCACCAGCTGGGTGGCGGCGAAGGCCAGCACCTCGGCGACGGCGGAGGGCAGGCCGGCGGAGACCTTCGCCACCGCGGCCGGGTCCCAGCCCTCGGCCTCCATCGCCTCGACCAGCGCACGGGCCCGCGCCTCGGCCGCGTCCGCCGCGCCCAGGGTCGGCGCCGCCTCGTCCAGGCCCAGCGCCTCGCGCAGGCCCGGCAGCGCGCTCACGCCGCCCCAGATCTGCCGGGCCCGCAGGATCGACAGCACGAGGTTCACCCGGTCGGTGCCGGTCGGGGCCTGGCCCAGCACGTGCAGGCCGTCGCGGATCTGGGCGTCCTTCACCTCGCACAGCCAGCCGTCGACGTGCAGCAGGAAGTCGTCGAAACCGTCGTCCTCCGGCCGCTCCGCCATGCCCAGGTCGTGGTCCAGCTTGGCGGCCTGGATCAGCGTCCAGATCTGCGCCCGGATCGCGGGCAGCTTCGCCGGGTCCATCGCCGCGATGTTCGAGTGCTCGTCGAGGAGCTGCTCCAGCCGGGCGATGTCGCCGTAGGAGTCGGCGCGCGCCATCGGCGGCACCAGGTGGTCCACCAGCGTGGCGTGCGCCCGGCGCTTGGCCTGGGTGCCCTCGCCCGGGTCGTTCACCAGGAACGGGTAGACCAGCGGCAGGTCGCCGAGGGCCGCGTCCGGGCCGCACTCGGCGGACAGCGCCGCGGTCTTGCCCGGCAGCCACTCCAGGTTGCCGTGCTTGCCCAGGTGCACCACCGCGTGCGCGCCGAAACCGCCGTCCGCGCGGTCCGCCGCGATCCACCGGTAGGCCGCCAAGTAGTGGTGGCTGGGCGGCAGATCGGGGTCGTGGTAGATCGCCACCGGGTTCTCGCCGAACCCGCGCGGCGGCTGGACCAGCACCAGCAGGTTGCCCGAGCGGATGCCCGCCAGCACCAGGTCGCCGTCCGGGTTCCGGGAGCGGTCCACGTACAGCTCGCCCGGCGCCGGGCCCCAGTGCTCCTCCACCCGCTCGCGCAGCGCCGCCGGGAGGGTGGCGTACCAGCGGCGGTAGTCGGCGGCCGGGATCCGCACCGGGTTGCGGGCCAACTGCTCCTCGGTCAGCCACGCCTGGTCGTAGCCGCCGGCCTCGATCAGCGCGTGGATCAGCGCGTCGCCCTCGTGGCCGTTCTCCGTGTCCGTGTGGAAGCCCGGCAGGGCGTCGCCCAGGTCCATGCCCTCCGCGCGCAGCCGCTCCAGCAGCCGGACCGCCGACGCCGGGGTGTCCAGGCCCACCGCGTTGCCCACCCGGGCGTGCTTGGTCGGGTACGCCGACAGCACGAGGGCCAGGCGGCGCTCGGCCGCCGGGGTGTGCCGCAGCCGCGCGTGCCGCACCGCGATGCCCGCCACCCGGGCCGCCCGCTCCGGGTCGGCCGCGTACACCGTCAGCCCGTCCTCGTCGACCTCCTTGAACGAGAACGGGACGGTGATCAGCCGGCCGTCGAACTCCGGCACCGCCACCTGCGTCGCCGTGTCCAGCGGGGACAGCCCGTCGTCGCTGCCCTCCCACTGCGCCCGCGACCAGGTCAGGCAGAGCGCCTGCAGGATCGGCCGGTCCAGCGCGGCCAACTCGCCCGCGTCCCACGCCTCCTCGTCGCCGCCCGCCTGCGCGTCGGCCGGCCGGGTGCCGCCCGCCGCCAGCACGGTGGTCACGATCACGTCGGCCGCGCCCAGCTCCGCCAGCAGCTCCGGCTCCGCCCCGCGCAGCGAGGCGCAGAAGTACGCCCGCACCCGGGCCCCCCGGTCCTCGACCGCCCGGCACAGCGTCTCCACGAACGCGGTGTTCCCGCTCATGTGGTGCGCCCGGTAGTACAGCACCGCGACGGTCGGCCCCCCGCCGTCCCGCGCCTCGCGCTCCAGCGGGCCCCAGGACGGCGCCGAGGCCGGGGGCGCGAAACCGTGGCCGGTCAGCAGCACCGTGTCGGACAGGAACGCGCCCAGCTCCGCCAGGTTCGCCGGACCGCCGTGCGCCAGGTACGCGTGCGCCTCCGCCGCGATGCCCGCCGGGACGGTCGACAGCTCCATCAGCTGTGCGTCCGGCGCCTGCTCACCCGTCAGCACCACCACCGGCAGCGGGCCCGCCAGCAGCGCGTCCAACCCCTCCTGCCAGGCCCGGCGCCCGCCCAGCAGCCGCACCACCACCAGCTCCACGCCGGCCAGCAGCGCGGGCAGTTCCGCGGGCGACAGCCGCGCCGGGTTCGCCCAGCGGAACGGCACCGGGCCGTCCGCCGCCCGGGCGCTCAACAGGTCGGTGTCGGACGTCGACAGCAGCAGGATCATGCGGAAGCCCTCCCGGGCGTCTCGGACGGCACGGGGCGGGCAGGCGGCACGGGGCGGCCGAACGGTGCGGGGCGGGCGGGCGGCCCGGGCAGCGCGGGGCGGACGGCACGGGACGGCCCGGCGACGGCGGGCACCCGCCGGGACGCGGGCATGCGGCAGCGCATGGAACGGCCTTCCTCGGGGTCCTCGCCCCGGGCAGTGGAGGACGGCCGGAGTTCCTGGCTCCCGCGGCTCAGTGAGCCGCGGTCACAGTGGCGGGACCGCACCGGATTCGCACCGGACTTCCTCCGCTGTGCCGTCGCTGGCAGCGGACGCCCCGAGAGGCGCCCGCCAGCATCGTACGGGGTGATCGGCGATCGGGGGAGTGTGAGCTGCGACGCTGACCGAAACCCGACCACCCGCACCCCCGGACCCCGGCCCGCACCGCCCTGAGCTGCGCAATCACCGCCCCGGCCGGGGCCGGCACCCGGCGCCGGGTGTGACGCACGAGGCGGTGGCGCGCCCGCGGCCGATGGGTATGCTCGCCGCCATGCCACCCACACCCGACGCCGCCCAGGCACCCTCCGTCGGGCCCGACCGAGGCCGCGCCGACGCCTGCCCCGGCGCGCTCCGCCTGCACTCCGCCGAGGACGGGCACCTCGCCCGACTCCGGCTGCCCGGCGGCCACTTGACGCACCGTCAGATCCTCGCCGTGGCCGACGCCGCCGACGCGCTCGGCGACGGCGGCGCCGAGATCACCTCGCGCGGCAACCTCCAGCTGCGCGGCCTCGCCGCGGGCTGCGCCGCCGACCTCGCCGAACGGCTGCGCGCCGTCGGCCTGTTGCCCTCCGACACCCACGAACGCGTCCGTAACATCGCCGCCTCCCCGCTCGCCGGACTCGACGGCCGCGGCGCGGCCGGAAACCAACTGGCCGATTGGGTGAGGGAGTTGGACGAGGCGCTGTGCGCCGCGCGGTGGGCCGCCGGACTGTCCGGCAAGTTCCTGTTCGCCCTCGACGACGGCCGCGGCGACGTCGCCGCCCTCAACGCCGATGTGACCTTGATCGCAGTCGGCGGCGGCCGCGCCCTGCTCCGGCTCGGCCGCGCCCGCCGCGCCACCGCCGTCGACGCACCCGTGCCCGCCGCGCTCGACGCCGCCCGCCGCTTCCTCGACCTCGCCGCCGGACGCGCCTGGCACCCGCGCGAGATCCAGGCCGAACTGCCCGAGGGCGACGTCCCGCTACCCCCCTTCGCCGGCGAACGGCCCGCCCTCGGCGCGCTCACCGGCGCCCTCAGCGTCGGCGTGCGCCTCGGCCGGGCCGACAGCGCCCAGTGGCGGCTGCTCGCCGACACCCTCGGCACCGGGGAGAGCGCCCGGCTCACCCCCTGGCGCGGCGTCGTCCTGCCGCACGCCGACCCGGCCCGGCTGCCGGACCTGGCCGCCGCCGGACTGCGCACCACCCCCGGCGGCCCCTGGGAGGGCGTCACCGCCTGCACCGGCCTGCCCGGCTGCAACAAGTCCCTCGCCGACGTCCGCGCCCAGGCCGCCCGCGCCCACACCGACGTCCCCGCCGAGGGGCTCCCCGTCCACTGGTCCGGCTGCGCCCGCCGCTGCGGACACCCCGCCGGCCGCTGGGTCGACGTCCTGGCCACCGCGTCCGGACACCGCGTCACCGTCGACGGCACCGTCCGCGACACCGAAGAGAACGACACGGCCGAGGCAGTCGCCGAAGCCCGCAACGCCCAATGGCGGAGGCCCAAATGATCGACTACGAGAAGGACGGCGCGGCCATCTACCGCCAGTCGTTCGCCACCATCCGGGCCGAGGCGGACCTCGACCGGCTGCCCGCCGACGTCGCCCGGGTCGCCGTCCGGATGATCCACGCCTGCGGCATGACCGACCTGGTCGACGACCTGCTCTGGTCGCCGAACGCCGTCGCCGACGCCCGCCGCGCCCTGCTGGCCGGCGCGCCGATCCTGTGCGACGTCAACATGGTCGCCAGCGGCGTGACCCGCAAGCGGCTGCCCGCCGACAACGAGGTGGTCTGCACCCTCACCGACCCCGCCGTCCCCGAACTCGCCCGCGCCCTGGGCACCACCCGCAGCGCCGCCGCGATGGAACTCTGGCTGCCCCGCCTGGAGGGCGCCGTCGTCGCCGTCGGCAACGCCCCCACCTCGCTGTTCCGCCTGCTGGAGATGATCGAGGCCGGGGCGCCCCGCCCCGCCGCCGTCATCGGCGTCCCGGTCGGCTTCATCGGCGCCGCCGAGTCCAAGCAGGCCCTCGCCGACCACCCCTCCGCCCTGGAACACCTGGTGGTCCGGGGCCGCCGAGGCGGCAGCGCCATCGCCGCCGCCGCCATCAACGCGATTGCGAGCGAAGAAGAATGACGGGCAGTCAGAGGACCGGAAAGCTCTACGGCGTGGGCGTCGGACCCGGCGACCCGTCGCTGGTCACCGTGCGCGCCGCCGAACTCATCGGCAAGGCCGACGTCATCGCCTACCACTGCGCCCGGCACGGCCGCTCGCACGCCCGGGCCATCGCCGAGCGCTACCTGACCGGCGGCCAGCTCGAAGAGCGGCTGATGTACCCCGTCACGGTGGAGACCACCGACCACCCCGGCGGCTACCGCGGCGCCCTCGACGACTTCTACCGGGACGCCTCCGAACGGCTCGCCGCCCACCTCGACGCCGGACGCGACGTCGTCGTCCTCGCCGAGGGCGACCCGCTGTTCTACGGCTCCTACCAGCACATGCACAAGCGGCTCGCGCACCGCTACCCGACCGAGGTCGTCCCCGGCGTCACCTCGATCAGCGCCGCCGCCGCCCGCCTCGGCACCCCCCTGGTCGAGGCCGAGGAGATCCTCACCGTCATCCCCGGCACCCTCCCCGAGGAGGAGATCGCCGCCCGGCTCGCCGCCACCGACTCCGCCGTCGTCATGAAGCTCGGCCGCACCTTCCCCGCCGTCCGCCGCGCCCTGGAACGCGCCGGCCGGCTGGACGACGCCCGGTACGTGGAACGCGCCACCATGGACGGCGAGCGCACCGGGCGACTGGCCGACGTCGACCCCGACGGCGTCCCGTACTTCGCGGTCGCGGTGCTGCCCAGCAAGGTCGCCGCGCTCGACTCCGCCGGGCAGCCGTACGCGGCCCCGGCCGACGCGGCCCCGACCGACGCCACCCCGGCGGACGCCACTCCGGCGGACGAGGCCCCGGCCGACGCCACTCCGGCGGACGAGGCCCCGGCCGTCGGCGAGGTGGTCGTGGTCGGCACCGGGCCCGCCGGGCCGCTGTGGCTCACCCCCGAGGCGCGCGGCGCGCTGGCGAACGCCACCGACCTGGTCGGCTACACCACCTACCTGGACCGGGTGCCGGTGCGCGCCGGGCAGGTCCGGCACGGCTCCGACAACAAGGTCGAGGGCGTCCGGGCCGAGTTCGCGCTCGACCTGGCCCGGCGCGGACGCAGGGTCGCGGTGGTCTCCTCCGGCGACCCGGGCGTCTTCGCGATGGCCACCGCCGTCCTCGAAGCCGCCTGCGAGGACCCCTACCGGGACGTCCCGGTCCGGGTGCTGCCCGGCATGACCGCCGCGCACGCCGCCGCCTCCCGGGCCGGGGCGCCGCTCGGCCACGACTACGCCGTGATCTCGCTCTCCGACCGGCTCAAGCCCTGGGCGGCGATCGCCCGCCGGCTGCGCGCCGCCGCCGAGGCCGACCTGGTCCTGGCGCTCTACAACCCCGGCTCCCAGTCCCGCACCACGCAGGTCGGATCGGCCCGCGACCTGCTGCTGGAGCACCGCGCCCCGGACACCCCGGTGGTGCTGGCCCGGGACGTCGGCGGCCCCACCGAGCGGGTGCGCACCGTCACGCTCGCCGAACTCGACCCCGCCGAGGTCGACATGCGCACCCTGCTGCTGATCGGCTCCAGCCAGACCCGGCGGGTCGAGCGCGGCGGCGGACACGAAGTGGTGTGGACGCCGCGCCGCTACCCCGAGCAGTAGCAGGGGAGTTGACGGTGCGTCAGCCGCGCAGGCGCCGCAGCCAGTCGGCCGCCCCGGCGACGTCCGGGGCGGTGCGCACCCCCGCCGGGGCGGCCGGGCGCTCCACCACCACGACGGGCAGGCCGAGTTCGCGGGCCGCGGCCAGCTTCGGGGCGGTCGCGGCGCTGCCGCTGTCCTTGGTCACCAGCACCTCGATGCGGTGTGCGCGCAGCAGCGCCCGCTCCCCGTCCAGGGTGAACGGGCCGCGCTCCAGCAGGACTTCGGTGCGCGCGGGCACCGGCGGCGCCGGCGCCTCCACCGAACGCGCCAGGAACACCAGGCCGTCCAGGTGGGCGAACGCGGCGATGCCCTGGCGCCCGGTGGTCAGGAACACCCGGCTGCCGAGCGCGGGCAGCGCCTGCGCGGCGGCGGCCAGGTCGGGCACCCGGTGCCAGCGGTCGCCGTCCCGCGCCGTCCAGCTCGGGCGGCGCAGCGCCAGCAGCGGGACGCCGGTCTCCTCGGCGGCCAGCGCCGCGTTCCGGCTGATCCGCTCGGCGAACGGATGGGTGGCGTCCACCACCGCGTCCACCGCGTGGGCCCGCACCCAGGCGGCCAGCCCCGCCGGGCCGCCGAAACCGCCGATCCGGACCTCCCCGGCGGGCAGCCGCGGCCGCTCCACCCGCCCGGCCAGCGAACTGGTCACCCGCAGCGCCGGATCGGCCACCAGCACGTCCGCCAGCCGGCGGGCCTCGCCGGTGCCGCCGAGGATCAGGACGTGCATGCGGGCTCCCGGGCCGGTGCGATCAGGACACACCACCTTAGGCCCTGTCCGGCCGATCTTGCCGGGCGCGCGACGCCGGATCGCCCCCAGCCCCGAGGGGGGCTGGGAGGTGCCCCCTCCGCCTGGAAGCACCGGCCCCACACCCAAGTACATCCAGTACGAGGGCGTCGGGCCGGCACTCCCAGCCGGGCGCCCGACGCCGCACGCTGATCCGACAAGATCGACCGGACAGGGCCTAACCGGCCCGACCGGGCGCCCGACGGGGGCGGCGTGGGACGGTGGGGGCAGCGAGGAGCACGGGAGGACGAGGAGTGAGCGGTGAGTAGCGCGGCGCAGGACGGCCCGGTGGGCGGCGGGCGCGCGGGGCAGTTGCGCAGCAGCGGGCTGCGGCCCGGCTGGACGACGGGGGCGTGCGCGACGGCCGCGACCAAGGCGGCGTACACGGCGCTGCTCGGCGGCGGTTTCCCCGACCCGGTGGTGATCACGCTGCCCCGGGGTGAGCGGCCCGCGTTCGCGCTGGCGGTGGAGGAGTCGGCGCCGGGCCGGGCCACCGCCGGCGTGGTCAAGGACGCGGGCGACGACCCGGACGTGACGCACGGCGCGCTGGTGCGCTCCACCGTGCGGATCGGACCGCCGGGCAGCGGCGTGGTGTTCCGGGCCGGGCCGGGGGTGGGGACGGTGACCAAGCCGGGCCTGCCGCTGGCGGTGGGCGAGCCGGCCGTCAACCCGGTGCCGCGGCAGCTGATCCGCGCGGCGGTCGCCGAGGTGGCGGCGGAGTTCGGCGGGACCGGGGACGTGGAGGTGGAACTCTCCGTCGACCACGGCGAGGAGATCGCCCGGCACACCTGGAACCCGCGGCTGGGCATCCTCGGCGGCCTGTCCATCCTCGGCACCACCGGCATCGTCGTCCCGTACTCCTGCTCGGCCTGGATCGACTCGATCCGCCGTGGCATCGACGTGGCCCGCGCCGCCGGGCGCACCCACGTGGCGGGCGCCACCGGCTCCACCTCGGAGAAGGTGGTGGTCGCCGAGTACGGCCTGCCCGAGGACGCGCTGCTCGACATGGGCGACTTCGCCGGCGCCGTCCTGAAGTACCTGCGCCGGCACCCGGTGCCGCGCCTCACCGTCTGCGGCGGCTTCGCCAAGCTCTCCAAGCTCGCCGCCGGCCACCTCGACCTGCACTCCGGCCGCTCCCAGGTGGACAAGGCCGGGCTCGCCGCGCTGGCCAGGGAGGGCGGCGCCACCGAGGAGCTGGCCGCCCGGGTCGCCGCCGCCAACACCGCCCTGGAGGCCGTCCAGTCCTGCGCGGCGGCGGGCGTCCCGCTCGGCGACCTGGTGGCCGAACGGGCCCGCGCCACCGCGCTCGGCGTGCTGCTCGGCGCGCCCGTCACGGTCGACGTGATCTGCATCGACCGCGCGGGCACGATCGTCGGCCGGGCCGCCCCGAAGGGCCCCCGGTCGGACGGGGGAGCGCCGGTCAGCCGGTGACGACGGCCTGGGCGTCGATCTCCACCAGCATGGGCTCCTGGGGGAGTTCGACGAAGATCGTGGTGCGGCAGGGCTTCACGCCGCCCGGGGCGACGTTCTCCTCGATGAACTGGGCGTAGACCTCGTTCATCAGCGGGAAGTCGGCGCGCTTGGTCAGGTAGACGCGGAACATCACCACGTCCTCGATGGTGGCGCCGCCCGCCTCGACGATCGCCTTGACGTTCTCCAGCGTCCGCCGGGTCTGCGCCTTCACGTCGCCGTGGTACAGGTACTCGCCGGTCGCCGGGTCCTGCGGGCCCTGGCCGGAGACCTGCAGGATCGGGCCCTTGCGCACGCCCTGGGAGAACATCCAGGCCGGGGCGGGCGCGCCGTCGGTACGGACCTCGATCTTGTCGCTCATGTGACTTGCTCCATGGGGTAGTTGACGGTGGGTCAGTGATGGCTTCCGCGGGCCGGGAGGCCCGCGTCGGCGGAGATCGCCCGGGTGCAGGCGAGCAGCTGGGGGAGCAGGTCGAGCACCTGCTCGTAGGGGAGGACCACGTCCGGCACGGATATCGACGCGGCGGCCACCACCCGGCCCGAGGCGTCCCGGATCGGCGCGGCCACGCAGTTGATGAACGCCTCGTGCTCGGCGTGGTCCTGCGCCCAGCCCTGCGCGGCGACCTGGTCGAGCTCGGCCAGCAGCGCCTGCGGGCTGGTGAGGGTGTTCGGGGTGTGCACGGTGAACTCGACGCCGTCCACCACCCGGCGGCGCTCGGCCGGCGGCAGGTCGGCCAGCAGCACCTTGGCCACCGCCGTGTTGTGCAGCGCCGCCCGCAGGCCGATCCGCGAGTACATCCGCACCGGGTGCCGCGAGTCGTACTTGTCGATGTAGACCACCTCGCCGCCCTCGTACGCGGCCAGGTGCACGGTCTGGCCGGTCGCCGCGTTCAGCTCGGCGAGGTGCGGGGCGGCGGTGCGGCGGATGCCGCGCTGCTCCAGCGCGAGGCTGGAGAGCGCGAACAGGCCCGCCCCGAGGTGGTAGCGGTACTGGGCGTCGCGGTGGACGAAGCGTTCCTCCTCCAGGCTCTGCAGCAGCCGCAGCACGGTCGTCTTGTGGACGCCGATCAGCTCGGCCAGCTGGTCGAGGGAACGCTCGCCCTCGCCGAGTTCGGCGAGCAGGCGCAGGGCGCGGGTGACGGTCTGGCTCATGGGTGTCCCGAGGGTCTTCGAGGGTGCCGGGAGGGGGTCTCAGGGGGCGTGGACGGGGGCGTGGACGGTCGCGGGCAGGGCGGGGGAGTCGAAGCCGGACGCGGAGACCCGGGTCGCCGCCCAGGCGTCCTCGTCGGCGGCCAGCAGCGCGGCCACCGTCGCCGCGTCCGGCAGTGCGCCGTGGTCGGCGCGGGCGGTCAGCGCGCCCGCCGCCGCCAGGTGGCCCAGCCGCAGCCGGGAGCGCTGGTCCAGGCCGCGCAGGGTGCCCGCCAGGTAGCCGGCCGCGAACGCGTCGCCCGCGCCGGTGGGCTCCACCACCTCGACCCGCAGCGCCGGTTCGGTGACCGTCGCGCCGTCCCGGTCGACCGTGCTGACCAGGTGCCCGGAGTCCTTGACCACCAGGGTGGCCGGGGACGGGAAGAGCCGGCGCAGCGCCCGCGGGTCGCCGGTGCCGAACGCCTCCTCGGCCTCGTCCGCGCCCAGCAGCAGCACGTCCGCGGCGTCCAGCAGCTCCGGCAGCACCGCCGGGTCGCGCCGCCGCCACAGCGCCGGGCGCCAGTTCAGGTCGAAGGAGACCAGCCGGCCCGGGCGGCGGCGGGCCAGCAGGGCGCGCACCAGGGCCAGGCAGTCGTCGGACAGCGCGGGCGTGATGCCGGTCAGGTGCAGCAGCGGCGCGGCGTCCAGCAGGGCGGCGGCGGCCGGGTCGTCCAGCAGGGCGGGGGAGAGCGCGGAGGCGGCCGAGCCGGTGCGGTAGTAGTGCAGGCGGGAGCGGCCCGGGCCCAGGTCGTGCGGCAGGGCGGAGCCGCCGGTCTCCTTCAGGTACACCCCGGTCGGGCGGTGCGGGTCCACGGCGACGGCCGACACGTCCACCCCCGCCGCGGCCAGGTCGCCGGTCAGGCGGCGGCCGAAGCCGTCCGCGCCGACCCGGCTGATCCACGCGGTGGGCACGCCCAGCGCCGCCAGCGCCGCCGCCACGTTGGACTCGGCGCCCCCCACCGAGGGGTGGAACGCGCCGACGGCCTCGAACGGCCCCGGCCGGTCGGGCAGCAGCACCGCCATCGACTCGCCCAGGCACACGGCCCGGGCGGCGGCCGCATGGTCCTGGCCCGCCCCGTCCTGATCCGCCATCAAACCCGCTCCCTCACCCTCGGGCCCGTGCCCCGCTCCCGCCGCCGACGGCCCGCGCGGCCCGGTGCTCGGCGGTGAGCCCGGTGCTGCGTGCCTGGTGGGAGGGGTGGACGGGCCGCGTCGCGGTCCGTTGACCGCCGTCCGGCGTGAATGCTAGAACCGTATCACCAACATGCGCAATACAGGTTGCGCATGTTGCAACTTCCCAGCTCGCGAGTGGGCCGGGGTTTGCTACGGAGGCAGCGCGATGAGCGGAACGGCAGGAACGGCAGGAACTGCGGCGGCGGACGGGGTGGCGGCGGACGGGGTGGCGGGCGCTGGCCCGCGGTACTTCGCCGACCCCGTCGACGGCCCCGGCATCGACACCGCCGCCGTCGCCGCCCTCGCCGACGAACGGCTCGACTTCCGGTTCAAGGCCGTCCCCGCCGCCGCCCACGGCCGCAGCGTCCGCGACTGGCTCGCCACCCGCCCCGCCCTCGACGGCCTCGGCACCCCCCTGCTCACCCTCGACGCCGCCGCCCTCGACCACAACCTGCGCACCATGGCCGCCTGGTGCCGCGCCGCCGGCGTCCGGCTCGCCCCGCACGGCAAGACCACCATGGCCCCCGCCCTCTGGCAGGCCCAACTCGCCGCCGGCGCCCACGCGATCACCCTCGCCAACCTCCCCCAGCTGCGGGTCGCCCGCGCCTTCGGCGTCCAGCGCCTGCTGCTCGCCAACACCCTGCTCGACCCCGCCGGACTCGCCTGGATCGCCGCCGAACTCGACCGCGACCCCGGCTTCGCCTTCGCCTCCTGGGTCGACTCCGCCGACAGCGTCCGGCAGATGGACGCCGCGCTGCGCGCCGCCGGAGCCCGCCGCCCCGTCGAGGTCCTGGTCGAACTCGGCGGCCCCGGCGGCCGCACCGGCGCCCGCGGCGTCCCCGCCGCCCTGGAGGTCGCCGCCGCCGTCCTCGCCGCCCCCACCCTGCGCCTGGCGGGCGTCGGCGGCTACGAGGGCGCCCTCGCCCACGACGCCTCCGACCCCGCGCTCGCCGCCGTCCGCGGCTACCTCGCCGACCTCGCCGACCTGCACCGCCGCCTCGCCACCGACTACCCCACCGGCACCCCCGTGGTCACCGCCGGCGGCAGCGCCTACTTCGACACCGTCGCCGAGGAACTCACCCCCCTCGCCCGGCAGGTCCCCGGCACCACCGTCATCGTCCGGGCCGGCGCCTACCTCGCCCACGACGACGGCTTCTACCGCGGCATCTCCCCGCTCTCCCGCACCGCCGACGCCACCCCGCTGCGCTCCGCCATGCACGGCTGGGCCCGGGTCGTCTCCCACCCCGAACCCCGACTCGCCCTGCTCGACGCCGGGAAGCGCGACCTCCCGTTCGACGAGGGCCTGCCCGAACCCCAACTCGTCCGCGGCGCCGGCCCGCTGACCGGCGCCACCGTCACCGCCCTCAACGACCAGCACGCCTTCCTGCGCGACGCCGGACCCGCCGCCCCCGTCGGCGCCGTCCTGCGCCTCGGCCTCTCCCACCCGTGCACCGCCTTCGACAAGTGGAGCCTCATCCCCGTCCTCGACCACGCCGACGCCGAGAACCCCCGCGTCGTCGACCTGATCCGGACGTACTTCTGATGGCCGACCTGTTGCTGCGCGGCGCCACCGTCATCGACGGCACCGGCGCCGACCGCCGCCACGCCGACGTCACCGTCACCGACGGCCGGATCGACGGGATCGGCCGCGGACTGACGGCCCGCCGGGTCATCGACGCCGACGGACTCGTCCTCGCCCCCGGCTTCATCGACATGCACGCCCACTCCGACCTGCGGCTGCTCCTCGAACCCGACCACCCCTCCCGGATCACCCAGGGCGTCACCCTCGAAGTCCTCGGCCAGGACGGCCTCTCCTACGCCCCCGTCGACGACACCACCCTCGCCGCGCTGCGCCGCCAACTCGCCGGCTGGAACGGCGACCCCGCCGACGAGGAGTTCGACTGGAACTGGCGCACCGTCGCCCAGTACCTCGACCGCCTCGACACCGGCGCCGCCGTCAACACCTGCTACCTCGTCCCGCACGGCTCGGTCCGGATGCTCACCACGGGCTGGGACAACCGTCCCCCCACCGGAGCCGAACTCGACCGGATGAAGCGGCTGTTGGACGAGGCACTGACCGACGGCGCGGTCGGCATGTCCACCGGGCTCACCTACACCCCCGGCATGTACGCCGACACCGCCGAACTCGTCGAACTGTGCACCGTCGTCGCCGCCCGCGGCGGCTTCCACGCCCCGCACCAACGCTCCTACGGCGCGGGCGCGTTGGAGGGCTACGCGGAGATGGTGGAGATCTCCCGGCGCTCCGGCTGCCCGCTGCACCTCACCCACGCCACCATGAACTTCGGCGTCAACGAGGGCCGCGCCGGACAGTTCCTCGCCCTGGTCGACGCCGCCCTCGCCGACGGCATCGACATCACCCTCGACAGCTACCCCTACCTGCCCGGATCCACCACCCTGGCCGCCCTGCTGCCCAGTTGGTCCACCGAGGGCGGCCCCGCGGCCACCCTCGCCCGGCTCGCCGACCCCGCCGCCCGCGACCGCATCCGCGCCGACGTCGAGGAGCACGGCAGCGACGGCTGCCACGGCGTCGTCACCGACTGGGACACCATCCAGATCTCCGGCGTCCGCGACGGCGCGCTGTCCGCCGCCGTCGGCAGGAAGGTCTCCGAGCTCGCCGCCGAACAGGGCCGCACCGGCACCGAGGTCTTCTTCGAGCTGCTGCTCGCCGACCAGTTGGGCACCACCATCCTCCAGCACGTCGGCCACGAGGAGAACGTCCGCGCCATCATGCGCCACCCCGTGCACACCGTCGGCAGCGACGGACTGCTGGTCGGTGCCCGCCCGCACCCCCGCGCCTGGGGCACCTTCCCCCGCTACCTTGCCCGCTACGTCCGCGAGTTGGGCGTCCTCACGCTCGAACAGGCCGTCGCCCGGATGACCGGACGGCCCGCCCGCCGCCTCGGCCTCGACCGGCGCGGCCTGATCCGCCCAGGCCACCACGCCGACCTGGTCCTGTTCGACCCGGACACCGTCCGCGACACCGCCACCTTCGACCACCCCCGGCAGGCCGCCGACGGCATCCGGCACGTCCTGGTCAACGGCGTCCCCGCCCTCACCGACGGCAAGCCCACCGGCGACCCGGCCGGGCGGGCGCTGCGCCGCGGCGCCGACCACAAGGTCCGGGCCGTCGACTGACGGTCCGTCAACTTCGCTGCGGGACAACGCCGTTCCGCCGCACCGATTCGAAGACCCCCCGTACACCGTGTGTGAAGAGGAGCTGCCCAGAATGGGAACGGAAACGACGGACCTGCGCGCGGCACTGGCCCGGCAGCCGGTGATCGCCGTGGTGCGGGCCCCCGTGATCCCCGACGCGGTCGCACTCTGCGAAGCGCTCGCCGAAGGCGGCATCGCCTGGACCGAACTCACCTTCACCACCCCCGACGTGACCCGCCACCTCGCCCGCGCCGCCGGAGCCGGCTGCCGGATCGGCGTCGGCACCGTGCTCACCGCCGACCAGGCCCGGGCCGGGATCGCCGCCGGCGCCGGCTTCCTGGTCACCCCCGGACTGCGCCCCGCCGTCGCCGACGTCGCCCGCCAGGCCGGGATCCCGGTCGTGATGGGCGCGTTGACCCCCAGCGAGGTGGCCGACGCGGTCGACCTCGGCGCCGCCGCGGTCAAGGTCTTCCCCGCCAAGGCGTTCGGCCCCGGCTACTTCAAGGACCTGCGCGGCCCCTACCCCGACGTCCCGCTGGTCGCCTCCGGCGGCGTCAACGCGGGCAACGCCAGGGCCTTCCTCGACCACGGCGCGCTCGCCGTCTGCGCGGGCACCGACGTCGTCCCGCCGCAGGCCGTCGCGGACGGCGACTGGGCCGACATCACCCGCCGCGCCAAGGAGTTCGTCGCCTCGCTGGGCTGAGCCCGGCACCGCGTGCCCGCACCGCCGCCCGCTCCTGCCGCCGCCCGCCCCTGCCGCCGCCGCGGCACGGGCCGGTGAGCGGTGCGCCGCCGGTTTCGTTCCCGGGTGGGCGCGGGGCGGTTCTCACGGCAGGCGGGCCGGGTCCGTCCGTCCGGCGGGCCGGTGCCCGGCGGCCAGGGCGAGGACCTGGTCGACGGACCAGTGGTCGGCCGCGTGGGTGCCGTAGTGCGCGGCGACGACCCGCCCGTCCGCGGTCAGCAGGAAGTCGGCGGGCAGGCCCAGCCGGCCGCCGAGCGGACGGGACGCGGGCGGGCGCTCGCGGCCGCGCAGGACCAGCGGAACGCTCCGGGCCAGCCCGCGGAGCACGGACGGCCAGGCCCGCGGGTCGAGCAGGGCCCGGGCACCGCGCTCCACCCCGTACGCCCGGTACAGCTGCTGCTCCGGGTCGGCCAGCAGCGGGAACGGCAACCCGTCGGCGTACGGGCGCAGTTCGCCGGCGGGCGAGTGGAAGGCCGCCAGCTCCCGCACCCCGGCCGCGCGCAGCTCCGGGTGCCGGACGGCGAAGCCGCGCAGGTGCAGGTTGCAGATCGGGCAGCCCGCGAAGCGGCGGAACTGCAGGTGCGTCAGGCCGTCCGCGGGCACCGGCGGCAGCGGGCGGCCGGCGGCGTCGTCGGCGGGGAGGGCGGGGGCGGTGGTGCCGGTCCGGAGTCGGGACACGGTGGCTCCTCGGTGGCGCCTCGTAGGTGTATGCCGTACGCCAAAACTGTAGGCGTATGGCGTACGCTGTCAACCCGTGCCCCGCCCACGCTCACTGACCACCCACCAGATCGCCGCCGCCGCGCTCACCGTGATCGACCGCGACGGCCTGCCCGCCCTCTCCATGCGCACCGTCGCCGCCGAACTCGACCGCCGCACCATGGCCCTCTACCGCTACGTCGAGGACCGCGAGGAACTGGAGTGCCTGGTCGTCGACCTCGCCCTCGGCCCCGTCCTCGACCGCGCCGCCGGCAGTTCCGCCGACGGCTCCGACGACCCGCCCGCGCCGCGGGCCCGGCTGCTCGCCCTGCTGGAATCGATGCGCGAAGCCGTCGGCGCCCACCCCGGCGTCCTACCGCTGGCCGTCCGGCACCACGGCGGCTGCCTGCCCGTGCTGCGCTGGCGCGAACGGCTGCTGGAAACCCTCGCCGAAGCCGGACTCGACGGACCGCGCCGGGCGGCCGCCCTGCACGCACTGGTGTCGTACGTGACCGGGGCACTCGAACTCGAACACCGGGCGCCCGCCACCACCGCCACCCCCGGCCCGGCCGTCCCCGAGACCTTCCCGCTGCTCGCCGCGGCCCTCACCACCCGCGCCGCCACCGACCCGGCCCGCGCCTTCGGCGACGGCGCACGCACCGTCCTCGACGGCCTGGCCCTGGAGCCGGGCCCCGACTGAGCCGGGTCCGGGACACGATCTGCTGGACCAGAGCCCACTGCGAGGGAGGAACCCGCCAATCGATCACCACCAGATAAGCGCGCCAAGGGTTGTTCCTGCGGGTGCAAAGGTGGTGGGGGCGGAGGGCGGCTGATTTCTGCGGGTGCGGAAAGTGCATCTTGCGGAGCGAGTGGCCTCGCAGCAGACGAGAGCGGGAGCGCCGCCATGAGTCAGCCCGAGCACGACGGGGTCGAGCTGATCCCCCGGCCCGAACAGAACCCGGCCGCGCTCAAAGCCGCCCTGGCCGTCGTTGCGGGGACCGCCTCCCCGAGATGATCGACGGACAGACGAAGGCCATGGCCGAGGCCATCACCAGCGGTGACACCCGACCCATCCAGGCATTCGTCGCACACCGGGCCGCCGTGGTGGAGATCGAACGGCACCCGGCCACCGCCCGCGCCCACCACCGGGCGAACCACCTCGCCAACCACGCCGGCACCGTCCAGGAGCGCAGCGAGCACGCCATCGCCGTCGCCGAGATCTACCGCGCCGCCTACACGACGGTGAACGGATGACCCGGAGCTGGGAGCACCTGCCCAGCAAGCAGCACGTCACCGCCGGAGCGCCGGCCGACTTCCTCGCCGCTGTCGAGCAGAGGGCCGCCGAGCTCGTCCGTGCCGCCCAAGCCCTCCACCCGGACGGGACCGCCTACCAGGGCAGCGGCGAGCCGGTGCACTACCTCGACCTCGCAGGCGTCCTCCCCGCCCACTACGCAGTCCCACACCTGGAACTCGTCGTCCTCTGCCAGATCACACCACCAGCGCTCCGACCACACACCCACCCCTCCGGTAAACCAGAATCGGGAGCCACCCCCACCCAGGCGGGGAGCAGTGCGGTTCGGCGTACTCCGGTGACTTGCCGTAGGGACCATCCCCGCGGGCGCGGGGAACAGCAGAGCGGCCCTGTGGCCCACGCTGTCGGCTCGGGGCCATCCCCGCGGGCGCGGGGAGCAGGGTGCCGGCCGCAAGCCTCTCGCCGCGAAGCAGGGACCATCCCCGCGGGCGCGGGGAGCAGCGACCAGGAGGAGGAGCCATGCAGCTGCCCGACGGACCATCCCCGCGGGCGCGGGGAGCAGCCAACCCTCCTCGATCAGTACGCGCAACGCCTGGGACCATCCCCGCGGGCGCGGGGAGCAGAAGCCGACCAAGTCGTACACCTGGAAGTCGAAGGGACCATCCCCGCGGGCGCGGGGAGCAGTGGTGCGTGCCACCCGGCCCTCCTGGTGAGCTGGGACCATCCCCGCGGGCGCGGGGAGCAGCAGGGCCTGCTGGTCGCGGGCGCCGCCGGGACGGGACCATCCCCGCGGGCGCGGGGAGCAGTCGTAGCCGTTCTGCACGAGGGTCAGCACGCCGGGACCATCCCCGCGGGCGCGGGGAGCAGATCGGAACTCGCACCGAGCGATGCTGCGGTGGAGGGACCATCCCCGCGGGCGCGGGGAGCAGGGTCACCTGGGACGGCGAGTGCGCGACGGAGGGGGACCATCTCCGCGGGCGCGGGGAGCAGATCGCGCTCAAGCCCGCACTCAGCGACCTCAAGGGACCATCCCCGCGGGCGCGGGGAGCAGCCGGGAGGCGGCGGCGGCGATCGCCGAGTCGTGGGACCATCCCCGCGGGCGCGGGGAGCAGCAGGCGCTGCCGGCCGCGGCGATGAGCGCGGTGGGACCATCCCCGCGGGCGCGGGGAGCAGCCATGGGCCTGCTCCAGGTGTCCAAGTACGTCGGGACCATCCCCGCGGGCGCGGGGAGCAGTGTCCAGGAGTCCGGACGAATTCCGTGAATTGAGGACCATCCCCGCGGGCGCGGGGAGCAGTCGCCGGAGTCGACATGGCCGCCGGGCAGCGCGGGACCATCCCCGCGGGCGCGGGGAGCAGGGCCTGGTCGATCGAGTCGATCGCGTGCCGGAGGGACCATCCCCGCGGGCGCGGGGAGCAGGCCGCTTCACCTGCGCGGCCTGCCAACCGGCCAGGGGACCATCCCCGCGGGCGCGGGGAGCAGTCGTCGCCGATGGAGGCCCTGCGGTCGATCCTGGGACCATCCCCGCGGGCGCGGGGAGCAGCGCCATCAGGCAGCCTCCAAGTACAAGTCGACGGGACCATCCCCGCGGGCGCGGGGAGCAGACCGTCTGCACCCGCCACGACTTCGCGCCGTCGGGACCATCCCCGCGGGCGCGGGGAGCAGCCTTGGTGTCCGCAAGACGGGGTGCAACCGTGGGGACCATCCCCGCGGGCGCGGGGAGCAGCGCCCGCGTCAGCGGCTGCTCCACCGGCGCCCTGGGACCATCCCCGCGGGCGCGGGGAGCAGTGATTCGACGTCGGGGAGCTCGTGTTCGCCGAGGGACCATCCCCGCGGGCGCGGGGAGCAGGGCACCGTCCCCGACCCCGAGCAGCGCGGCCGGGGACCATCCCCGCGGGCGCGGGGAGCAGCTCCCCGGGCGCGGTTGTGACGCTGATCAGCTGGGACCATCCCCGCGGGCGCGGGGAGCAGGTGTACTCGGCGAGGGCGAGCTCGCGGGTCCAGGGACCATCCCCGCGGGCGCGGGGAGCAGCGTGTGCCGTTGCGGCACGTCGGCGCCGGCCCGGGACCATCCCCGCGGGCGCGGGGAGCAGGTGGTGTTCTCCACGGTGGTGGAGCCCACGGAGGGACCATCCCCGCGGGCGCGGGGAGCAGCCGTGGCCTGTCCCGCGCTGAGCAGGACAGGGTGGGACCATCCCCGCGGGCGCGGGGAGCAGCCCGGCACATGACGTTCGGCGGCGGTCGGGTCGGGACCATCCCCGCGGGCGCGGGGAGCAGGACTTCCTGCTGGGAACCTCCCCCTCGCTCGGGGGACCATCCCCGCGGGCGCGGGGAGCAGCGGCCGCCGCGCTCGACCCGTACGTGCGGATCGGGACCATCCCCGCGGGCGCGGAGAGCAGGCCGGGGCCGGGGCCGGGGCGGGGGCGGGGGTGGGACCATCCCCGCGGGCGCGGGGAGCAGCGACTGCGGCACCTCATGGCCAAGGAGTCGGGGGGACCATCCCCGCGGGCGCGGGGAGCAGGGTCTGGGCGTCCATCGGGGTCTCCTTCAGAGGGGACCATCCCCGCGGGCGCGGGGAGCAGTCTTGTTGACCTGCGGTGTTATGTGCGGGTGGGCCGGGAATCTGCAAGCTTCAGGGATTCGGACATTAGCGACATCGAGTTGCTTCCTTTCCTGGGGCGGGGGGCTGGTAGTCCTTCGGGACGTGGGTGGGGCGGGGATTGGTGGTCGCCTGGTTCTGTGTCAGGAGGCCGGCGTTCGGCATGGCGGCGGTCGGTCGTTGTCGGTGGTGCTTGTGGAGGTGTCAAGGAGCGCGGTGGTGCGGGCGCATGCTTTCACGGCCCTCCGACACCAGCTGCCAGCTCCCCCGCAGGCGCGGGGAGCGGACGACGGCACCTCCCGCAAGGGGCCATCTCCGCGCGGGCTGGGAGCAGACGTTCTCGGCGCGGTTGCGTGCGGCGAGTCCGGGGCCATCCCCGTGCGAGTGCGGGGGTAGGTGGGAGTGCGGGTGGGTTGTAGAGCGTGGAGTGTTGGCCTGGGTTTGGGGTGGGAGGATGGCGGTATGGCTGAGTTCCGTGTTCCTGAACGCCACGCGCAGTTGTTGGAGTTCGCGCAGAGCCTGACACCTCCTGCTGGCTGGAAGGTCGAGGTGTCGGGTGATGAGATCATCATGATGGCTGGGCCGTCGGTGATCCATCAGCGGAACCTGCTCATCGTGCGGGAGCAGTTCGACGCTCACCGGCCGGCGGGGCTGATGCCCAGCGAGAACACGGATCTGGCCTCGCCGAACGTCGGCAAGCTCCGCAACCCGGACCTCACCTACATCCCAATGTCAGTGGTGGAGCTTGGCGGGAACGAGGTTTCGGCGGACCTCGCCGAGATCGCCGTGGAGATCGTCTCCGTGTCGAACCCTGAGAACGACCTGGTCGGCAAAGTCCGCGACTACCCGCTGATGGGCATCCCCCTCTACTTGATGGTCGATCCGCGTGAAGGCACGGTCGTCCTGTTCTCCGAGCCATCAAACGGGTCGTACCGTCAGCAGTGGACCGGCAAGTTCGGTGACACCGTCCCGATCCCGCCGCCCTTCGACTTCGGCCTCACCACAACGAACCTGATCCGCTATACCACCTGAACCTGCAGAGGCCATCCCCGCGGGCGCGGGGAGCAGCAGGGTGTTTTTACCGGGGTGAAGTAGAGCCACGGATTCGGTCTGTTGGGGAGCCAGCGGTTCTTCGGTGAGTTTGGGAGCCAGTCGGTGTGATGGTGTGGAACATGCCGCTTTCGGAGTAATCGCGGTGGCTTGGGCTATTCGGCCGTCACGCTGTGCCTGTTGATCACGGTCCAGGTCAGGGAGACCGCTGGTGCACAGGTCACGGGAGTGGCTGTTCGAGAGGATCCGCCGGGCTCACCGCGAGCAGGGGCTGTCGGGGCGGGAGCTCGCGGTGCGGTTCAAGGTGTCGCGGAACACGGTGAAGAAGGCGTTGGAGTCGCCGGTGCCGCCGAAACGTAAGGCGCCGCCGCCGCGCAAGAGCGTGCTGGAGCCGGTGAAGGGCTTCATCGACGCGATGCTGCGCGAGGACCTGGACGCGCCGGCGAAGCAGAAGCACACGATCCCGCGGATCATGGAGCGTCTGGCCGCGGAGCACGACTTCGAACTGGGTCGGCAGACCACGGTGTGGGAGTACGTAAGGAAGCGGCGCCCCGAGATCAAGGCGGAGGCCCTGGAGGGGCGCCGGCACCTGGAGGGGATGGTGCCGCAGGCGAAGCGGCCGGGCGAGGAGGCGGAGGTCGACTTCGCGGACTTCTGGCTGGACCTGGCCGGGCAGCGGCGCAAGTGCGTGCTGTTCACGCTGCGGCTGTCCTACTCGGGCAAGGCGATCCACCGGGTATACGCCACCGCCTCGCAGGAGGCGTTCCTGGAAGGGCACGTGGAGGCGTTCACGGTGCTGGGCGGGGTGCCGTCGGCGCACATCCGCTACGACAACTTGAAGCCGGCGGTCAAGCAGGTGCTGTTCGGCCGCTCCCGGCTGGAATCGGCCAGGTGGGCGTCGTTCAAGTCCTGGTACCAGTTCTCGGCGTTCTACTGCGCGCCGGGTGAGGACGGTGCCCACGAGAAGGGCGGGGTGGAGCACGAGGGCGGGCGGTTCCGCCGCAAGCACCTGGTCCCGCCGCCGCAGGTGGAGTCGCTGGCGGAGCTGAACGAGCGCCTGGCCGCGATCGATATCGCCGAGGACGCCCGGCACATCCACGGTCGGCCGACCTCGATCGGGTTCGACTTCGAGGCCGAGCGCGAGCGGCTGCGGCCGCTGCCCGCGGACGACTACGACTGCGGGATCGACCTGACGCCGGTGGTTGCGCGCAACTCCCGGATCACGGTGCGGCAGTGCTACTACTCGGTGCCGGCGAAGTTCATCGGCGCGAAGGTCCGCGTCAAGCTGCGGGCGAACGAGTTGTGGGTGTTCGACGGGCGCAAGGTCGTCGCACGCCACCCGCGCCTGACGCGCCGTTACACCTACCACGACTTCCTGGACCACTACCTGGAGATCCTGCTGGTCAAGCCGGGCGCGTTCGCGGGAGCCTCGGCGCTCGCGCAGGCCCGCGCGGAGGGCGGCTTCACCAAGGTCCATGAGGCGTTCTGGGCGGCGGCGAAGAAGAAGGCCGGCGACCGCGAGGGCACCCGAATGCTGATCGAGGTGCTGCTGCTGCACCGCCAGCTGCCCGCCGAGGCGCTGGTTGCGGCGATGGAGACCTGTCTGCGGATCGGGTCGGTCTCCACCGACCTGGTCGCCATCGAGGCCCGCAAGGCGATGGAGGGCACCGACGCCGACGACGCCGAGCTGCTGGCCGACGTCGAAGCGGAGACCGAGGACGGCCCGGCGGCCACGGACGGCGGGGCCCGTGTGATCTCCCTGCACGCGCGCCGCCTGCCGCCCGACCCGCGCCAGGGCTTGCCCGACATGAGCAAGTACGACCGGCTGCTGAGCCCGCTCGCCAGCCGCGACAGCCAGACCCAGAAAGGCCACGGCGCATGAACCCGACCATCACCGTCACCGACCAGGACGACGAGCCGGACACCGGCGGCAAGGTCCCCGGCCGCCGGCTGTCACTGCCCGGGGATCCGGAGGACATGCTCATCGACGAGGCATGCCGCGAGCTTCGCCTTCCCGCGTTCCGCGAGCGGTTCATCGACCTGGCCGCCAGCGCCCGGCGCGACCAGGCCACCTACAAGCAGTTCCTGCTGGACATGCTGCAGGCCGAGCTCACCGACCGCGACCTCCGCCGCCAGCAGCGCCTGCTGCGGCTGGCCCGCTTCCCGCTACCCAAGCGGCTGGAGGACTTCGACTTCTCGAAGAACCCGAACGTCACCCCCGAGGTCGTCGCGGACCTGAAGTCCCCGACCTGGGTTCGCGAGGGCCGGCCGCTGGTGCTGATCGGCGACTCCGGCACCGGCAAGTCCCACCTGCTGATCGGCATCGGCACCGCGATCGCCGAGACCGGCCTGTCGGTCCGCTACACCACCACCTCGGCGCTGGTGAACGAGCTCGCCGAGGCCGACGCGAACCGCCGCCTGTCCTCGGTGATCGCCCGCTACAGCAAGATCGATCTTCTGTGCCTGGACGAGTTCGGCTACCTCAACCTGGACCGCAAGGGCGCCAAGCTGCTGTTCCAGATCTTCACCGAGCGCGAGGAGCGCAAGGCCACTGCGGTCGCCACGAACTCGCCGTTCACCGAGTGGGACAAGACCTTCGGCGATGCCCGCCTCTGCGCGGCCATCGCTGACCGGATCACCTTCCGCTGCACGCTGATCCAGACCGGCACCGAGTCCTACCGCTACCAGGCCACTCAGGAATCCCTCTTCACCGCTCAGAGCTGACAACCCGCCAGGCAGCGCGAAGGACTGACTCCCACCGATGGCTGGCTCTGAGCATAAGAAGCGGTTCTGGCTCAGCTTTCGATTGCGCCGTGAGGCGCCGTTGGTTCAGTGCTGGAGAGCGCAGTCATCCGCTGTCAGGTGCAGGTGCCGA
>NZ_BAAANS010000062.1:0-45867 GCF_039529925.1 Kitasatospora saccharophila | reverse complement strand
CCCAAGCCCGCCGCAGGCGACTCCCCCACCACCCCCGCACCGCCGCTCTCAACCTCTCTTCCTCAGCCCGCCGCAGGCGCATCCCCACCACCCCTCGCACCACCACCCTCAACCCCCCTCCCCCAAGCCCGCCGCAGGCGACTCCCCCACCGCCCCCCGCACCGCCGTGCGGAAGGCGATCGGCGTGGTGCCGGTGCGCTGGTGGAAGAACTTGGCGAAGTTCGCGGCGTCGGCGAAGCCGAGGTGGTCGGCGATGCGGGCGGCGGAGCTCTCGCTGTGGGCGAGCAGGCGTTTGGCTTCCAGGACGACGCGGCGGTCGACGAACTCCTTGGCGCCGACGCCCGCGGCGGCGAGGGTCGCCCGGGAGAGGGTGCGCGGGGAGTAGCCGAGGAACTTCGCGTAGTCCTCGACCCGGCGGGTGCGGGTGAAGTGGTGTTCGACGGCCTGCCGGAAGCGCCGGTAGGTCTCGCCGGGTTCGGTCGCGGCGCTGCCGCACGGCGCGGGCGGGTTGGCGAGGCGCAGCAGGAGCGCGGCGAGCAGGTGGCGCAGCAGGGCGTGGTGGATCTCGGCGGGCAGGTCCGCGCCGGAGGCGTACTCGCGGTGGAGGTGCCGCACCGCGTGCCGCAGCGCTTCGCGTTCCGGCCCGTCGGTGTGCAGGACGGCGGCGGCGAAGGGGTCGTCGAGGCGGGCGGCGGCGACCGTCGCGGGGTCGGGGAAGCCGGGTTCGAACAGGACCAGGGTGCCGTCGGCGTCGCCGAGCTCGCCCCACTGCTGGACCTGTCCGGGCCGGACCCACAGCCAGCTGCCGGGTCGGACGGTGTGCGCGGTGAAGTCGACGGTGTGGTGCAGGGTGCCGCGGTCGAGGGTGAGCAGGTGGTGGAAGGCGGGGCGCTGGGGCCGGTGGAAGTCGCCCGCGGCGGCCGCCGCGGTGGCGCGGCGGGTGCGGAGTTCGGCGAGGGTCATGACTTCGACGCCGACCGGTCCGCCGGGTGGCGCGGTGAACGGGACCTCGGGGATCGCCGTCCCGGACGCCTGGGGTTCGTTCGCTCGCATGGTCACCACATCCGCTGCCAGGCTACCTCCGGTTGATCTTCCACCGGGAGGGCGATCGACCGCGCCGGGGAAAGGGCGCGGCGGCGGTGGCCGGCCGACCCTTGACTACCCGCGGGTAACCGTTGGAACGTGGCCCCACCCCACCCGGCCCACCGAGGAGCGCGCATGGCCCCCCAGTTCGGCGACTACCAGAACGAGGTCTATTTCGAGGCGCTGTTCGGCGTCGCCCCGAAGTTCCCCATGACGTACGAGGGCCTGGCCGAGCGGGCGCGGCACGCGCTGACGCCGGAGCTGTGGTCGTACGTGGCGGGCGGGGCGGGTGACGAGCACACCCAGCGGGCGAACGCCGCGGCGTTCGAGCGGTGGGGGCTGGTGCCGCGGATGCTGGTCGGCGCGAAGGAGCGGGACCTGCGGGTGGAGCTGTTCGGGCTGGAGCTGGCCTCGCCGCTGTTCCTGGCCCCGGTGGGGGTGGTGGGGCTGTGCGCGCCGGACGGGCACGGGGACCTGGCGACGGCCCGGGCGGCGGCCCGCACGGGGGTGCCGATGGTGGCGTCCACGCTGTCGGTGGACCCGATGGAGGCGGTGGCGGCGGAGCTGGGCGGCACGCCCGGGTTCTTCCAGCTGTACACGCCGACCGACCGGGCGCTGGCCGAGTCGCTGGTGCACCGGGCCGAGGCGGCCGGGTTCAAGGCGATCGTGGTCACCCTGGACACCTGGGTGACCGGCTGGCGGCCGCGCGACCTGGGCAGCGGCAGCTTCCCGCAGCTGCGCGGCCACTGCCTGGCGAACTACACCTCCGACCCGGTGTTCCGGGCCCGGCTGCAGGACCCGGACGGGGACCCGCGCGGTGCGGTGATGGACTGGGTGCAGATCTTCGGCAACCCGCTGACCTGGGACGACCTGCCGTGGCTGCGTTCGCTGACCAGCCTGCCGATCGCACTGAAGGGCCTGTGTCACCCGGAGGACGTGCGCCGGGCGAAGGACGCGGGCGTGGACGGGATCTACTGCTCGAACCACGGCGGGCGGCAGGCGAACGGCGGGCTGCCCGCGCTGGCGTCGCTGGCCGAGGTGGTCGAGGCGGCGGACGGCCTTCCGGTGCTGTTCGACTCGGGCGTGCGCAGCGGCGCGGACGCGGTGAAGGCGCTGGCGCTGGGCGCGACGGCGGTCGGCGTGGGCCGGCCGTACGTGTACGGGCTGGCGCTGGGCGGCGAGGCGGGGGTGGTGCACGTGCTGCGCTCGCTGCTGGCAGAAGCGGACCTGCTGATGGCGGTGGACGGGTACCCGTCGCTGCAGAGCCTGCGCGCGCCGGGCGCACTGCGGAGCTGCTGAGCGCCCCCGGGGCCGCCGGGCGCCTGCCGGGCGCCTGCCGGGTGCGTCGCGTCCGACGGGCCCGGCGGCCCGCCTTATTGCGACTTACTTGCAATAACTCTGAGCGTGCAGCAGAGTGGAGGCTGCGGGGTCGTCCGACGATCGTCTTCCCAACCGGCGTCCGCCGGGACGCGGCGCCGGCCCCGCGCCAGCCTTCGGCGCCGCGCGCTCAGCACTCCAGCGGGAGCCGCACCAGCATGGTCTTGCCGCCGCCGTCCTCGTCCGCGACGGCCTCCGCCGCCCCGCCCGCCAGCGCGGCCAGTTCGTGCACCAGGGCCAGGCCCCAGCCGCCGCTGCCGTCCTCGTGCGGGACCTCGCGGCGCTGCGGACAGTGCGGGTGGCGGTCGTGCACCCGGACGGTCAACTCCCGCTCGCCGAAGTCGAGTTGCAGCGTGGTGCGGGGCGAGCGGGGGGCGGCGTGGCGGACCGCGTTGGTGACCAGTTCGCTCACCACCAGCAGCACCGTGTCGGTCAGCGGGTGGTCCGCGTCCAGTCCGCGGGCGGCCAGTTCGGCCCGCACGCCGCGGCGCGCCTCGGGCACGGACGCGGGTACGGTCGCCAGGCTCAGGCGGTAGCGCACGGTCTGGGGTGGGTCCGCGACAGCCATGGTCGGTCCCTTCACGAACGGGGGCGACCGGGTGGGAGCGGAAGGGCGCCGTTGTCCGGCCGCGTCGGGGCTCGGCAGCCCTGCCCCGTCCGAGTGAACCGGACAGATTACCGATACTCAGTACGGTAAGGCCGAACGCCCTGAACTGCGGCGGCGGATGCTGGACAGTGGCCACAACTCGCCAACGCCCGCCATATCCTGGGGATCATGTCCGACGACCTGCTGGAGCCCCTCGGCCTCGGCCCGCTGGAGAGCGCCCTGTACCTGCGGGTGCTGGCCGCCCCGCGCTCCACCTCCGCCCGCCTCGCCGACTCGGTGGACGCCGCCCCCAGCGCACTGCGCACCGCCCTGCACCGCCTGGTGGCGGCCGGCCTGGTGACCAGGCTGGCCGGCAGCCCGACCAGGTACACCGCCGCCCCGCCGGAGGTCGCGGTGGACGCGCTGGCCACCCGGCGCCAACAGGAGCTCGACCAACTACGGGTGCGGGTCAGGGAACTGGCGGTCACGTACGCCGACCTCGGGCCGTCCGTCTCCAGCAAGGGGGCACCTCCCGGCCGAAGGCTGGGGGATGGTCGAACTGGTCGAAGGACAGGACGCGTTGCGGCACCGCGCCGAACAGCTCCAACTCGGCGCCCAGCAGGAGATCCTGGCGATCGACTGCCCGCCGTACTTCGACAGCCCGACCGACAACCCGATCGAGTTCCAACTGCTCGCCCGGGGCGTGGAGTGCCGGGTGCTGTACGACGCGCCGGGCCTGGAGAGCGCCGACAAGCGGGAGTTCGTGCTGCGCTGCGTGGACGCCGGGGAGCAGGCCCGCAGCCTGCCCTCGGTGCGGATGAAGATGCTGGTCGCGGACCGGCGCTGTGCGATGATCCCGCTGAGCTTCGAGGCCACCGAGTCCACCGCCGCGCTGTGGATCCGCCCCTCCCCGCTGCTGACCGCCCTGGTCACCTGCTTCGACCTGCTGTGGGAGCGTGCCACCCCGCTGGCCGCGGACCGGCCGCGCGACGAACTCGACGACAAGGACCGCGAGTTGCTCGCCATGATGGCGGCGGGCGCGAAGGACGCGGCGATCGCCCGCAGCCTGGGCATCACCCAGCGCACCATGACCCGCCGGATCGCCCAGCTGATGGGCGAGTTGAACGCCCAGACCCGCTTCCAGGCCGGCCTGCAGGCCGCCAAACGCGGCTGGCTATAAGCGGATTGACGGCGTATTGACGATGGGTCAGATCTTCGGACCGCCGCCCGGGACCCGCTCGAAGACCAGGTTGGTGCGGGTCTGCGCGACCGCCGGGTGGGCCGTCAGGTGGTCGACCACGAAGCAGCGCAGCGCCTCCGGGTCGGCCACCGCCACGTGCAGCAGGTAGTCGTCGCTGCCCGCCATGTGGAACACCGCCAGCACGCCCGGCAGGTGCGGCGCGGCGGCCCGGAAGCTGCCGTTCTGCTCCCGGGTGTGCGCCCGCAGCCGCACCGAGATCATCGCCTGCAGCGGCAGCCCGACCGAGGGCAGGTCCACCTCCGCGTGGTAGCCGGCGATCACCCCGCGCTCGCGCAGCGCCCGCACCCGGGCCAGGCAGGTGGACGGCGCGACGCCGACCCGTTCCGCCAGCGCGTTGTTGGGCGTCCGGGCGTCGGCCAGCAACTCCCGGACGATCGCCCGGTCGACCGCGTCGAGCCCCGCCGCGCGGCCCCGTGGAATGTTCGGCACGCCCCCAGCGTGGCGGCCCGCGCCGAACATCCGCAAGAGCGCCCCCGCCCGGACCGAATCATCTGCCGCCGCCCTGGCCATTCAACACTTCCAACTTCACCATCACGGCCATGAGCCGACTCGACACCCGAGCCGTGCACGCCGGCCGCGAGGACCTCGCCGGACTCGGCACGCACGTCCCCCCGCTCGACCTGTCCACCACCTACCCGGTACCGGACCTCGGCGCCGGCGGCGACGCCTACCAGGCGCTGGCCGGCGGCGGACGGCCGCCCGCCGCCGGCGGCCTGGTCTACCAGCGGCTGTGGAACCCCACCGTCGCCCGCTTCGAACGGGCGCTGGCCGAACTGGAGGGCTGCGCCGAGGCGGTGGCCTTCTCCTCCGGCATGGCCGCGCTCTCCGCCTGCCTGCTGGCCGCCGCCGCGGACGGCCGCCGGCACGTGGTCGCGCTGCGCCCGCTGTACGGCGGCTCCGACCACCTGCTGGACTCCGGCCTGCTCGGCACCGAGGTGACCTGGGCCGCCCCCGACACCCTCGCCGCGGCGCTGCGCCCCGACACCGGGCTGGTCCTGGTCGAGACCCCGGGGAACCCCACCCTGGACCTGCTCGACCTGACGGCGCTCGCCGAACGCTGCGGCGGCGTGCCGCTGCTGGTCGACAACACCTTCGCCACCCCGGTGCTGCAGCGGCCCGCGGCGTTCGGCGCCACCCTGGTGCTGCACTCCGCGACCAAGGCGATCGGCGGCCACGGCGACGTGCTCGCCGGGGCGGTCGCCTGCACCCCCGACTGGGCGGAGCGGCTGCGCCGGGTCCGGGCCGTCACCGGCGCGGTGCTGCACCCGCTGGCCGGCTACCTGCTGCACCGCGGCCTGCAGACCCTCCCGCTGCGGGTGCGCGCCGCCTCCGCCACCGCCTTCCGGCTCGCCGACTGGCTGGCCGGGCGGCCCGAGGTCACCGCCGTGCACTACCCGGGCCGGTCCGGTTCGCCGCTGCTCGGCCGCCAACTGCTGGGCGGGGGCAGCGTGCTGGCCTTCGAGGTCGCGGGCGGGTTCGCGCACGCCGCGGCGGTCGCCGAGCGCTGCGAGCTGATCACCCACGCCGTCTCGCTCGGCGGCGTCGACACCCTGGTCCAGCACCCCGCCTCGCTCACCCACCGCCCGGTCGCCGCCGCCCACCGGCCGTCCCCGGCGCTGCTGCGGCTGTCCGTCGGCCTGGAGGACCCGGACGACCTGATCGCCGACCTGACCTCGGCCCTGGCCCCGGCCCCGGCCCAGACACAGGCCCCGGCCCCGGCTCCGGCCCCGGCCCCGGCCCCGGCCCCGGCCCGCTGAGCGAGGCGGTCGGGGCCGTACGTCCACGGGCGGCCGGACGCCGGTACGAAGCCTCCTCGTACGAAGCGCGGACGGAGGGGCGTCGTCCGGTTCGGGACACGCGCCCGGAACGGACCGGTCGCCCCTGCTCCGCGCCGGGGCGACCGGGTCAATACGCGGATCTGCCCGGTACCCCGGGGGCGGCGGCGCGGGACAGGGTGTGACCGCACCGCCACGCGGAGTACCGCACCCGACCGGCTCCGCGACCCGACCAGACGGAAGTGGGGAAGTCCCAGCATGCCCTTGACCGCAGCCGACCTCGTGAAGCTCGGCGACGTGCCCGTCGCCATCCAGTCCGCCTTCTTCCACAACATCTTCGTGCGCCTGGACGGCACCGGCGTCACCTCCGCCACCGACGGGGGCGGCGGCACCGTCAACGCCCAGTACGGCCTGGGCCCGCTGACCACCTTCAAGGTCCGCGCGCAGGCCGACGGCTCGTTCGCCTTCGAGTCCACCGCCTTCTCGAACGTCTTCCTGCGGCTGGACGGCACCGGCGTCCCGGCCAGCCAGGCCGGCGGCGGCAAGGTCAACGCCCAGTTCGGGGCCGGCCCGTACGAGAAGTACCGCGTCCTGCCGCAGACCAGCGGCACCGCCTCGTTCGAGTCGGCGGCCTTCCCCGGCACCTACCTGCGCCTGGTCACCGGCAGCGGCGTCACCACCGCGACCGGCCCCGGCGGCACCGTCAACGCCCAGGTCAACGCGGACGGCGGGGAGAACGAGACGTTCTACTTCGTGGTCGCCTGACCGTCGCGCCACCACCTGCGGACGGCCGTCACGCCCCGGCGGCCGTCCGCAGGTGCGCCAGCACCACCGGGTCGATCCGGCCCTCGGCGAGGCGGCCCTCCAGGTTCTCCAGGCCCGCCCAGCGGTCCAGCGAGTCGTACCCGAGAGCGCCCAGCAACTCCCGTACCTCGGCGGCGAGTTCGCCCTCCAGCGGAAGCAGCTCCGCCGGGTCCGACGCCCCGTGCAGCACCTCGTGGACGGCCAGCAGCCGGCGCAACTCGGCCACCGGATCGGCGTGGTCGTCCACCCGCAGGTCGTACGCGGTGTCCCCCCAGCCACCGACCCCCCGCCCCGGGTCGACCACGTACAGCGCGGCGCTCTGCCGCCCCCGGGCGTCCCCGCCCGCCGCGTCACCCGCCGCGAGCGCGGCCACCAGCCGTTCCGCGAACGGCAGTTCGGCGGAGGCCAGCCAGACCGCCGCCGTGTCCCGGACCACCTCGGGCCCGGTCAGGACGTTCCCCTGCACCGCGTAGCCGTCCCCGGCCAGCCCGCCCGCCCAGGGCAGGCACTCCTCCCCGGTGTACGTCACCGCGGTCCCGTCCGCCCCGACCACCCCCAGCTGCCGGTGCGCCCGCCCCTCGTCCGCCGCCAGCAGCGCCGCCAGCGCCCCGGCCGGCCCGACCCCGCTGCGCAGCATCGCCAACCCCTGCGGCCGGTACGCGACATTGGCCCACGCCTGCGTCGCGAGCGCGCCGACACCGACCTCGGCCGCGGGCACCAGCGCACCGACCGACAGGAACTTGCTCGCCACGGCGACACCGAGCGCGGTGCCCTGACGGGCCACGATGGAGAAGGTCACGACCCGCGACGATAGCCCTCGCCGGGCGGTTCGTCCACGCCCCGAACGCACCCGGCAAACCCCGGCAAGAACCGCCGGAAGGCGAAGGCAGCGGGCCTCAGAGGTCGAACTTGCCGCGCTTGTCCGCCGGCACCAGGTCCACGTACTCCGGGTGCTTGGCGATCCAGCCGCGGATGAACGGGCAGTACGGCAGGACGCTCGCGCCGCGCTCGCGGACGGCGTCCAGCGCGGCGCGGGCCAGCTTGCCGCCGAGGCCCTGCCCCTCGAAGGCGGGGTCGATGACGGTGTGCACGAACGCCACCGTGCTTCCCCCGTCGCGGAGTTGGTACTCGGCGAAGCCGGCCTGCCCGGCGTCGGTGCTGATCTCGAAGCGGGACTGCTCGGTGTTGTCACGGACCTGGGGTTCCATGGCCGTACCTCCTGGGTGTCAGTGGGCGCGCAGCGCCGCGAGTTGCTGGGCGAAGGGGACGACCTGCTCGGCCGCCCGGGCACGGGGGGCCGCGGCGGGCCGGCCGGCGAGGCTCTCGGCGAGTTCGCCGGCCGCGCGGGCGATCCGTCCGGCGAGGGAGCCGTCGGCGCCGTCGGCGCCCCAGTCCTCGGAGGCGGCGAACACCGCGGTGGGGAGGACCACGGCCCGCAGGTAGGCGAACAGCGGCCGCACGGCGTGTTCGAGGGCGAGGCTGTGCCGGGCGGTGCCGCCGGTGGCCGCGATCAGCACGGGCTTCCCGGTCAGCGCGTCCCGGTCGAGCACGTCGACGAAGGACTTGAACAGGCCGCTGTAGGACGCGGAGAAGATCGGCGTGACCGCGATGATCCCGTCCGCCTCCTCCACCGCCCGGACGGCCTCGGCCAGCGCGGGCGGCGGGAAGCCGGTGACCAGGTTGTCGGCGACGTCCCGGGCGAGTTCGCGCAGTTCGACGGTCCGGACGTCCACCTCCCGCCCGGCCTCGCGCAGGTCGCGGGCGGCGGCCTCGGCGAGCCGGTCGGCGAGCAGCCGGGTGGAGGACGGGACGCTGAGCCCGGCCGTCACCACGACGAGCTTGAGGGTGCTCACTTCGCCGCCACCTCCTCCGCCCGGGCGGCCGCGACGCGCGCGGCGTGGGTGGGCCCGTCGGGCACCCCGGCCGGCCGGTTCTTCGCGAACTCGGCGCGCAGCACGGGGACGACCTCCTCGCCGAGCAGGTCGAGCTGTTCGAGGACGGTCTTGAGCGGGAGCCCGGCGTGGTCCATCAGGAACAGCTGGCGCTGGTAGTCGCCGAAGGTCTCGCGGAAGGCGAGGGTCTTCTCGATGACCTCCTGCGGGCTGCCGACGGTGAGCGGGGTCTGCTCGGTGAACTCCTCCAGCGAGGGGCCGTGGCCGTAGACGGGGGCGTTGTCGAAGTACGGGCGGAACTCGCGGACGGCGTCCTGCGAGTTCTTCCGCATGAAGACCTGCCCGCCGAGGCCGACGACCGCCTGCTCGGGGGTGCCGTGGCCGTAGTGGGCGTAGCGCTCCCGGTAGAGGTTGATCAGCTTCTGGAAGTGCTCCTTGGGCCAGAAGATGTTGTTCGCGAAGAAGCCGTCGCCGTAGTAGGCGGCCTGTTCGGCGATCTCGGGGCTGCGGATGGAGCCGTGCCAGACGAACGGCGGCGTTCCGTCGAGCGGGCGCGGGGTGGAGGTGAAGGACTGCAGGGGGGTGCGGAAGCGGCCCTGCCAGTCGACGTTCTCCTCGCGCCACAGCTGGTGCAGCAGCGCGTAGTTCTCGACCGCGAGCGGGATGCCCTGGCGGATGTCCTTGCCGAACCAGGGGTAGACCGGGCCGGTGTTGCCGCGGCCCATCATCACGTCGACCCGGCCCTCGGCGAGGTGCTGGAGCATCGCGAAGTCCTCGGCGATCTTCACCGGGTCGTTGGTGGTGATCAACGTGGTGGAGGTGGAGAGGATCAGCTTCTCGGTGCGGGCCGCGACGTAGCCGAGCATGGTGGTCGGCGAGGACGGGACGAACGGCGGGTTGTGGTGCTCGCCGGTGGCGAACACGTCGAGTCCGACCTCCTCCGCCTTGAGCGCGATGGCCACCATGGCCTTGATCCGCTCGTGCTCGGTGGGGGTCCGCCCGGTGGTGGGGTCGGTGGTCACGTCGCCGACGCTGAAGATGCCGAACTGCACCGCTCTCAACTCCTTCGAGGTTGATTCAACATTCAACCACTCGCGACAACGGCACGCCACCCGCCCCTATTCCCGCCCCTCCCGCACCGCCTCCCCCACCGACCCGCTCTCCCCCAGCGCCTCGTCCAGCCAGGCCAGCCAGAACGACTCCAGCTGGATGCCGCCGCGCAGCACCAGGTGCTGCAGCCGGTTCTCCCCGGCCGCCGCGTCCGGCGGGAAGTCCCGCCGCTCGATCTCCAGGTACTCCGCCAGCTGCGCCCGGTGCAGCTCGCGGTGCCGGGCCAGCTCCTCCGCCAGCCCGTCCAGCCCCAGCACGGCCGCCGCCCGCAGGCGCAGCAGCAGCGGATCCCGGACCGGCTTCGGGTCCTGCGGCAGGGCGGTCCAGCGGGCCAGCTCGGCCCGCCCGTCCGGCAGCACCTCGTACTCCTTGCGCTGCCCGCGTCCCGCGCCCGGCCCGGACGCCCGGACCAGGCCGGCGCCCTCCAGCCGTCCCAGCTCGCGGTAGATCTGCTGGTGGGTGGCCGACCAGAAGAACCCGATCGACCGGTCGAACCGCCGGGTCAACTCCAGCCCCGAGGACGGCTTCTCCAGCAGGGCGGTGAGGATCGCGTGCGGCAGTGACATGCGGCAGATCGTACGGGCAGGCCGGGCGCCGGCGGGTGCGCCGACCCGTGACGTCGGCTCAGGAGGGTTGCCGCGAAACGGCGTTGCCGACCGACCGGTCGGACGGGAAAGCGCTTACGGGGTCTTGCGCGGTCGCGCCGGACGTCCGCATACTCCCGGGTAGCGCCTGTCAGGGTCAGATCAAGCACCGGGCCACGAGCCGGTGCCGACCTCCCCTGCCCGCGCCTCACGGCCCCTACCCCAGGGCCTCTCCCACTCCCCCAGGAGGAGATCTGTGAGGACCACGCGCACCACCTCCCGCCCGCGCCGCACCGGCGACCGCCTGCTCGCCGTCGCCGCCGCCCTCGCCGCGGCGACCGCCCTCGCGGTGCCCGCCGCCGGGGCCGCCACCGCGGCGC
Source organism: Kitasatospora saccharophila (assembly GCF_039529925.1). Classification (NCBI taxonomy): domain Bacteria; kingdom Bacillati; phylum Actinomycetota; class Actinomycetes; order Kitasatosporales; family Streptomycetaceae; genus Kitasatospora; species Kitasatospora saccharophila. The sequence continues at coordinate 35,015 of NZ_BAAANS010000062.1, read as the reverse complement.
CGGACGCCACCGCCGCCCTGGCCCGGGTCAGCGACTCGGTCGAGCTCAGCGGCGTCAACGGCATCGCCTGGCACACCGATCCGGCCTCCGGGAAGGTCGTGGTGACCGCCGACAGCACCGTCACCCCCGCCGCGCTGGCCCGCCTCACCGCGGCCGCCGGGGCGGACTCCGCCCGGCTGAAGGTCGAGCGCGCCCCCGGCACCTTCAGCCCGAAGCTGTCCGCGGGCGCCGCGATCTACGGCGGCGGCTACCGCTGCTCGCTGGGCTTCAACGTGGTCAAGGGCAGCACGTACTACTTCCTGACCGCCGGGCACTGCGGCAACATCGCGAGCACCTGGTACACCAACTCCGGCCAGAGCACGGTGGCCGGCACCACCGCCGGGTCCAGCTTCCCCGGCAACGACTACGCCCTGGTCCGCTACACCAACACCTCGCTCAGCCACCCGGGCGGCTTCACGGCCGCGAACGCGTACGTCGGCGAGGCCGTCAAGCGCACCGGCTCGACCACCGGCACCCACAGCGGCAAGGTCACCGCGCTGAACGCCACCGTCCGCTACTCCGACGGCGGCACCGTCAGCGGCCTGATCCAGACCACCGTCTGCGCCGAGGGCGGCGACTCCGGCGGCCCGCTGTACGACGGCACCAAGGCCCTGGGCCTGACCTCCGGCGGCAGCGGCGACTGCACCTCCGGCGGCACCACCTTCTTCCAGCCCGTCACCGAGGCCCTCTCCGCGTACGGGGTCTCGCTCTACTGAGCACCGCCGACGCCCACCGGAGCCCCCGGCCCCGGTGGGCGTCCGCGCGTCCGCGCGCCCGCACCCGGCACCCGCGGCCCGGCCCGCGGGGCCGCTCTGTACGATTCCTTCACTCCGCCCCCGCTCCCGAACCCGCAGGTGGCCGTGAAGAAGCACGAGAGCCCGTCGCCGCGGTTCACCGGCCCCCTCCCGGTGCTGCCCGGCCGCCCGGACGCGCCCCCGGCGGGCGCCCGGTGAGCGGCGCCGAGTCCGCCTGGCGGGCGCTGACCGTGCTGTCGGTGGCCGCCGCCGTCGCGGTCTGCCCGCTCACCCGGCTGCGCCGCCGGCTGTCCCCCGCCGTCCTGGTGCCGCTGCTCGTCGGCTGCCTGGCGGTGGCGGGCACGGTCGCCGCCCTGCACCCGCCCGCCCGCGGGATCACCGGCTTCGCCCTGGTCTTCGGCGCGGCCTGGCTCACCTCCCTCTGGGGCTTCGACGCCCAGCGGGACCAGGCCGCCCGGGCCGAACGGGGCCTGCCGCCGCTGCTGAAGGGCGACGCGGTCACGCGCAGCCGGTTCGACCCGGTCTGGCTCCACCGCTACCGCCGCCGGATGCGCGCCACCCCGCTCCCGGAGCACCGGCCCGAACCGCCCGTACGACCCGAGCAGCCCCGGAGGACGCCGTGACGCGCCCGAAGAAGTACACGAACCCGTGGTACCCCGTGCTGGGCGTGCTGCTCGGCGCGCTGGGCGCCGTGCTGCTGGTCGGCGCGCCGGAGCAGCACGGCGCCGAGCAGGTGCTCGGCCAGGGCGGAGTCGGCCTGGCCGCCCTGCTCTGCGCCGTCCGGACGGCCCGGCTGGCGGTGATCCCGACCCCGGCGGGGGTGCTGGTCCGCAACCTGTTCTTCACCAGGACGGTGCCCTGGGACCGGATCGCGGGCTTCTCGCTGGTCCGGATCCTGGACATCGACCTGCTGGACGGTGGCACCGTCACCTGCTCCGCCGTCCAGCGGGGGCCCTCCCACCGGGCCGGCGGCTACACCGACCGGGCGCTGGCCGCGCTGGAGGCCGCCCTCGCCGCCCACCGCACGGCGGCCCCCTCCCCCGCGGCCGACCGGTGAGCACCGGCGCGCCGGACTACCGCAACCGACCACCGGCGCTGCTCGGCCGGCCGGGCCTCGCGGGAGCGGCCGCGGGCTTCGGGCTGCTCGCCGGCTGACGGCCGCCCGGCGCGCCGGTCCCGGCGCGTGCCGGTCCCGGCGCGTGCCGCTCAGAGCACGCGCCGGTCAGCGCACGTGCCGGTCAGAGCGCGGCGGCCAGCCGGGTGCCCTGGTCGATGGCGCGCTTGGCGTCGAGCTCGGCGGCCACGTCCGCGCCGCCGATCAGGTGGGGTTCGACGCCGCGCTCGCGCAGGGCGTCGAGCAGGTCGCGGCGGGGTTCCTGGCCCGCGCAGAGCACCACGGTGTCGACGGGGAGCAGCCGATCCTCACCGTCCACGGTGACGTGCAGGCCCGCGTCGTCGATCCGCCGGTACTCGACGCCGGGGACGCTCACCACGCCGCGGTGGCGCAGTTCGGTGCGGTGGATCCAGCCGGTGGTCTTGCCGAGTCCGGCGCCGACCTTGCCGCTCTTGCGCTGGAGCAGGAAGACCTGGCGCGGGCTCGCGGGCCGCTCGGGGGCGGCCAGGCCGCCGGGGCCGGCGTACGAGCGGTCGACGCCCCACCGGGCGAGGAAGTCGGGGGCGTCCGCGCCCGGGTCGGTGAGGTACTCGGCGACGTCGAAGCCGATGCCGCCCGCGCCGATCACCGCGACCTTCGCGCCGGCCTTCGCGCGGCCCTGCAGCACGTCCAGGTAGCCGAGCACGCTGGGGTGGTCGACGCCGTCGATGGCGGGGGTGCGCGGGGTGACGCCGGTGGCCAGCACCACTTCGTCCCAGCCGGTCAGCTGCTCCGGGCCGACGACCGCGCCGAGGCGCAACTCGACGCCGGTGCGGGCGAGTTCGTGCCGGTAGTAGCGCAGCGTTTCGTCGAACTCCTGCTTGCCGGGCACCCGCCGGGCGACGTTCAGCTGGCCGCCGACCTCCTCCGCGGCGTCGAACAGGGTGACCCGGTGGCCGCGGCCGGCGGCGGCGGTGGCGAAGGCGAGTCCGGCCGGTCCGGCGCCGACCACGGCGATCCGCTTGGCGCGGCGGGTGGGGGCGAGGACGAGTTCGGTCTCGTGGCAGGCGCGCGGGTTGACCAGGCAGGAGGTGATCTTCGCGCTGAAGGTGTGGTCCAGGCAGGCCTGGTTGCAGCCGATGCAGGTGTTGATGGCCTCGGGGGTGCCCGCGGCGGCCTTGTTCACGAAGGCGGGGTCGGCGAGCATCGGCCGGGCCAGCGAGACCAGGTCGGCGTGCCCGGTGGCGAGCAGCTCCTCGGCCAGCTCGGGGGTGTTGATCCGGTTGGTGGTGACCAGCGGGATGCCGACCCGCCCCATCAGCTTCCTGGTGACCCAGGCGTAGGCGCCGCGCGGCACCGAGGTGGCGATGGTGGGGATCCGGGCCTCGTGCCAGCCGATGCCGGTGTTGATGACGGTGGCCCCGGCGGCCTCGACCTCGCGGGCGAGCCGGACCACCTCCTCGAAGGTGGAGCCGCCGGGGACGAGGTCGAGCATGGAGAGCCGGTAGACCAGGATGAAGTCCGGTCCGACCCGCTCGCGCACCCGCCGGACGATCTCGACCGGGAAGCGCATCCGGTTCTCGTAGCCGCCGCCCCACTCGTCGGTGCGGTGGTTGGTCCGCGCGGCGGTGAACTCGTTGATCAGGTAGCCCTCGGAGCCCATCACCTCGACGCCGTCGTACCCGGCGGAGCGGGCGAGTGCGGCGCAGCGGGCGAAGTCCTCGATCGTCTGCTCGATCTGCTCGGCGGTGAGCTCGTGCGGGACGTACGGGCTGATCGGAGCCTGCAGCGCGGACGGGGCGACCAGGTCCTCGTGGTACGCGTACCGGCCGAAGTGCAGGATCTGCAGGGCGATCTTCCCGCCCGCGGCGTGCACGGCGTCGGTGATCGCCCGGTGCTCGGCGGCCTCCTGCTCGGTGGTGAGCTTGGCGCCGCCCGCCCAGGGCCGCCCGGCCTCGTTGGGGGCGATGCCGCCGGTGACGATCAGGCCGACGCCGCCGCGGGCGCGCTCCGCGTAGAAGGCGGCCATCCGCTCGAAGCCGTGCTCGGCCTCCTCCAGCCCGACGTGCATGGAGCCCATCACCACCCGGTTCGGCAGGGTGGTGAACCCCAGGTCCAGCGGGGCCAGCAGGTGGGGGTACGCAGCGGTCATCGACGCCTCCGGTCGGGATTTGTTACCCAACGGTAGGGCGCGACGGACCGAGCGTGCAACTAGTTGCAAAAAGGGCGGCCCGACTAGAGTCGTGCCATGAGTGCGGACGAGGTGAGCGTGCGGATCGACAGCTGGATCTGGGCGGTCCGGCTGATCAAGACCCGCTCGGCGGCGGGCGCGGCCTGCCGGGCCGGGCACGTGAAGGTGAACGGGGCCACCGCGAAGCCCGCGCAGCACGTCAAGCCGGGTGACGACGTGCGGGTGCGGATCGAGGGCCGGGAGCGGGTCGTCCAGGTGGTGCGGCCGATCGCCAAGCGGGTCGGCGCCCCGGTCGCCGAGACCTGCTACGTGGACCACAGCCCCCCGCCGCCGCCGCGCGAGGAGCGCCCGGCGGCGGGCGCCCAGCGCGACCGCGGCGCCGGGCGGCCGACCAAGCGCGAGCGGCGCGACCTCGACCGGCTCAAGGACGGCTACCGCCCGTACTTCTGAGCCGCCGCCGGGCTCCGGGGGCCGTCACTCCTCCATCGCCCTCTCCTTGGCGATCCGCACCTGCTCGGCGAACTGCTCGGCGGAGATCCGCTCCACCGGGGCGCCGTACTTCGCGGCCAGTTCGTCGGCGGGCCCCTCGTGCTGCTCGGTCAGGTAGACCACCAGCAGCGCCTTCCCGTTGTCGACCCGCGAGGAGAGCACGATCAGGCCCGCGCCGCCGTCGGTGATCTCGGCCTGCTCGGCGGCGTTGCCGATCACCGCGCCGGCGGCGAACCCCAGCAGCACGCCGATCGGGCCGCCGAGCAGCCCGACCAGGCCGCCGACCAGGCCGGACCCGACGGTGGGGACGCCCGCGCCGCGGATGTGGCTCTCCGGGATGTCGACGATCCCCTCGGCGTCGCGCTCCAGCACCGCGACCTGCCGGAGCCCCGGCAGGTGCATCGCGTCCTCGTAGGCGCGGCGGCAGTCCGCCGGATCGGTGAAGCCGAGCAGCAGCACGTTGTGGTGGTGGTCGCTCATCGCGGTTCCCTTCGCCTCGCCGACGGTCGTCCATCCGGTGCCGCGCCGGGCGCGGCACGCGCCCATCCTGCCCGCGCCGCCCGGACCCATGCCTGCGCCACACCGGGGCGAACCAGACAAAAGTCGACAATCACACTGCCGGGACGGGGGCCCGGCCGCGCGATAATGGACCACATGGCCCGCCGACGCACCCCCGCCCCCGCCCCCGCCGCGCCCGCCGACTGCCCCTGCGGCCGGTCCGCCCGGTACGCCGAGTGCTGCGGCCGCCTGCACCGCGGCGAGGCCGCGGCGAGCAGCGCCGAGCAGTTGATGCGCTCCCGGTTCAGCGCCTTCGCGGTCCGCGACGAGCCCTATCTGCTGCGCTCCTGGCACCCGGAGACCCGGCCCGCCTCGGTCGACTTCGACCCCTCGCTGCGCTGGGAGCGCCTGGAGATCCTGGGCGCCACCGAGGGCGGCCCGTTCCACACCGAGGGCAGCGTCGAGTTCCGCGCCCACTACCTGGAGGGCGGCCGGGCCGGCGCGCTGCACGAGCACAGCCGCTTCGTCCGGCACGGGGGCGAGTGGGTCTACCTGGACGGCGACGTCCGGGCCTGAGGCCGCCCGACGCCACCCCGATCCCCGTCAACCCGCCTTCCGCAGGCGGTGCTTGAGCGCGAGCAGCGCCCCGCCGGGGCCGTGCGGCAGCAGCCAGCCGGTGTCGGTCCGGTCGACCGCGCCGAACCGGTACTTGTACGGTTCCCGGCCGCGCAGGAAGTCGAAGGTCCGCACGCCCTCGGCGGCGCAGTTGCGGATCGCCGCGTCGACCAGCGCGGTGCCCAGCGACTCGGCGGCCCAGCGCGGGTCCCAGCCGGTCTGGTAGTAGGCGAACCGGTCGGCCCAGCGGAAGCCGTAGAGCACGCCGACGAGTTCGTCGCGGTGCCGGGCGATCTGGAAGGCCGGGCCGCGGCCGGGCGCGGCGCCCCGGAGCAGCTGCCGGTGCAGCGGCAGCCGGTCGGCGGCGAAGCTGCTGGCCCCGCCCGCGACGGCCTGCCGGCGCAGCCGGTGCAGGTGCAGCAGGTCGTCCAGCAGCCCGGGCTCGGCGGTGCCGGGCGGCAGCCAGTGGAAGCTGACGCCGGCGGCGGCGAGGCGGCGGTGGGCGCGCCGGTTGGCGGCCCGGAAGTCCCGGGAGCCGAGCCGGTCGGGGCCGTCGGTGAGGTCGGCGCGCGGGCAGGCCGAGCGGTCGACCGGCCGGGCGCCGGGCGGCAGCAGGTCGTCGTGCGCGGCGTCCAGTCCGGGCAGCCACAGGGTGGTGCGGCGGGAGCGTTCGGCCAGCCACGCGGCGACCTCGGCGCGCCGGTGCGGGCGGACGGCGGGGCCGCAGTGGTCGGCGGCACCCGGCCCGGTGCCGAGCAGGGTGAGCGCGGGCACCTCGACGGGCAGTCTGCGGTGCGCCCGCAGCCGGACGGCGGCGAGCGGCAGCACCGCCTCGGCCCGGCCGTCCGGTCCGCGCCACACCGCGACCTCGCCCGGCTGTCCGGCGCCCAGGGTGCGCCACCAGGCGAGCACCCAGTCCGGCCCGGCGAACCAGGATCCGTCCGGGTCCTGGTCGACCAACTCGCGCCAGTCGTGCACGAGTTCGCCGTCCAGTTCGGGCGTGCGGTGGATCTCCGGCACTGCTCCCCCCTCCTCGGTGTGCTCAGCGGCCGCCGCGCAGCCGGTGCACGGCCGGGTGCAGTCCGGACAGGATGGTGTCGAAGCGGTCCCGTCCGGTGTGCGAGTTGACCCGCAGCCGGCTGATGCGCAGCCGGTGTGCCGGGGCCAGTTCGGCGTGCCGGTGGTCGAACAGGAACCCCGTACGGTACCCGAGGGTGCGCAGCACCCGGTCGGCGCGCGGGTCGTAGTTGCCGTTGGGGTAGGCGAAGCTGGTCGGCGGGCGGCCCATCCAGTGCGTCAACCGGTCGTGCGAGCCGACGAGTTGGGCGTCGATTTCGACGTCGTCGCAGCGGTCGAGGCAGGGGTGGGAGGCGGTGTGGTTGCCGATCGCCACTCCGGCGTCGGCCAGGGTGTGCAGTTCCGCCCGGCTCAACTGGCGCTGCCTGGGGGCCTGGTGTTTCGCGGTGGCGCGCAACTCGGCGATGGCCGCTTGCCGTTGGGCGTCGGGGAGGGTCTTGAGCCGGCGGACGGCGGCGGCCGGGTCGAGGCCCTGCAGGGCCGCGGCGCGGCCACCGCCGCGGGCGAGCAGGTGGGCGGCCTCGGTCCACCAGTACGGCTGGTCGCCGTCGATCAGGTCGGTGATCACGTAGGCGGCGGCGGGGATGCCGAGCCGGACGAGGACGGGCAGCGCCTCGGTGAGCACGCTGCGGTCGCCGTCGTCGAAGGTGACCAGGACGCTGCGGGCGGGCAGCGGGCGGCGGTGCTCGGCGGCCCGGGCGACCTCCTCCGGGCCGACCGGGCGGGCGGTGCGGGCCAGGCGTTCCATCTGGGCGCGGAAGGCCGCCGGGTCGTCGATGCCGTGGTAGGCGAGCACGGCGAGCCGGCGGGCGGCGCGGGCCCGGAAGACGGGCTGCAGCGGGGAGCGGCGCAGCAGCGCGTCGATGCCCCGGCGTCCGGCGGCGCGGTCCGCGATCGGCATGGCCCGTCCCCCTCGGGTGGTGCGCGCGGGCGCCCCGGGCGGTCGGCCCGGGGTGTCCGCTGGAGTCAAGGTCATCAGAGTCCCATGAACGGGTAATGCCTGTCCCAAGTTCCTGGAAGCCGGCTGGGAACCGGCCGGATGCGCGCCCCGCCACCTGTCCGGATCATCCGCTTAGCGACCGGTATCACCCGTTGGCATAGTTCGGGGGGACCGCTGCCCGCCCGCCCATGGGAGTGCCTCCGCGATGACCGTGCCCGGCTTCGGCTCTTTCGGCTCCGACGACGCCTTCTCGGACCTGCTCAACCGCTTCTTCGGCCTCAACCCGGCCGCCTCCCCGCCCGCCGTCCAGCGGGTCCCGATCGGGCGGCTGCTGACCGAGTCCGCCCGCGACCTGATCGCCCGCGCCGAACTGCGCGCCCAGGAGGACGGCAGCGCCGACCTGGACACCCCGCACCTGCTGTGGGCCGCCACCCGGGTCGAGCCGTCGCGCGGCCTGCTCGCCCGGGCCGGTGCCGACCCGGACGAGCTGGCCGCCGCCCTGGAGCGCAGCCTGCCCGCCGGCTCCGCCGACCCCTCGGTGGACCCGGGCCTGACCCCCGCCGCCAAGCGGGTGCTGATCGGCGCGCACGCCCGCTCGCAGGCCGCCGGGGTCTCCTACATCGGGCCCGAGCACATCCTGGCCGCGCTGCTGGACGACCGGGACTCGGCGGTCGGCAAGCTGCTGGACGCCCGGGGCGCCGACGCCTCCCGGCTGCGCGGCGCCACCGAGGCCGCGGCCCGCGGCGAGCGCCCGCCGGCCGGGGCGGAGAGCACGACGCCGACCCTGGACGAGTACGGCCGCGACCTCACCGAGGAGGCCAAGCTCGGCCGGCTGGACCCGGTGGTCGGCCGGGCCGAGGAGATCGAGCAGACCGTCGAGATCCTCTCCCGCCGCTCCAAGAACAACCCGGTGCTGATCGGCGAGCCCGGCGTCGGCAAGACCGCCATCGTCGAGGGCCTGGCCCAGCGGATCGTCTCCGGCGACGTGCCGTCCACCCTGAAGGACCGCCGGGTGGTCTCGCTGGACCTGTCCGGGCTGGTCGCGGGCTCCAAGTACCGCGGCGAGTTCGAGGAGCGGCTGAAGAACGTCATCGACGAGGTCCGCGGGGCCGCCGACTCCACCGTGCTGTTCATCGACGAACTGCACACCGTGGTCGGCGCGGGCGCCGGCGGCGAGGGCGCGATGGACGCGGGCAACATGCTCAAGCCCGCGCTGGCCCGCGGCGAGCTGCACGTCATCGGCGCCACCACCATCGACGAGTACCGCAAGCACATCGAGAAGGACCCGGCGCTGGAGCGCCGCTTCCAGCCGGTGCTGATCCCGGAGCCCTCGGTCGAGGAGACCGTGCAGATCCTGGAGGGCCTGCGCGACTCCTACGAGGCCCACCACCAGGTCCGCTTCACCGACGAGGCGCTGCGCGCCGCCGCCGACCTCTCCGACCGGTACGTCTCCGACCGCTTCCTGCCGGACAAGGCGATCGACCTGATCGACCAGGCCGGCGCCCGGGTCCGGCTGCGCGGCCTGGGCCGCTCCACCGAGGTGATCGGCCGCGAGGACGAGCTGGCCAAGCTGCGCCGCGAGAAGGACGAGGCGGTGGCCGCCGAGGACTTCTCCCGCGCCTCCGAACTGAAGGCCCGGATCGCCGACCTCCAGGCGCGGACCGCCGAGGTCGAGGAGCGCCGCGAGGGCGTGGTCTCGGTGACCGTCGACGACATCGCCGACGTGCTCTCCCGGCAGACCGGCATCCCGGTCTCCCAGCTCACCGAGGACGAGAAGGCCCGGCTGCTCAAGCTGGAGGACGAGCTGCACGCCCGGGTGATCGGCCAGGACCGGGCGGTGGTCGCGGTCTCCGAGGCGGTGCGCCGCAGCCGGGCCGGGATGGCCGACCCGGACCGGCCGGTCGGCTCGTTCCTGTTCCTCGGCCCGACCGGCGTCGGCAAGACCGAACTCGCCAAGGCCCTGGCCGAGTTGATCTTCGGGGACGAGGACCGGCTGGTCCGCTTCGACATGAGCGAGTTCCAGGAGAAGCACACCGTCTCCCGCCTGGTCGGCGCCCCGCCCGGGTACGTCGGCTACGACGAGGCCGGGCAGCTCACCGAGGCGGTCCGCCGCCGCCCGTACAGCGTGCTGCTGTTCGACGAGGTCGAGAAGGCCCACCCGGACGTCTTCAACGCCCTGCTCCAGGTCCTCGACGACGGGCGGCTGACCGACGCGCAGGGCCGCACCGTCGACTTCCGCAACACCGTGGTGATCATGACCTCCAACATCGGCTCGCAGCTGATCCTGGCCCACAAGGGCGAGACCGACGAGATCCGCGACCGGCTGATGGAGGAGCTGCGCGGGCGCTTCCTGCCCGAGTTCCTCAACCGGATCGACGACATCATCGTCTTCGACGCGCTGGACGCCGACGACCTGCTGCGGATCGTCGACCTGATGCTGGCCAGCTCCGAACGCCGGGTCAAGGCCCAGGGGATGGAGCTGGAGGTCACCGAGGCGGCGAAGAACTGGCTGGTCGACAAGGGCCACCAGCCCGAGTTCGGCGCCCGCCCGCTGCGCCGCACCATCCAGACCCAGCTCGACAACCGCCTCGCCACCATGCTGCTCGGCGGCGACCTGCGCCCCGGCGACACCATCGTCGCGGACGCGCGGGACGGCGAACTGATCTGCTCGATCGGCCGTCCCCAGCCGTCCTGACCGCCCCTCCCCGGAGCCCCGGCGCACCCCCGCCGGGGCTCCGACGCATCCGCCGACAGTGCCGCATGGCACCCTACGGATCATGAACATCACTGCCGCGCCCACGAGTTGGGACGCATGCGTCGCACTCTTCGACTCCCGCGCCCTGCCCGTCTCCAGCTACGAGAACCTCTACGACGTGCACACCGGCGCGCTGACCGTCCCCGGCCCGCTCGACCTGGACGCGCTGGACCTGCACGGCACCGGCCTGGTCGTCGACGGCGACCTGACGGTCGAGGGCGCGGTGCTCAACGCGGACGACGGCTGCCCGGCCCTGGTCGTGCTCGGCGACCTGACCGCCGCCGCCGTGCACCTGGAGGGCGACGCCAAGCTGCTGGTGCGCGGGAGCGTCCGGGTCGGCGCGTTCGTCGGCCACCTGACCGACAAGCTGGTGATGATCGGCGGCGACCTGGCCGCCGGAGTGACCGTGCTCTCCGCCGGCTTCTTCCCCGACCTGGTCGGCGGCACCCTGACCGGCCCCGTCCTGGCCCCGCCGTACGCACTGGCCGAACTCGGCCACGAGGTGGCCGCCCCGCCCGCCGCCGAGGTCCTCGCCCCCGGGGTCCTGCTCGCCGACGGGGAGCAGGAGCCGGACAGCTGCTTCGACGCCCCGGGCGTCCACGGCGACCGCCTGTACGACCACCTCGCGGCGGGGCGCTCCGTGCTGCGGAGCTGACGCCCGCTGTCCGGGGCCCGGGGCGGCACGGCCCCGCCCGGGCTCCCGTCGGTGACCCGTCGTCACGAGATCGTCGCGGGACTCGAAGCGGAGGTTCCAGGCAGGTGGCGACACGGGCGCTTCACGTTGTCAGTCCGCACCGAGAGCATCTGCTGGTCGAAGCCCACCAACCCGGTCGGCGACTCACGGAAATCAGGTGCGATCCATGACCCCTCGGAATTCGGGCCCGCGCACGGCACGGTCCTCCGCCCCGACGGCGCGGCAGTTGCCGCGCCTGATCGCCCTGGTCGCCTCCGGCGCCCTCGGGCTGGGCCTGCTCGGCGTCCCGGCCACCGCCACGGCGGCCGGGGAGCAGGTCGTCACCTACGGCGACGTCACCCGAGACGGGCTCCCCGACATCCTGCTGCCGGACGGCGCCGGCGACCTCCGCGCCGTCCAGGACGCCACCGGCACGGTCGACACGGGTCAGCTCGTCTCGTACGCGGCCAGCTCGCCCACCGGCACCTGGCAGGACGTCCAGTTCACCCACCGCGGCACGCTGCGCGGGGGCATCTACTTCGACGAGCTGATCACCCACATAGCCGGGGGCCAGCAGCTGTACCTCTACCAGAACTCGGCCACCGGCTTCTCCTCCAGCACCTCGTTCTACCTCAACGGCAGCACCATCCAGGGCGCGGTCACCTGCGTCGACGGCGTCGGCAGCGCCATCGCCTGCCCGCCCGAGCTCGGCACCGACTGGAGCAACGCCACCCAGGTCCTCGCCGTCGGCTCCGTCAGCAACGAGACCACCGGCACCCCGGCCAGAACCAACCTCGTCGCGGTGATCGGCACGAAGCTGTGGCTGTTCTCGCCCGGGAGCAACAACGTCAAGCTGCTCTCCACGACGGACACCCTGCTCTCCGGCCTCGACTGGAGCGGCTACGACCTGATCGGCCCCGGGCCCGCCAACGGCACCACCACCTGCACCGACGCCGCCGGAACGACCACCACCACCGCGCAGGCCACCCTGTGGACCCGCGAGCGCGGCACCGGCCGGATCCTCGCGTACCCGATCACCCGGAACCCCGCCGCCAACTGCTCCGTCGACCTCTCCGCGCTGGCCGACCCGGCCCGGGGCACCGTCATCGGCGGTGGCGTCGATCCCGCCGCCTACCCCGTCGTCGGTTCCGTCGGCGACCTGACCGGTGACGGCGTCCCGGACCTGTACGGACAGGACCCGGCGGGCCGGGTCACCGTCTGGCCGGGCACGGCCGACGACCCGGCCGGACGCCCGGGTGCCGTCACCGGTTTCGCGGCCCCGTCGGCCCCCTAGCGGTCAGCGGGGCGCGGAGTGCCTGCTGCGGCCCATGCGCATGCCGGCCACCAGTAGGGCGCCGACGAACAGCACCGCGCCGATGACCAGCAGCCACAGCAGGCCCTTCGCCAGCACGCCGACGAAGCCGCACACCACGGCGATCAGGACGACGAGCAGCAGCCACGCCATGTCGGCCTCCCTCGGTCCGTTCCGCCCGCGGGGCCCGGCCCGGGAGCCGGGCCCCGCGGGAGCGGGTCAGCGGTGACGCCCCTGGCCGGGGGTGTCCTTGCCGGTGGTCGGCGGCAGCTTGTGCTCGCCGTCGGGCAGTTCGGCCTCGATGCGCTCCTTGCGCACCTCGCCGGTGACGGTCCGCTGCTCGACGTGCTCCTCGGTCACCAGCCGCACCCGTTCCACCGGGACGGCCTCGGTGCGCACCACCGGGCGCTCGCCGTGCAGGGTGACGTCGTACTCGGCCTCCGAGATGGGGTCGCCGGACAGCGCCTCGCCCCGGTTGGCCTCGGTGATCGGCTCGCGCTCGATCCGGACCTCCTCGTGCCGCACCGGCACGGTCTGCTGCTCCTCCTCGGTGACGACGTACTTGCGCAGCCGGGCGTGCCCGGTCTCGTACCGTTCGATGCCGACGTGCATCCGCTCCTCCGAGCGGGTCATCGCGTCGTCGCCCCGCTCCGGCCGGCCGGTGTCCCCGGCGGCGTGGCGCGGGGTCCCGGGCCGGGTGGACGCCGCCGTGACGCCGGCCGCGGTCGGGGCCCCGGACAGGCCGGCGGTTCCGGCGGTTCCGGTGCCGCCGGCAGCGGAACCGGCCGCGCCGGGGGTGGCCGGGGTGCCGGTCAGCCGGGTGTCGGCGGGTCCGGTGCCGGCCGCGGTGGGACGGGCCGTCGTGGGCTTGGCCGTCGTGGGCTTGGCCGTCGTGGGCTTGGCCGTCGTGGGCTTGGCCGCCGCCGCGCCGGCCGCACCGGCCGCGCCCGCGGCTCCGGCGGTCCCCGCCGCACCGTCGCCCTTGCCGCCCGCGTGGGCCCAGCCGCCCTCGCCCGGTTCGTTGGCCGCCTTCCAGGCGTCGTCCCAGGCGATGCCGTAGTGGCGGTACAGCCGGCGCTCCTCCTGCTCGGAGAGGTGGCCGCCGTTGTCCACGTCCACGTTCGGCGCGTCCTTGACCTTCTCCTTCTCGTAGGGGACCTGGAGGTGGCCGTCGACCACGTGCGCGTCCCGGATCGGGACGAAGGACTCGCTGGAGCCGAACCAGCCGGTCTTGACGCTGACCCACTCGGGCTTGCCGGTGGAGTCGTCGAGGTAGAGGTGATCGGCCTTGCCGATCTTGTTGCCCTGGGCGTCGTGGACGGGCTGGTGCAGCATGGAACGCATCTGTTGCTCGGTGATCATTTGCACACGCCTCCTTCACATTCCAGCACTGGCACGCGTGGCCCGCTGCGGCGAAACGAAACACGGCCGCGCGCCGCGCCCCCGGATCGGCATATGCCAAACCGGGACGCGACCGGCGTGCGCGCAGAGGAATCCTCAGGCGTTCTCGGCCTCCACCTCCCCGGAGGCGACGGCGGCGGCGAGCCGGGCGTGGTCGGCGTCGTTGAGCTCGGCGTAGTGGTGGGCGAAGGCCGCGATCGCCCGGTCGAAGGTGTCGCCGCGGCCGAGGTAGGCGGCGATCGCGACCCGGTCGCCGGAGCGGGCGTGCGCCCGGGCCAGCGCGGCGCCGCAGAGGGCGGCGTAGGCGCGCAGGCCGCGGGTGGTCATCTCGCCGACCTCGGCGGAGCCCTTCATGTCGCGCAGCTGGCGCCAGTAGAAGTGGCGCCCGGCCGGGCCGGTCATCCAGCCGAGGAAGATGTCGCTGGCGGCCTGGGTGAGCCGCTGCCCGGCGACCACCCGCTGCCCGTGGTGGGAGTACTGGCTGGGCCCGGCGTAGGGCTCCAGGACGGACGCCTGGGCCTCCTTGACCTGGAGGACCAGCGGGTCGTCGGCGTCCCGGCCCTGGAGCAGGACGACGAAGCAGCGGGTGCCGACGCTGCCGACCCCGACCACCTTGCGGGCCGTGTCGACGTACCGGTAGCGGTCGAGCAGCCGGCCGCGCTCCTCGGGGAGGGTGGCCCGGTAGTCGGCGAGCAGCGAGCGCACCTCGTCGGTGTCGAAGCCGACGTGCTCGATCAGCGGGGGCTGGTCCTTGAAGCGGCGGCGGCCGCTCGCGGTGGTCTCGGTGAGCTTGCCGGCGGCCTGCAGGCTGTCGCGGCGGCGGGCGGCGGCGAGGTCGGCCTCGATCTGCCGCCGGGGCCTGCCCTTGAGGCTGGTGAGCAGTTCGTCGGCGTCGATCCGCTGGTACCAGACCGGGAGTTCGCCGAGTCCGGCGAGCTGCCGGATCCGCTCCCGGTAGGCGCGGACGGCCCCCAGCACCACCCGGTGGGCGTCCTCGGGGCTCTCGCCGTTCTCGCGGGCGGCGACGGCGAGGCTGGCGGCGAGGCGCTGGACGTCCCACTCGAACGGGCCGGGCAGGGTCTCGTCGAAGTCGTTGAGGTCGAACAGCAGGGCGCGTTCGGGCGAGGCGAACAGCCCGAAGTTGACCAGGTGGGCGTCGCCGCAGAGCTGGACGGTCAGTCCGCTGTCCGGGGCGGTGGCGAGGTCGCCGGCCATCACGGCGGCGGCGCCGCGCAGGAAGGCGAACGGGGAGGCGGCCATCCGGCCGTTGCGGATCGGCACCAGGTCGGGCAGCCGGCTCCGCGCCTGGGCGCGCAGCACCTCGACCGGGTCGGGGCGGTCGGCGGCGGGCCGCCAGTGCCCGGAGGTGGAGCGCGGGGCCCGGCGGCGGGCGGCTCGGCCGGCCTCGGCGCGCTCGTCGACCGTCAGGTAGGGGGCGGTGGCGTCCATCGGAGGGCTCCTCACGGCGTCGGGGCCCCAAGACGTACCGCCCCGGCGCGCTCCCGTACCGGCGGGAGGCGACGGGGCGGCGCGCGCTCACCCGAACGGCGGTGCTACATGTTGATCATGTGACCGGCGAGGCCGTGGACGGCCTCCTTGACGGCCTCGCCCAGCGTCGGGTGGGCGTGCACGTTGCGGCCGACCTCGTGCACCGTCAGGTCCCACTGCTGGGCCAGCGTCAGTTCCGGCAGCAGCTCGGTGACCTCGGGGCCGATCAGGTGGGCGCCGAGCAGTTCGCCGTGGGTCTCGTCGCTGATCACCTTGACGAAGCCGACCGGGTGCCCGAGGCCGTGCGCCTTGCCGTTCGCGGTGAACGGGAACTTGGCGACCTTGACCGCGTAGCCCTGCTCCCGGGCCTGCGCCTCGGTGTAGCCGAAGCTGGCGACCTGCGGCTGGCAGTAGGTGGCGCGCGGGACCATCACGAAGTCGATCTCCATGGTCTCGGCCCCGGCGATGGTCTCGGCGGCGATCACGGCCATCGCCTCGGCGGCGTGCGCGAGCATCAGCTTCGCGGTGACGTCGCCGATCGCGAAGATGTGCTCGACGCTGGTGCGGCCGCGCCCGTCGACGGCGATCGCGCCGCGCTCGGTGAGCTGCACGCCGGTGACCTCCAGGCCGTAGCCCTGGACCCGCGGCGCGAAGCCGATCGCCTGCAGGACCTTGTCGGCCTCCAGCACCTCCTGCTTGCCGTCCCGGGTGACGGTGACCTTCACCGGCCCCGCCGGGTCGGAGTCGTCGATCGCGTCGACCCGGGTGGAGGTGAGCACCTGGATACCCAACTTGCGGTACTGCTTGGCGAGTTCGGCGGAGACGTCGGCGTCCTCCAGCGGCACCATCCGGTCCAGGAACTCGACGATGGTGACCTTGACGCCGTAGTTGTGCAGCACGTACGCGAACTCGACGCCGATCGCGCCGGCGCCCGCGATGACGATCGACTCGGGCAGCCGCTCGGTGAGGATCTGCTCCTCGTAGGTGACGACCCGTTCGCTGAGCGAGGTGCCCGGCAGCAGCCGGGTGGTGGCGCCGGCCGCGACGATGCAGTGGTCGAAGGTGACCACCTCGAAGCCGCCGCCGTTCAGCGCGACCTGCAGGGTGTGGTCGTCGACGAAGGTGCCCCGGCCGTCGTACTCGGTGATGCCGTTCTTCTTCATCAGGTAGTGGACGCCCTTGACCCGGCCGTCGGCGACCTGCCGGGAGCGGCTGAACGCCTTGCCGTAGTCGAAGGACACCTTGCCGTCGACCTCGATGCCGTACAGCTCGGCCTCGTTCAGGACGGTGTGCGCGAGCTCGGCGTTGCGCAGCAGGGCCTTCGAGGGGATGCAGCCGACGTTGAGGCAGACGCCGCCCCAGTACTTGGCCTCGATCACGGCGGTGCGCAGGCCGAGCTGGGCCGAGCGGACGGCGGCGGTGTAGCCGCCGGGGCCGGCGCCCAGGACGACCACGTCGTAGTGCGTGCTCATGTTCCTCGATCCTTCAGGAAGCGACGGACGGCCTCGCGGCCCATGCCTCCCAGTACACCAGGCCGGGGCTCCGCGGCCGCTCCCGAGCGCTCGGGCGGGGCGGTGGGCGTCGGCAGCGCGGGCAGCGCGCCCCGGTGCAGCCAGGCGTCGAACAGCGGGCCGAGCGGGCGGTCGGTGTAGCGGGCGGCGTGCGCGGCGAAGTCGGCGGTGGTGACCACCGCGTGCCGGTAGGCGGTGGCCCAGTCGCGCAGCAGCCGGAAGAACTCGGCGTCGCCGAGGGCGCAGCGCAGCGCGTGCACGGTCAGGCCGCCGCGCTCGTAGACCCGGTCGTCGAACATGTGCCGCTTGCCGGGGTCGCCGATCGCCAGGTCCTGCGGCAGCGCGCGCAGTTGCTGGTGGGCGTCGGCGGCCCTGCGCTGGGCGGTGGGGCCGCCGGTGCGCTCGGACCAGAGCCATTCGGCGTACTTGGCCAGGCCCTCGTTGAGCCAGATGTGCCGCCAGTCGGCGACGGTGACGCTGTTGCCGAACCACTGGTGGGCCAGCTCGTGGGCGACCAGGCGCTCCCAGCCGCGCCGCCCGTCGACGTGGTTGCGGCCGAAGGTGGCCATGCCCTGCGCCTCGACCGGCACGTCGAGGTCCTCGTCGACCACGGCGACGGTGTACCCGTCGAACGGGTACGGGCCGAACAGCTCCTCGAACAGCCGCATCATCTGCGGCTGCCGGGCGAAGTCGTGCTCGAACCGGGCCACCAGCGGCTGCGGCACCCAGCCGCTCTGCGGCACCGTCCCGGGGGCCCGCTCGGTCAGCGGCACCTGGCGCAGCGGGGCGAGCGCCAGGCCGACCAGGTAGCTGGCGGTGGGCGCGGGCTGCTCGTACACCCAGGTGGTGGCGGAGGAGCGGGTGGTGCGGCTGAGCAGCCGGCCGCCGGTGACCACGGCGTACGGGGACGCGGTGGTGACGGTCAGCTGGTAGGACGCCTTGTCGGCGGGGCGGTCGTTGCAGGGGAACCAGGACGGGGCGCCGGTGGGCTGGGAGGCGACCAGCGCGCCGTCGGTGATCTCCTCGAAGCCGAGGCCGCCCCAGGGGCTGCGCACCGGGCGCGGGTTGCCGGACCAGTGCACCTCGCAGGTGAACACCGCCCCGGCGGCGGGGGCCTTGGCGGGCTTGACGCGCAGCTTGCCGTCCCGGTGGGCGTACTGCGCGGGCTTGCCGTCGACCAGGACCTTGCCGATCCGGAAGCCGGCCAGGTCGAGGGTGAACTCGCGCAGCGGCTCGGGCCCGGCGATGGCGGCGATCCGGGCGGAGGCGGCCAGCCGGTTGGGGCCGGGCCGGTAGTCGAGCGCGAGCTCGTACCGGTGGGTGCGGTAGCGCGGGTCCCCGTGCCGGGGGAAGTACGGGTCGGCGGCGGGGGCCTGCTCGGTGCTCAACGCGGGGGTTCCTCCTGGCGCGGGGGCGGTCACTGCGGTGCTTGCCAGGCTTCGATCGGGTTGCCGAGCCAGCGGGTGTCGGCGGGCACCGTCTCGGCGCGCATCACCAGGGAGGCCGGGCCGAGGGTGGCGCGCTCGCCGACGGTGCTGCCGGGCAGCACGATCCCGCCCGGGCCCAGGGTGGCGCCCTCGCGGAGCTCCACAGTATCCAGTCGCATGATCCGGTCGTGGAAGAGGTGGGTCTGCAGCACGCAGCCGCGGTTGACGCTGACGCCGTCGCCGAGGGTGACCAGGTCGGCCTCGGGCAGCCAGTAGCTCTCGCACCACACGCCGCGGCCGATCCGCGCGCCGAGCGCGCGCAGCCACAGGTTCATCAGCGGGGTGCCGGCGGTGCGGCCGACCAGCCAGGGCACGGCGAGCACCTCGGTGAAGGTGTCGGCGAGCTCGTTGCGCCACACGAAGCCGGACCACAGCGGGTGCTCGACCGCCCGGAACCGGCCGACCAGCAGCCACTTGGCGGCGGCCGAGACCAGGCAGGCGGCCAGGCCCGCGGCCAGCAGCACCAGACCCGACAGCAGCGGCTGCCCGAGCGCGCACAGCGCGGCGGCGGTGAGCACGGCCAGCGCGGCGGAGGCCAGCACCGGCACGATCCGGGCCAGTTCGGTCAGGCCGCGGGCCCAGCGCAGCCGGGCGGGCGGCTCGTAGGTGAGGGCGAGGTCGGCGGTGTCGGCGGCCCGGGGCAGCTTGACCGGCGGCATGCCCAGGTAGGAGCTGCCGCGCTTGGCCTTCTTCGGCGTCGCGGACAGCACCCCGACCAGGCCCCGGTCGGGCACGGCCCGGCCGGGCGCGGTCATCCCGGAGTTGCCCAGGAAGGCCCGCTCGCCGATCTCGGCCCGCCCGATCCGCACCCAGCCGCCGCCGAGCTCGTACGGGGCGATCAGGGTGTCGTCGGCGAGGAACGCGCCGTCGCCGACCTTGGTCAGGCTGGGCAGCGCCAGCACGGTGGACACCTCGGCGCCCTTGCCGACCCGCATGCCCAGCAGCCGCAGCCACACCGGGGTGATCAGCCCGGCGTACAGCGGGAACAGCGTCTCGCGGGCCAGGTCCATCAGCTGGCTGACCGTCCACGCCTGCCAGCCGATGCGGCCGTGCAGCGGGTGGTAGCCGGTGCGCAGGCCGAGCGAGAGCAGCCGGACGCCGGCCAGCACCAGCGCGGCGTAGGCCAGCCCGTACGAGAGGGTGGCGGGGACGAGGGCGATCAGGGCGCCGCGCAGGGCCTGGGCGAGGCCGTCGCCGGGGTGGACGAACCGCCCGGCGATCAGCAGGCCGGGCAGCGCGGCGAGCAGCGGCAGCAGGGTGAGGGCGAAGCCGGTGGCGCCGTAGGCGGCGGCCCAGCCGGGGGTGCGCGGCGGGCGCTGCTTCGGCCAGCCGCGTTCGGCCTTGCCGGTCTTGGCGGCGGGCGCGCCGGCCCAGCGCTGGCCGGTGGGGACGGCGCCGGTGACGCCGGAGCCGGGGGCGACCTCGGCGCGCTTGCCGACCTTGGCGCCGGGCAGCAGCGTCGAGCGGGTGCCGACCACGGCGCCGGCGCCGATCCGCAGCGCGCCGATCTCCAGCCGGTCGCCGTCCAGCCAGTAGCCGGACAGGTCGACCTCGTTCTCGACGGCGCAGCCCTTGCCGAGCCGCAGCAGGCCGGTGACCGGCGGCAGCGCGTGCAGGTCGACGTCGGGGGCGACCCGGCAGCCGAGCGCCCGGGCGTAGCGGACCAGCCAGGAGCCGGAGAGCTCGACCGCACCGGTGGCCTCGGCGAGCCGTTCGGCGGTCCACAGCCGCAGGTGGACGCCGCCGCCGCGCGGGTACGTGCCGGGGCCGACTCCGCGCAGCAGCAGCCGGGCGCCGCCGGCGGCGAGCGCCAGGCGGCCGGGCGCGGAGTACAGCAGGACGGCGCCGGCGGCCAGCAGCCACCAGGGCGCGACGGGGGCCCACGGGTAGTCGCCGAGCAGGTTCAGCACGGTGCCGAGCACGCCGAGGGCGAGGCTCCAGCGCAGGCCGGTGAGGGTGGCCAGCGGCAGCGTCAGCAGCAGTTGCAGCGCCTGGGCGCGGCGCGGCGTCGGGGCGACGCGGCGGGTCGGGCCGCCGGCCTGGGCGGAGTTCTCCAGCAGCCGGGCGAGCTTGCGCAGGGTGGGCTGCTGGTAGACGTCGAGCACCGAGACGGCCGGGTAGCGGCCGCGCAGCAGGGTGGTGAGCTGGGCGGCGGCCAGCGAGCCGCCGCCGATCGCGAAGAAGTCGTCGCCGGCGCCGCGCACCCGGGTGCCGAGGATCTGCGCCCACTGCTCGGCGAGCCACGCCTCGGTGCCGTACAGCTGCTCGGCGGGGCCGGAGGTCTCCAGGTCGGGCAGCGGCCAGGGCAGCGCGTCCCGGTCGACCTTGCCGGAAGTGCGGGTGGGCAGGTGCTCGACGGTGGCGAGCAGCGGGACGAGGGCGGCGGGCAGCTCGGCGCGCAGCCGGGCCACGGCGGCGTCCCGGTCGAAGCCGTCCTGGGCGACCAGGTAGCCGACCAGCAGCTGGTTGCCGCCGCGGGCGGTGCGCACGGCGGCGGCCGCGCCGGAGACGGCGGGCAGCGCCTGCAGAGCGGCGTCCACCTCGCCCAGTTCGATCCGCCGTCCGCCGAGCTTGATCTGCTCGTCGGCGCGGCCGAGGAAGACCAGGCCCTCGGGTTCGGCGCGCACCAGGTCGCCGGAGCGGTAGGCGCGCTCCCAGCCGAGGGAGGTCAGCGGGGCGTACTTCTCGGCGTCCTTGGCCGGGTCGAGGTAGCGGGCCAGGCCGACGCCGCCGATCACCAGCTGGCCGCTGCCGCCCATCGGGACGGGCTCGCCGGCCTCGTCGACGACGGCGAGCTCCCAGCCGTCCAGCGGCAGGCCGATCCGGATCGGGGCCCGGCCGGTCAGCAGGGCGCCGCAGGCGACCACGGTGGCCTCGGTGGGGCCGTAGGTGTTCCACACCTCGCGGCCCTCGGTGACCAGGCGTTCGGCGAGTTCGGGCGGGCACGCCTCGCCGCCGAAGATCAGCAGCCGGACCTCGTTCAGCGCCTCGGCGGGCCAGAGCGCGGCCAGCGTCGGGACGGTGGAGATGACGGTGATCTCCTGCTCGGCCAGCCACGGGCCGAGGTCGGCGCCGGCGCGGACCTGGGCGCGCGGGACGGGCACCAGGCAGGCGCCGTGCCGCCAGGCCAGCCACATCTCCTCGCAGGAGGCGTCGAAGGCCACCGACAGTCCGGCCATCACCCGGTCGCCGGGACCGATCGGCTCGTCCTGGAGGAACATCGCGGCCTCGGCGTCGACGAACGCGGCGGCGCTGCGGTGGCTGACGGCGACGCCCTTGGGCTTGCCGGTGGAGCCGGAGGTGAAGATGATCCAGGCGTCCTGCCCGGGGCCGGGCGCCTGCGCGTCGTGGCCGGACGGCTTGACCCGGTCCAGGGCGTAGTCGGCGCCGATCACCGCGTTGACGTCGGCCTCGCCGAAGACCAGCTCGGCCCGCTCGTCCGGGTCCTCGAAGTCGACCGGCACGTAGGCGGCGCCCGCGGCGAGCACCGCCAGGATCGCCACGTACAGCTGGTTGCCGCCGGAGGGGACCCGGACGCCGACCCGGTCGCCGAGGCCGACGCCCGCCTTGGCCAGGTGCCGCCGCACCCGCTCGACCTCGGTGAGCAGCTCCGCGTAGCGGAGCGTCTCGCGCCCGTCGTCCAGCGCGGGCTCCTGCGGGTGCGCGGCGGCGGTGGCCGCCAGCACGTCGACCAGGGTGCGCGGTGCGGGCGCGGCCTGGGCGCGGAACAGCGCGGCGTCGGGGGCGGTGATCATGGCTGCACGGTCCTCGTCCTGGGGTCCCCGGCGGCCGGTCGAAGGTGGTCAGCCGAAGGCGTCGAAAGCGCGACAACCTGGGCAAGTTTACCGGTCAGGACGGGTGGACGGCCGGAAGCGCGGGCGCCCGGGGCCGTCGCTCCGGACCCCCGCGCGGGGCGGCGCGAGCCGACGGGCCGTCAGCCCGCGGCACGGAACGGCAGGTTGCGGGGGTCGGACGGCAGTTCGACCTGACTGGTGATCAGGTTCCCGACACGCCGCCGTACTCCGGGAGTTCACCCACTGTTCATGCCCCTGCCTTCTCCGCGTGGCCGGCGGGACGGGTGGCTGATGGCCGGTGGCTGGCGGCTGGCGGTCAGTCGGCGGCGGGCAACCGGGCCTCGATCGCGGCCAGCGCCGCCCGGATCGCCGCCACGTCGTCCTTGTCCGCGACCTGGTCGCCCTCCTTGAGCTCGACCAGCAGCGTCCCGCCCGGCTCCAGCACGATCAGCGCGGTCTCCTCGATCGCGTCACCGCCCTGGTGCCGGACGGCCACGTCCAGGTCCGCCGCCCGGATCCCCTGCCGAGCGATCGTCCGCCGGTCGTACGCCCCGTCCCGGGCCAGCACCGTCGGCGTCCCGTCGAGCAGCCGGTTGAACCAGTCCCAGCGGGCCGCCTGCCGCACCAGCACCCAGTCGGTGAGCAGCAGCACCACCGCCCCGAACAGGCCGCCGGTCACCGAGTTGTCGTCCCCGATCACCGCGTTCTGCACCACGTTCGACAGCAGCAGCATGACCACCAGGTCGAAGGTGTTCAGCTGGGCCAGCCCGCGCTTGCCGATCAGCCGCAGCAGCACCAGCAGCGCCAGGTAGACCAGCACCGTGCGGAGGGTCTTCTCGGCGTACGGGATCCCCGCGACGAACATGGCCTGCCACATGGCGGCCACCGTAGGCGCCGGTGCGACCGCCGCACCGGCCCCCACGCCCGCCGTCCCCCCGACGGCCTACGGGGGCGACGGCCTACGGGAGGCGGGTGGCCAGCAGCAGGCCGGTGGAGCAGTCCAGGTACGTGGCGTGCAGCAGCGGGTCGGTGGTCAGCCGCTCGACCAGGGCGGTGACGGACGAGGCGTGGTCCTCCGGCCAGGTCGGCTGCGGCAGCAGGTCGTCGATCAGGTAGAGGCCGCCCGGGGCGAGCAGCGCCAGCGCCTGGTCGAGGTGGTGGAACTTGCCCGGCCAGGTGTCCGCGAAGACCAGGTCGAAGCTGCCGGGCGCCAGCGAGTCGATCAGCGCCGCGCCGTCCCCCGTCACCAGCTCCAGCCGCGGATCCGCCCCCAGGTGCTCGGCGGCCACCGCCGCCACCGCCTCGTCCAGCTCCACGCTGACCAGGGTGGCCCCCGCGTCCATCCCGCTCAGCAGCCAGCTCGTCCCCGTCCCGGCGCCCGTCCCCAGCTCCAGGATCCGCCCCCCGGGCCGGGCCGCCGCGAGCGTCCGCAGCAGCTGCCCGGTGGTCAGGTCGCACGACATGGCGAACCCGAGCGCCGCACAGCCCTCGGTGATCGCCGCCAGCACGGCGGGGTGGGATTCGGTCGTGAGCGTCATGGCGCGGCCCTCCGAAGGTGACAGTCCGTCAGTGATCTCGACACGCTAGCGACGCCACCGGGACCTGCCCACCGAGTTTCGCCCTGCGGACAGCCCCCGGGGGCCGCCGCTGCCGCCGCCGGGGGCTGGCAGATGCCACGCCCCCGCGAGGCCGCCGCAGGCGCTGTCGCCGCCGGGTGCCCGGCGGGTGCCACGATCCTGCGAGCCCGCCGCAGGCGGTGCCGCGGCCGAAGCGCTCGGCGGACCGCACGGGCTCTCCAACTCCCCACGGAGCCCGCCGCAGGCGCTGCCGCTGCTGGGTGCCATGCCTCCGGGGGCCCGCCGCAGGCGTCTCGGCGGCGGAGGCACTCGGCAGATCGCCCAAGCTCTCCGCTTTCTCCCGCGAGGCCGCCGGAGGCGTCTCCGGGGGCAGGTGCTTGGCAGATGCCTGGTAAGCGATAAATATGACTTATGTGACCTTTTTCCCTTCTGGTCGCTCCGGGTCTCTGAAAACCTTGCTCCCACCGGACCTGCCGAAGGAGACCCCCGTGACCGGCACCCCCCGGCGCGCCGTTCGCCTGCTGCTGGTGGCCGCCGCCTCGCTGTGCGTGCTGCTGCCGCTGCTGCGCGGCGCCACCGCCGCGGGGGCGGTCGTCGAGTTCGGGTTGGGGCGCACCGAGGGGGTGGCCGCGGAGCTGGGGTCGGCGTTGGCGATGCTGACGGCGTTCCTGGTGGCGGGGCGGGCGGTGGACGCCTGGGGGTGGCCGCGGGTGCTGCGCTGGACGCTGGGGGCGATGGTGGTCGGCGGCACCGTCGCGGTGACCGCCGACCGTCCCTGGACGTACCTGCTCGGGCGGTCCGTGGAGGACGCCGGCGCGGCCGGGGTGCTGATCGCCGCGCTGGCCTCCGTCCCGGTGCTGAACCTGCCCGGGCGGATCACCCGGGTGGTGGGCGGGGCCATCGCGGGTGTCGCCACCGCCTTCGTGCTGGGGGCGAACCTCGCGGTGCGGATCGACTCGCTGGCCGGCTGGCGGCTCGGCGAGGCGGTGCTGCCGGTGGCCGCCGCGCTGCTGCTGCTCGCCTCGCTGCGCCTGCTGCCGCGCGACCGGCTGCCGAGATCCACCGTCCGCTCGGGGCCGGTGTGCGGGCCGGGCGTCGCGGTGGCGGCGCTGCTGGCGGTGGCCGGCCTGGAGCTGGGCCCGTTGCGCGACTGGTCGGACCCGCTGGTGGGGGTGCTGCTGTGCACGGCCGTGGCGCTGTTCGCGGCCTGCCGGGCCCGGAGCGTGCTGCTGGCCCGGCGGCGTCCGGAACCGCCGGTGCCGGGGGTGCCGGTCCGGGCGGCGGGCGGGGCGATGGCGGCGGGCGCGACCCTGGGCTTCACCCAGCTCGCGCTGAGCGCGGCCGTGCCGGTGGTGCTGCTGCAGCGCGGGGTGACGCTGACGCACGTGACGCTGGCGATGTCGGGGTACGGGCTGGGCATGCTGGCGGCCGGGCTGGTGGCCCGGCACTGGCGGCTGACCCCGCTGACCGGCTCCTCGCTGGGCCTGCCGCTGACCGCGGTCGGCCTGGCCTCGCTGCACTTCCTGCCCGCCGACGCCGGGCAGGCCGCGCTGCTGGCGGGGGCCGTCGCGGTGCTGGTCGGGTTCGGCCTGGTGGTCGCGCAGATCCCCTACCTGGCCGGTTTCCTGGCGGCGCTGCCCCGGCAGCGCCGGGCGGCGGCCTCGGCGCTCTACCCGGTGGCGATCCTGTTCGGCGGGGTGCTGGGGCAGACCGTGCCGGGCAGCACCGCGCTGGTCACCGGCGAGGGCGGCCCCCGGGAGCTGGGCGCCGTGCTGTGGGTGGCCTGCGGGGTGGTCGCGCTGGTGGCGATGCTGCTGGGCCGCCCGGTGGTGTCGCTGACGGTCGCGGCGGCGGCCGGCACGCAGCACCTGCTGCTGGTCGCGCTGGCCGGCGAGCGGGTCGCGGACCGTCCGGGGGCGGCGGTGGCGGCGCTGGCGGTGGGCGCGGCGATGGGGCTGGTGGCCTGGAGCCGGCGCCAGCAGTCGGAGCGGCTGGCGCGGGCGCGGGCCAGCGAGATCGCCCTGCAGCAGGCCGTGCTGCACCCGATCCCGGCGCACCTGGGCGAGCTGCGGCTGACCGGCCACTACCAGCCGGCGACGGCGGGCACCGGGGTGGGCGGCGACTTCTTCGAGGCGGTGCGCACCCCGCACGGCACCCGGCTGCTGATCGGGGACGTCCGCGGCAAGGGCCTGCAGGCCGTGCAGACCGTCACCGAGCTGCTGGGGTGCTTCCGCTCGCAGGCCCACGAGACCGCCGACCTGGGCGAGCTGGCCGCCCGGCTGGACCGGCAGCTGTCCCGGCTGGCGGCGGCCCGCGGCGACGAGGAGCTGTTCGCGACCGCGCTGCTGCTCCAGCACCGGGACGGCGTCGACCAGGTCGAGGTGGTCAACTGCGGGCACCTCGCCCCGCTGCGGGTCGGCCCGGACGAGGTGCTCACCACCCCCGTCCCGGCCCTGCTCCCGCTCGGCCTCGGCGCGCTCGGCCTCGGCCCGGCGCCCGTCCCGACCCCGCTGGCCCTGCCGGACGGTTCGGCGCTGCTGCTGCACACGGACGGGCTGAGCGAGGCCCGCAACTCCTCCGGCGAGTTCTACCCCCTGGACGAGCGGCTCTCCGTGCTGCGGGCCGCCGACCCGGGCCGGCTGGTGCGCGGCCTCGCCGAGGACGTCCGCGACTGGACCCACCAGCTCTCCGACGACATCGCCCTGATCGCCCTGACCCGGGCGTAGCCGCCCGGCGCGCCCGGGCCGCCGGCTCCCGGCCGCCGTGTCCCGGTGGCGGATCCGGGGCCGCGCCGGGAGGGTGGCTGGCGGGGGGCGCAGCGGATTTCCCGAACCGGAAAGAGCGAGAGATGCCCGAAGTCACCACCCCGTACGCGACCGGCACCCCGTGCTGGGTCGATCTGATGGCGAAGGACCAGCAGGCGGCGCTGGACTTCTACCGCGACCTGCTCGGCTGGCAGGGCGCGCCCGGCCCGGCCGAGTTCGGCGGGTACGCGGTCTGCGAGCTGGACGGCCGGGCCGTCGCCGGCATCGGCCCGGCGATGGCGCCCGAGGGGATGCCGGAGCCGCCGACCGTGTGGACCAGCTACCTGGCGACCACCGACGCGCGGGCCACCCAGGACGCGATCGTCGCGGCGGGCGGCACGCTGATCGTCCCGACCGTGGACGTCGGCGACCTCGGCCGGATGCTGGTCGCCGCGGACCCGCAGGGCGCGGTGTTCGGCGTCTGGCAGCCGGGCGAGTTCTTCGGCGCGCGGGTGGTCAACGAGGCCGGCGCGCTGACCTGGAACGAGCTGCACACCAGCGACGTGCTGGCCGCGACCGCGTTCTACGGCGAGGCGTTCGGCATCGAGATCGAGCCGCTGGACGGCGCGGACTCGTACTGGGAGCTGCGGGTGGGCGGCCGCGCGGTCGGCGGGGTCACCCTGCTGGCCAACGACCCGCCCGGCACCCCGGCGCACTGGCTGACCTACTTCGCGGTGGACGACGTGGACTCCACCGTGGACGCGCTGGTCAAGCGGGGCGGGACGGTGCTCGCGCCGCCGTTCGACATGATGGCGGGCCGGATGACGGTGGTCGCCGACCCGCAGGGCGCCCCGTTCGCGATGATCAGGCCGCAGCCGCTGGCCTGAGCCTGATCCCCGTACTGCCCGTACCGCCCGCCCGTCCCGGTTGCCGTCCGGGGCGGGCGGGCGTGCGTGGTCGGCCCGGCCGGGCGGCCTCTAGCCGAGCGGCGGGGCGAGGTACTCCAGGGCGTAGCCGTCGGCCGCCCTGGCCACCCGGGCGACGCCCGGGGAGTCGAGGTGGGCGCCGGCCACGTAGTGGTCGGGGGCGGTGAGGCGTTCGAGCAGGGCCAGGCGGGCGGCGCGGGCCCGGGGGCGGTCGGCGTCGTACTCCCAGGTGACCCCGGGGCGGCCGAACTGGAGGGTCGGGACGTGGACGGTGTCGCCCCAGACCAGGAGGCGGCCGGCGGTGCCGCCGATCTCGTAGACGGTGTGGCCGGGGGTGTGGCCCGGGGCGGGGAGCGCGGTGGCCCAGTCGTTGACGGCGACCCGCCCGGTGACGGGGACGACCCGGTCGCGGAACGGGGCGAGCCGGCCGGTGAGGACCCCGGTGTCGCCGGCGCCGATCCAGAGCCGTTCGAGCCCGGGGAAGGTCTCCGTGCCGTCGGGGGCGACCAGGCCGCCGACGTGGTCCTCGTGGTGGTGGGTGATCGCGACATCGGTGATGCCGGCCCGGTCGACGCCCGCCTCGGCGAGGGCCTCGGGCAGCAGGCCCATGCCCGGTTCGGGCCAGACGTCGGAGCCGCCGGTGTCGACCAGCAGCGAGCGGGTGCCGTCGGTGACGTGGAAGGCGTTGACCGCCAGCCGCAGGTTGCCCCCGACCAGCGGGACGCCGTCGGGCAGGGCGTCGAACCCGCACCCGTCCTCGTGCCGGAGCCGGGTCGGCGGCATGTCGATATGGCCGTCCCGCAGCGCGACCACCCGCAGCTCGCCGAACTCGAACGCGGCGTGCAGCCGGCCGGTGGAGATCAGGCGCATGGAACCCCCCTCGTGACGGGACGCGCATCGCGCGTCTCCGATGGAAGAACGAATCTTCGATAGGAGAAACACTACACTGGGCCCGTCGGACAGGCACCCCAGCGATCGAGGAGCACGGTGGCCGGACAGGACGGAACCGCGGCCGCACCACCGCACGGCGAGGAGCTCGCCGGGGCGTTCGGCGGCCGGGTGCGGCGGCGGCGCGAGGAGGCGGGCCTGACCCTGGAGCAGCTGTCCGTGCGGTCGGCGGTCAGCCGGGCGATGCTCTCCAAGGTCGAGCGCGGCGAGAAGAGCCCGACGATCGGCGTCGCCTCCCGGATCGCCCACGCGCTCGGCGCCACCCTCTCCGAGCTGACCGGCACCCCGGGCACCGCCCCGCCCGGCGTGGCCGTGGTGCTGCGCGCCGAGCACCGGCCGGTCTTCCGCGACCCGGAGACCGGCTTCGAGCGGCACGTGGTGTCGGCGGCCCCGGGCGCGGGCGGGGCCGAGATGGTCCTGCACCGCCTCCCCGCGCGGGTCTCCACCGGGCTGCTGCCCGCGTACCCGGCGGGCGCCGAGAAACAGCTCCTGGTGCTCGCGGGCACCCTGACCGTCGAACTCGGCGGCGCCGCCGAGACCCTGCGGGCCGGTGACTCGCTGTTCCTCCAGGCCGACGCCGACCACGGCTTCGCCAACCGGACGGACGACCCCTGCGAGTACGTCATGTTCATCTCCCGCCGGGCCTGAGCACCTGTTCCGCCGCGCCGCCGCCCCTGGGAGACTTGCCGCCCGGGGCCGGCCGACGACCGGCCGGTGGCGGAGGGGCGGGGACCGATGGAGATCACCGGCGGCGCGGGGGACGGCGAGCTGCTCCTCGCCGGGTCGGCAGAGGAACTGCGGCGACTGGCCGGACTGGTGAGCGCCGGGACGGGGCTGCTGCCCGCGCACGGCAGCCTGCTCGGGATCGAGGTGCGGGCCTCGGCGGGCGGCGTGCTGGTGGCGGTGGACGAGGAGCGCTCGCTGCTGGTGATCGGCGGCGGGGACGCCCGGCGGGCGGTGTTCGCGGAGGAACTGCGGGAGATCGCCGCGCTGGAGGACGGCAGCCACTTCCACATCGAGCACCACCCGGACCACTTCTACCTGGCCGGGGGCTCGCTGCCGCTGGTGGTGGACAGCCCGCACGGCGGCGTGCCCCGCCGCTGAACGGCCCGGAAACCACTGGCCGGGGCCGAGGCCGGGCGGTCGGGGTGGGCCGCGCAGTCGGGGCCGGCGGTCGGGGCGGGGGGCGGTTGTGTCAGGATCTTCGCAGGTCAACGGGGCAGTGTCGCTCCGGCCGGATCGGAGAGAAGTCGTGGGCACCCTCGTCGCGCCTGAGCCCCTGCTGCTGCGGGACGGGCGTCCCGCCGCCGCCGGGTGGTCGCTGGACCCGGGGATGCGGCACCTGAACCACGGGTCGTTCGGGGCGGTGCCGCTGGTGGCGCAGCGGGAGCAGCAGCGGCTGCGCGAGGAGATGGACGCCTCGCCGGTGGTGTGGTTCCCCGGGCTGCCGCGACGGGTGGCGGCGGCGCGGGCGGCGATCGCCGGGTTCCTCCGGGTGCCGGCCGACCTCACCGCGCTGGTGCCGAACGCGAGCGCCGGGGCGAGCGCCGTGTACGGGAGCCTGCCGCACCGGGACGGCGGGGAGGTGCTGGTGACCGACCACGGGTACGGGGCGGTGACCATGGGGGCGGCCCGGCTGGCCCGGCGCTGGGGCGGGGCGGTGCGCACGGTGCACGTCCCGCTGGGGGCCGGGCCCGAGGAGGCCGCGGCGGCGGTGACCGGGGCGGTGACCGGGCGGACGGCGCTGATCGTGCTGGACCGGATCACCTCGGCGACCGCCCGCTACCTGCCGGTCGACCTGGTCGGCGGGTTCGCCCGGGAGCGGGGCGTGCCGCTGCTGGTGGACGCCGCGCACGTGCCGGGGCTGGACGAGGACCCGCTGGCGGGGGCGGACTGCGACGCCTGGGTCGGCAACCTGCACAAGTTCGGCTGCGCGCCGCGCGGCACCGCCGCGCTGGTCGCCCGGGGCGAACTCCGGCACTCGCTCTACCCGTTGATCGACTCCTGGGGTGCGGAGGAGCCGTTCCCGGAACGCTTCGACACCCAGGGCACCCTGGACGTCACCGGCTACCTGGCGGCGCCCACCGCGCTGGACTTCGTCGCCGAGCAGTGGAGTTGGGCCGGGGCCCGCCGCTACATGGGCGAACTCGCGGACTACGCCGAGCAGTTGATCGGCGCGGCGATCACCGCCGCGACCGGGGAGCCGGCCGCGGCGGACGTCGGCATGCCGGTGAACGCGCTGCGCCTGGTCCGGCTCCCGGCCGGGCTGGGCCGCACCCGGCTGGAGGCGGACGCACTGCGCGACCGGCTGGCCGCCGAGTTCGGCGTGGAGGCCGCGTTCACCAGCTTCGGCGGGACGGGGTACTTCCGGCTGTCCACGCACGTGTACAACACCGCCGAGGACTACGAGTACTTCGCGGAGCGGTGCGTGCCGGTGCTGTGCGCGTGGGCCCGCGGGCACTGACGCGCACCGCACCGGCGTCGTCGGGCGGGGCCTACTCGGCGGGCAGCGTGTAGTCGAGGTGGATGTGGTGGGTGCCGTCCTCGTCGACGACGATGTCGCCGGTGCCGGTGATGCCGGTGAGGGCGGCGGTGCCGCTGCCGGGGACGATGACGAAGTACTCGTCGTCCCGGGCGGTGCCGAGGGTGGTCGCGGAGTGCGCGAAGTTGAAGGTGCCCGCGACGCCGTGCAGGCTCCCGGCGAAGGACTCCATCGCCAGGTAGGTGCCGACGCCCGCGGCCTGGTCGTAGGCGGCGGTGAACAGGGTGTCGGAGTGGCCCTCGACCTCGCCGGCGAACTCCTTGCGCATGGTGGCCACGCCGACGCCCGCGCCGGTCCTGACCCCGCTCTCCGGGACGGGCGCGGGGGTGAAGTCGAGGACGGTGAAGGTACCTGATGCTCGCATGCGCGCGATGCTAGGCGCCCGCACTGACAATCCGTCAGGGCTCGCCGGGACGCGTCAGGGCCCTTCGGGGGCCGTCGGAGCCGTCGGAGCTTCGGCCGGGGCCGGGACGGCGGGCGGGGCCGGGAACGGTGCGGCGGGCGGGCCGGCCGGGGTCTGGCCCAGGACCCAGGCCGGGTAGCCGGCGGGCTGCGGCGGGTCGGTGCGTCGGCGGCGGGCGATCAGCGAGAACACCAGGGCGACCGGCAGGAGCAGCAGGCCGAGCACCAGGAGCAGGCCGATGGTGGTCAGTGCGGCGTCGCTGCCCTGGTCGCGGCTGATCACCGAGCTGAGCGGGAAGGTGCCCCGGTACCGGGAGTCGAAGGAGAGGCCCCGGTTGTCGCCCATCGTGAACATCTCCCCGGCGGGGACGGTGACGTCGAAGCAGCGCTCGCCGCCGGGCTTGTTGCCCCGCAGGTAGGGCTCGTCGAGCGGACTGCCGTTCAGCTGGACGGGCTGGTCACCGCACTGGGAGACGTGGTCGCCGCCGAGGGCGATCACCCGGTTGAGGACCCGCACGGGCGGACCACCGGGTTCCATGGCGGTCGAGAAGAGCACCACGTCACCACGGCGGACGTCCCCGGGTTCGACGGCGTAGGTCAGGACCCGCTGGCCGGACCGGTAGGTGGGGGCCATGCTGTTGCTGCCCAGCACGATCGAACGCGGCCCGAGGGTGAACCCGTAGGCGATCGCGCCGATCGGGAGCAGCACCCCCGCGATCAGGACGACCAGCGCGGCCTTGCCGAACCCGCTCCACCGTCTCATGCCGTTCCCACTCCCCTGCCCGCCGGGCGGCGCACCCCGTCACCGTGCCGTTCGCACGGGATCGAGCGGGGAGCTTAGCGAGCGCCCCGGGCGCCGGTGCGTGGGGGGCGTCACCAGTCGCCCTCCGGGTCGTCGTCCAGCTCCGGGTCGTCCGGTTCCGGGTGGGCCGACGTCGGGTCGGCGACCCAGCCGGCGGCCAGGACCAGGCGGGAGGTGCGTTGGACGGCGAGGAAGGCGAAGGGGCGGTCGAAGGCGACGGTGAGGCGACGAGCCAGGTACGGGGGCGGTGCGGGAATCCCGGCGGCGGCCATCCCGAAGGCGGTGACCGAGGCGGCCCGGAAGCCGCGCGGGCCGAAGACGGCGGTGGTGGTCTGCCGGGCCGACTCGACCGCCAGCGGCTCGGTGCTGATGCCGGGGAAGTGGCCGCGACCGGTGTCGGCGGCGGTGCGCAGGCCGAACAGGTCGGGCCGTTCCAGCAGGTCGTGGTCGTCCGCCAGGTCGAACTCGACGGTCTCGACGTGGAGCACGGGCTCGCGGGAGTGGCTGCGCACCCAGCGGGCGTCCAGCCCGGGGCCGGGGGCGCCGTCGGGGAGTCCGGTGCCGGGGCGCACCGTGCGGGGGTGCGCGGCGGTGCCGACGGCGGCGGCCAGGACGGCCCCGGGGTCGGCGTCCTCGGGGCCGAGGCAGAGGTGGACGTCGACGCCGCGCCGGCCCAGCACCTTGAGCACGGTGAGCGGCCCGGCGGCGGTGTCGGCGACGCCGACCCGGTCGAGCAGCCCGGTGCGCCGCCACAGCCCGGCGAGGTCGCGGCCCTGCCAGGGGCCGGCCTCGGGCTGCTGGGAGCAGGGCCAGAAGCGGCGGATCCAGTCGGCGCGGACGGTGAGCGCGCCGGCCAGCAGGAGTGCGGTGTCCGGGGTGACCGCGGCGGGCATCCGGGGGATCGCCCCGGCCGTCCGGTCGGCGGCCCAGCGGTCGAGGGCGGCCCGGTCGGCGTCCGGGTCGCCGGTGATCCGGCCGTGGCTGTGCGGGGGCAGGGCCGCGGTCCAGGCCGGTTCGAGCGGGAGGCGGTCGGCGGTCCACAGGCCGAGGGCGGCGGTGACGCCGGGCGTCCGGTCGAGGGCGGCGAGCAGTTCGCGGCCGGATCCGGCGGCCAGGTCGAGCGGGACGCCCAGCGCGTCGGCGAGTTCGCGGGCGGCGGGGCCGGCGGCGCCCGCGGCGAGCAGGGCCAGCGGGGCCCAGGCGGCGGGGGCACTGAGGGCGGTGTTCCGTCCGGCGGCGGGGGCGGCGCGGCCCCAGCGGGCGGTCAACTCGTTGACGGCGCGGACGGTGCGGTGCATCGGCACGGTGCGGTTCTCCCCGGTGGCGGTCCTGGACCGGAGGTTAGGCGCTGCGGCGGCGGGGGCGCGAGGGGTTATCGGGGCCCGGCCTCGCCGCCCCGCCGGTGCACCGAGCGGGTGGGGTGGTTCCGGGGCGGGCGGCGAGGGGTTCGCGGACGTGCCGGTGCGGGGCAGGCGCTGCGCGGGGCCGGACGTGCGGGGCCGGACGCGCAGTGCCGGACGTGCGGGGGTCGGGAGGGCGGTGCGGTGCGGTGCGGGTCGGTGGGGCGCCATGACGGCCCGGGCACCCCGCGCTCGGGCCGTCATGGCGCTCGGCAGGCACGGACCCCGGTCTCCCGGTTTTCCCCTCCCAGGGAGTGGGGCCGTGCCGCCGCTTCGGGTGGCTGTCGCCGCTGACCGTCCGCGTGGGGGTGGGGCCGGTCAGCGACGGGACCGGGGGCCGGTCAGCGGCGCTGCCACAGGGCCGGGACGTTCGGCGGCTCCCAGCCGGCGTACGCGATGTGCCCCTGGATGCAGACGTAGGTGACCCCGTTGTACGTGACCACGTCGCCGGCCTTGTAGCTGGTGCCGACCTTCCAACTGGTGGTGCCACCACCCGTGTTGCTCGGGCTGGGGCTCGGCGAGCCCGGGTTCGAGCTGCTCGGGCTGGGGCTGGGCGAGCCGGTGCCGTTGACGTTGAGCACGAAGTCGAAGCTGGCTTCGCTCCCGTTGCCGACCTGGCGGACCGTCATCAGCAGGGCCGGGTCGTAGATGGTGTCGGTGGCGTTGCGCGGCTCGTTCGGGAAGTACAGCTGGGTGGTGAGGATCGGCTGGTTGGGCGCCTGCACCTTGACGTGGATGTGCCGGGTGCGGCCCGGGTAGAGGCCCGGGATGATCGTGGTCAGCGTGTACGCGCCGTTGGCGGCGCTGAACTGGTGGCCGCGGAAGGTGTACCCGGAGTTGTCGTAGTTGCCGTTGGTGTCGGCCTGCCAGAAGTCCAGCAGGGCACCGGCGATCGGTACGCAGTTGCGGCCGAACACGTAGCCGCTGACGGTCAGCGGGGTGCCGGGGGTGCCGCTGGTCACCAGGTTGGTGCGCAGCGGGGAGCCCGGCTTGAAGTACGGGCCCTCGATCTGCTCGCCGGTGACGTGTCCGTCGGTGCATTCGGGGGTGAGCGGGGCCGGGACGTCGGCGGCGGCCGCTTCGCGGGCCAGCGCGACTCCGCCGCCGACCAGCACGGGTGCGGCGGCGGCCGCGGCGGCCGCCTTGAGCAGGCCCTTGCGGCTGATCTTGCGCTCGGCCAGTTCTCCCAGGCCGTCCAGCGGGTTGTGGGGGGTGGGCATGGCTCTCCGTTCGACTGCTTCGTTGGTCGCCGCACGCCCGGATTCCCTTGGATGGGACATGACACCTGGAGAGGTCGGGTCTCCCGACACGGCGGCGCTGTGGGGTGCCTCAGACGCTAGGCCCTGCCCGCCGGGGCCGTCGATGGACGGGGGCGGCGGGACGTGGTGCATTCCTCAGCCGCCGTCGCGCACCGTTCGACCGGGCGTCAACCGGGATTCGGGCGGCCGTCGGCCGGGCTTAGGCCCTGTCTCGTAATTGATCTTGTTGTGGGTCATTGTTCCTCGGCTCGCAGCCACAGGATCAGCGAGGCGAGGACGACGCCGGCCCGGTAGCGG
>NZ_BAAANS010000061.1:0-46989 GCF_039529925.1 Kitasatospora saccharophila | reverse complement strand
CGCGGGTGCTCGGAGTCGACGACTTCGCCCTCAAGCGCCGGCACCGCTACGCGACCGTGGTCATCGACGCCGAGACCGGGGAGCGGATCGACGTCCTGCCCGGCCGCACCGCTTCGGCACTGACCGTGTGGCTGCGCGAGCACCCCGGGGTCGAGGTGGTCTGCCGGGACGGATCCGGCTGTTACGGAGAGGCGATCCGCCGGGCCCTGCCCGACGCGGTGCAGGTGATCGACAGGTGGCACCTGTGGTCGAACCTGTGCGACAGGGTCCTGGCCGAGGTCCGCTCGCACGCCGCCTGCTGGGCCACCGCCGTGAACCCCGTCCGACCCGGAGGCGTGCGCGAGCAGACCACCCGCGACCGGTGGCACAAGGTCCACGACCTGCTCGGCCAGGGCGTCGGCCTGCTCGAATGCGCCCGCCGCCTCGACGTCGCACTGAACACCGTCAAGCGGTACTCCCGCATGAACGAGCCCACCGGCGACCGCCGCGCGCCCCGCTACAAGCCCACGCTCGTCGACCCCTACCGCGACCACCTGCGCAGGCGCCGGGCCGAGGGCCCCGCAGTACCGGTCACCCACCTCCTGCGCGAGATCAAGGAACTCGGCTACACCGGCAGCGCGAACCTGCTGGTCCGCTACCTCAACCAGGGCCGCGCCGAGGGCGAGAGGCCCGTCACCACCCCGAAGCACTTCGCCCGCCTCCTGCTCACCCGCCCCGAGAACCTCCGCGACAAGGACACCGAACTCCTGCGGGAACTCGCCCAGACCTGCCCTGAGATGACCGAACTCGTATGCCTCACGCGCGAGTTCGCCATGCTGCTGACACCGGCCGAGGGCAACGCCGCCAAGCTCGCCGACTGGATCACCCGGGTCCGCACCGCCGACCTTCCCCAGCTGCACTCCTTCGCGAACGGTCTCGAACTCGACCGCGCCGCCGTCAATGCCGGACTCACCCTCCCCCACAGCAACGGCCGTACCGAGGGCGTCAACACCCGAACCAAACGGATTATGCGGCAGATGCACGGCCGGGCCGGCTTCCCTCTGCTCCGCCACCGAATCCTCCTCCAGTGACCACGACACAGCGTCACCACCGATTACGGGACAGAGCCCAGTGATGTATCTGATGTTGTGTGAGTTACCGGCGGCCGATGGAGAGTCGGCCGTCGAAGGTGATGTCGAACGCCTGGAGGGCGGGCTTCCATCGCATGGTCCAGCGTTTGCGTCCCTGGCCGGTGGGGTCGAGGCTCATGACGGCCATGTAGACGCACTTCAGGGCCGCTTGCTCGTTCGGGAAGTGCCCGCGGGCCCGGACGGCCCTGCGGATACGGGCGTTGACCGACTCGATCGCGTTCGTCGTGCAGACGATGCGGCGGATCTCGACGTCGAACTGCAGGAAGGGCACGAACTCGGCCCAGGCGTTCTCCCACAGCCGCACGATCGCCGGGTACTTCGTCCCCCATGCCTCCTGGAACTCCAGGAACCGCTCCTCGGCGGCGTCCTGGGTCGGAGCGGTGTAAACGGGCTTGAGCGCCTTCGAGATCTTGTCCCAGTCCTGGCGGGCCGCGTAGCGGAAGCTGGCGCGCATCAGGTGCACGACGCAGGTCTGCGTGATCGCCTGCGGCCAGACCGCGCCTATGGCGTCCGGTAGGCCCTTCAGGCCGTCACAGACGACCATGCAGACGTCCTCGACGCCGCGGTTCTTGATCTCGGTGAGGACCTGGAGCCAGTACTTGGCGCCCTCTCCGCCATCGCCGGCCCACAGGCCCAGGATGTCGCGGGCGCCGTCCACGGTGACCGCCAGGGCGACGTAGACGGGACGGTTGGCGACCTGTCCGTCGCGGACCTTCACGTGGATGCAGTCGATGAACACGACCGGGTAGACCGGGTCCAGGGGGCGGTTCTGCCACTCGGCCATCGAGTCCATGACCTTGTCGGTGATGGTGGAGATCGTCGACTTGGACACGCTCGCGCCGTAGACCTCGGCCAAGTGGGCCGAGATGTCGCCATGCGTCAGGCCCCGGGCCGAGAGGGACAGCACCATCTCGTCGACGCCGGACAACCGCCGCTGGCGCTTCTTGACAAGCTGTGGCTCGAAGGAGCCCTCGCGGTCGCGCGGCACGTCGATCTCGACCGGGCCGACGTCCGTCAGTACGGTCTTCGAGCGGACCCCGTTGCGGGAGTTGCCACTACCGGCCCCGGCCTTGTCGTGCTTCTCGTAGCCGAGGTGGTCGGTGATCTCTCCCTCCAGAGCGGACTCCAGCACGCGCTTGGTCAGCTGCTGCAGCAGCCCGCCCTCGCCGGTCAACTGCAGGCCGCTCGCGCGGGCCCGGTCGACCAACTGCCCGATCAACTGCTCGTCCAGCAGGTCCGTCGCCAGCCCGGCCGGCCGGACCTCTTCAACCGCCTCAACCGAGACGATCACGTCGCTCATCAGGTGCTCTTCCTTGATCAGGAGATACACCGGTCACCGTACAGACCCGCTCCAGCACCATCGAGACCGTCTTCGCCCGTCTCGCCCGGGAACACCCGAACCTGGGCGAGATCGACCGGCGGATCATGCGTGCGTTCGAAGAACTCACGCACGGGCGCCCCCAAACGACCGACGGAAGCTTGACCGTCGTCAACATCGCGGCAGAAGCCGGAGTGGGCCGAGCCTCCTACTACCGCTCTCCGGTGGCCGCCGCGATCAAGGAGATCCTCGCGGCCCCCGACAGTAAGCGTCCGGAGGTTGACGAGCTCAAGGCCGAGATCAGACGCCTGCGCAAGACAGAGCGTGAGCTCCGCAAGGAGAAGGCCGCCGAGATCCGCGAACTCCAGGAAACGATCAACACCTACGCCAACCAGATCCAGGCACTGGCTCTACGCAATGCTGAGCTGGCCGAGGACGCCCGCAAGCTCCGATCGCAGAATGACGAGGCGACCCGTGGAACAGTTCTACCGCTGAAGACACTTCCCAGACCATGATCGAGTAGGCGGACGACCAGCGGGATCGTGCTGACGAACCGGACCGCGCGGTGCGTACGGCGTTCATCTGCGACTATCTCGCCGACGCCGCCCTGCGGCGCGAGATCCTGTCGGCGAGCGCGGGCAGTTGGTGGGGACAGTCGGCACAGCCTATGGCGGGGCGGGGCCGTCACGGGTGCACTGCTGTTGGCGGATATCGACTCCGTCGCACCCTCCCCACCCGGGTAGCTGATGCGCCATCATAGTCTGATGACAAACTGGCAGTTGCTGCGCTGGGCAGGCGCGATCACCGGCACCATCGGCTTGGCGCTGTTCATGACCCTCCTGGGCCTGGACCGGGCCGACAAGTTGAGCAGTGTGCTGAGCTTGTTCTTCACCGTCGCCGGCTTCGTCCTGTCGCTGGTGGCGCACGTGCGGCAGCGGCCGTCGGTGGTGGCGGTGGCGCGCGGCGGGTCGGTCGCCTCGGCCGGGAGCGTGCGGAATGTCCAGGCGCGAAGCGACGATGGACGGCGGCAAGCGGGGGCGAGTTCGCCTCCTGATGCGGGGGTTTGGGCGGACGGCGGGTCGATCGCCGCCGCTGGCGACATCGATGGTTCGTCGGCGTACCAGGGGCCCCGGTGAGTGCCGCGTGGTGGCGGCGCGGCTCAGGTCGCGACAAAGGGCAGGGCCGTGGCGGACTGAGGGCCGAGCAGGGCTCGATCGTCGCAGGTGGCAACATCGCCAACGTGGTCGCCCTGCAGGTGGATCAGATGGTCGTCCAGGCTCGGCCCCATCGACTGGACGCCATTCCGCTGCCGCCTCGCGAACTTCCCACCAGGGAAGCGCTTGCGGGCGAGACCACCACCCTGGAGGGTTTGTGCACCTATTTCCGAGACGTGCCCGTGCCCGGCAATCGCACGCTCCCGTCGAGCGGCGCCGAGAGCCAGTCGAAGCTCGTCGTTGTGCACGGCCAGCCCGGGGTGGGAAAGACTGCCTTGGCGCTCAATGCTGCGCACGAGGTGAAGGACGCCTACCCGGACGGCCAGATCTACGTCGAGCTCCACGGTGACAAGGCAACTCCGACAAGCAGCGCGGACGCCCTCGGCCACATGCTCGGCAGCCTGCACGTGGCGCGGGAGGACATGCCGCGCTCCGTCGCCGGCCGGGCGGCGATGTTCCGGACACTCACCGCCGACCTGAGACTGTTCGTCCTGCTGGACAACGCGCACAGTACGGACCAGATCGAGCCGCTGCTGCCCACTGGCGCCGGATGCTCGGTACTGATCACCTCTCGACGGGCGCTGTCCCTCAACAGCACCACCCAGCGGGGACCCGTCCCGGTGTACCTGCCGGACGACCGGAACGCACTTGCCGTGCTCTCCCTCTACGCAGGGCAGGAACGCGTTGCCGCCGAGATGGCGGCGGCCATGGACATCGTCCGATTCTGCGGCAACCTCCCGCTGGCCCTGCGGTTGGTCGGCTGCAAGCTGAAGCAGCGCTCGGGCCACAGTCTTGGCCGCATGCGCCTGCTTTTGGAGGACGAGAGAAGCCGCCTGGACCACCTGAACTCCGACAATCGCAGTCTGACTGCCTGCCTCATCTTCAGTTTCGAGAGCCTCACGTCGACCACTCGGTCCTCCTTCGCCATGCTCGCCTCCTTGCCCGTGGGCCGGTTGACGGACTGGCACTTCGCCCGGCTCGCGGCCACCCACGGGGCCGGGCTCGCGGCCAGCGACGAACTGGTCGAGGTCGCATTGATGGAGACGCTGGACGGGGAAGGGGGCGGCGACTTCGAGGGCAGTTACCGCATGCACGACCTGATCCGTGTCTTCACTGCCCGTCAGTACGAGGAGTTGCCGCCGGAGGAACGGAACGCTCTGGAGGAACGCCTGGTCCGGGCCTACCGCGACGCCGTCGTCCATTGGGCAGCTCAGCGCGCCCCGGAACTGCGCGCCGAGATCGCCCCCGAGCGCGTGCCGGACCTCCGTGGGTCGTCGATGACAGCCGCCGAGTGGGTCGCCGGAGAGCAAGACCGCCTCCTCTGGGCGATCGACCATGCGCGAAACCTGGGGCTGAACACGGTGGCGGCGGAGATCGGCGAGGCGCTGTCGTACTTCCTCGACGACATCACTCTGGCACCGAACTCCGCCGACTGGCTCTTCAACGTTCCGGGGGAGACCCGGTTGCGGGTGCTGGCCGCTCTCCGCAGGGCACGCGCGATGGCTGCCATCGCCGAAGGCAACCCGGACAAGGTGCTATCGCTTCTGTCCCCGGGCAGCGACGATACGGCGGAGAGCTCCGAAGACCTGACCGCACGGGCCCGGGACACAATAGTGATCGCCCGGGCGTACTCCATGAAGGGCGACTACCGTACCGCCCTCGACCGTATGACGACCGCGGCTGACCAGCTTCGCGCGGTCGGCGATTCCTGGCACACCCTCGGTTCCTTCGAACTGCTGGGCGAGCTACAGCGCTGGCGTGGAAAACCGGAGCTGGGCGAGCAGAGCCAGCGGGAGGCCCTGCGCATCGCCGAACAGGCGGGCGACCTGAGGGCTCAGGCGCGTCTGCGGCGCACCCTGGCTGAGACACTGGGCTATCTGCGCCGTCCGGCGGAAGCGGCCCCGCTCCTTGAGTCGGCCAGGGACGACTTCAGGCTCCTCGGCGACCGCCGGTGGGAAGGCGCCACCGAGTACGCCCTCGGCAAGATCTACCGGCTCCTCGGAGAGCGTCAGAAGGCACTCGACTGCTACCGCAGGGCGGAGGGTATCTTCGGCCCGATGGGCGAGCGGCTGTGGGTCGGCCGGGTCAACAATGCCCGGATCCGCGTCCTCGCCGGCATGGGACAGCTCGATGACGCTGCCACGACTGCCCGCGAGGCGATCGCGCTGTTCGAGCAGTTGGGCGACGAGATGTGGGTGGCGCACACCCAGCGGGATGCCGGCTGGCTGCACCTGCGTGCCGGACGTCCCCAGGACGCCGAGGCGCCGCTCACTCTCGCCGTGGACGCCTGTGCGGCAGCCGGCGATTCCTACGCGGGCGCCATGGCACGTCACCTGCGCGGCGTGGCCTATCGCGAACTCGGCCGGTACCCGGAGGCGCATGCCGACTTCGACGCCGCGCTCGGGGTCTACAGGTCCGGTTCGTACGAATGGAACGAGGCCGCAGTTGCTCACGACGTGATCCGCACCCTCCGAACGGAAGGCCGCGCTGAGGAGGCCGACACCATGGAGCGGGACATCTCCGTCACCAACCCGATCTTCACTCGCTTGCACGGCCGGGACGGAGCGGTCGCGGTGCCGGACGAGGACTGAACCGGCCGGAGATCCACGTCCTGGTCCCATCGCGCGGCCAATGGTGCCCGGGGTCGACCGTTCGTGGTGCACCCGCTCGCGGCTCGGTTCCCAGACGCGGCCCGTTCCTTGGGATCCAAGTAGGAACGGACCAGGAAACCGGGGTTGCTGTCAGAAGTTTTGACAGGCCGCGCTCGGCGCGGTGCTCGAAGCGGATCAAAGCCGACCCGACCATGGCGAACCTACGCGACTGAGGCGGCGCGTGTTCGCATCTTCGACTGACAATAAACGAAGGGGGATCCATGCCCACGATGCTCTATTACCCGCTTGTCCAGCCCCCGCAGAAAGCCGTCCACCAGGCTCTTTTGTACTGGGATGGGATCGCTTCTCTCATGCCGGGAGACTCTGACGTTCAAGACGAAGCGCTGTCCAGCGAGCTGAGGGACCTCAAGGAGCGCCACCTATATCACCCGATCGCCCTTGAGGAGGAATATCAGGGGCTGTTGCGTCGGGCCACGGAAGGACTTCCCGTACTCGCAGACACCCTGATTGAAATTTCCGGCCGCCAAGTCCCCCGCAGCTGGATTCTCAGCTATAACAGCAAATGGAACGACGCTGAAATACTGAATTCACTAGTCGACCTCGGCTTGGCCAGGCGCGTGCGCAATCCCACTAGCTTTAAAAGCCTCGCTATGCCGAGAGAAGTAGTGACACTCCTAACTGCCGTAATGGCTCACGAAGTGGCACGATCAAGCGCGAATCGCGCGTACACGCCATACACGGATCAGCAGGCACCCGACCAAGTCGCGCTCGGGTGTGACCCGAATACCGGCGTCGCGGCCTGGCGAGTTAGGCTCGGGCAACTCCTTCCAACTCCTTCTCCCGCCACCACGACGCAACAGGTTTTGGAATTTCGGGAGAAGTACGCCGATGAGCGCGAGCGGCTACTACGCGCCACTCAGGAAATGCTGGTTGAGCTCTGCCGCAATTGGGAACATCCAGCCGACGTTCTTCGCCGAATGGAACTAGAGCTCACGAGTGCGCGTGAAGACTACATGGATGCAGCCAAAAGTAGGCGTATTGCATGGACCGAAAGATCGCTTTACGCGACAGTAGCCGTGGCCTCGGCGGCCGCCGGAGCATTGATCGCCCCTGATATGGGCTGGGTTGCTGGAATCCTCGGGAGTGTTGGTTTCAATGTCGCCACCCGCGAAATTCGCCCCCTAAGTAAGGGGCAAAAGGAACACCCCTTTAGCTACCTGGACCTTGTCGACAGACACCTGGCTTGAGGTGTAGCCGCACGTCCCTATCCATGACCCGAAGGGGACGATACCGTCCGTGGGCTCGGGCAGGCGGCGGCCGTGGTGCGGGTACGTCCCGTACTCGTTGACGGGCTGCCAGCGGCACAGCCGTTGGAGCTGAGATTGGTCATGCTCCGATTGGTGCCGTGAGGGTGTTGACGCGGTTCTCGTACTCGCGGCGGGCCTTGCGCTGGGCCGGGACGACCGGGGAGCCCTGGGCACCGCCGAGGGGCTGACAACGGGCGAGGAGCCCGCAGTGCACCGAGGGCACGGCGCTGACGCGCAGGGTGTAGTCCTGGCCCCGTCGTACGGTCACGCCCTGGTCGAGCGCGTCCCGCTCGGCGGGCTCCAGTTCGGCCGCGCGCAGGAAGTCGGCGACCTTGCCCGGCGTGTCGAGGGTGACCGCAGTCTCCGATGTCGGGGTGTTCTGGCGGTCGTCGGTGTGCTCGGGCATGAGGTCAGCGACGGCGGTACGGATGGCGCCCCGGCTGACGTGGTGGTCGCGGGCCAGACCGGCGATCGACCGGCCGCCCCACCTCCACAACATCCCGGGCCGCAAACCTTTACACGGTCATCGAACCGGATCACGAAGTGTGACTGGCCGGGCCGCGGTCGGTCAGGATGAGACACTCACGCGTGGGACGCCTGAACAGGCCACATAACTGTGAACGGCCAGCGCTGGTAGTTCTGGTCGAGCAGCACGGTGGAGCGGAACTGCTGGTGGCGGTCGCCTCCGGCGGTGTCGACGCCGTCCCAGCGGATCCTGCCGCTCTGCGGCCGGTAGACCCCGCACAGCAGGTGGGCGAGGGTGGACTTGCCGGACCCGTTGGCGCCGACCAGGGCGGTCACCTGCCCGCCGGGGACGGTGAG
This sequence comes from Kitasatospora saccharophila, assembly GCF_039529925.1. Taxonomy (NCBI): domain Bacteria; kingdom Bacillati; phylum Actinomycetota; class Actinomycetes; order Kitasatosporales; family Streptomycetaceae; genus Kitasatospora; species Kitasatospora saccharophila. The sequence goes on along the minus strand of NZ_BAAANS010000061.1, from coordinate 38,586 downwards.
GGTGACCCGGTCGAGGGCGGGGGCCGACTTGCCGGGGTAGGCGAAGGTGACGTCCTCGACGGTGATCGTCTCCGGGCGTTCGGGCAGCGGGGTGCCTCCGGTGGGGATGGCGCGGCGGTGGCCCTCGGTGCGCAGCCGGTCGAGGTCGCGGACGAACAGGGACTCCTCGTAGAGGGAGTTGATCCGCTCGACCAGGCCGGCGATGCCCGCGGCGCCGGTGCGGATCGCCAGGACGGCGGTGAACGCGGCGGCGAGCGGGACGGCGTGGTCGAGGACGAGCCAGCCCAGCAGGGCGAACGCGCCGGCGGTGGCGAGGCCGGCCAGGGCGGCGGTGAGCGTGTCGGTGGCGGCCCGGGCGCGGGCGAGACGGTTCTGCTCGCGTTCGGCGGCCTGTGACATCAGGGCGTAGTGGTGCAGCAGGAACGGCCCGGCGGCGTGGACGCGCTGCTCGGCCGCCGAATACGGGTGGATCAGCAGGTCGGCGATGGCGGTGCTGGCCCGGTTGTGCTGGAGCATCGCGCGGGTGGAGGTGTACTGGCGGCGGGCGGTGACGACCGCGCCCCATCCGCGCGGCGCGGTGATCAGCAGCAGCGGGTTCAGTACGGAGAGCACCCCGGCCACCGAGATCAGCGACAGCGCGCCGGTCAGCACGGCGGTGGCCTGCCCGATGATGTTCTGCAGCGACCTCGCGCCCCAGCGGGCGCTGTCGACCACCTCCAGGAACTCCGGGTCCTCGATCGCCGCCAGCTCGGAGCGGCTGACGACCTCCAGGAACTCCAGCGTGGCCAGCCGGAACACGGCAGGCTCCAGCCGCCCGGCCGCCCAGGTCGACAGCGCCTGCAGCAGCGCCGAGCCGGCGGCCAGCGCTCCGGCCGCCGCCACCGCGGGTACCGCCGCCCGCATCACCTGCCCGACGTCGCCCTGCGCCAGCAGCGCGGCCAGCACCCGGTTCACCGCGACCAGCGAGGCCGCCGCCGCGGCCCCGCGCAGCACCTCAGCCCCGACCAGCGCCACCAGCGCCCGCGGGCTGGCCGCCCAGGCCATCCGCCCCGCCAGCAGCAGGAACCGCGGAATCTGCCGGGCCACCGACCCGAACGACAGCTTCCCGGCGGCGAGTTCGTGCCGGGCCCAGCCGTAGCTGTAGCGCATCGGCCCACCGAACAGCAGTTGCTCGCTGTCGGAGACCGGCGGATCCGCGTCCGCGGGCTTGGTCCTTCGCGTCATGGACGCCCTTTCGCATCGGAGGATTGAGGTCGTCGGCGGACCGCCGCGACGTGAGGAAGGCAGTGCCGTTCCGGGTGCTACGCGCGGGCCGGTGCGTACGGCCCGGGGGTGTGGTCGAAGCCGTGGGTGGAGTAGGCCGGTCCGCCGTCCAGGTAGGCCCGTACCGCGGCCTCGGAGGTGGGGAACATCGGCGCGGGCAGCGGGTCGGCGGCGGGGTGCCAGCGCACTTCCAGGTGCTTGTCCGGCTCGGTGTTGGTCAGCTCGCCGGTGAACTCGGTGGTGGTGAAGGTGAACAGCACGAAGGAGCCGAGTCCGTCCCAGCCCTCCTTGGCGTGGATGGTGTGCACCAGGCGCAGGGCCGAGGGCTGGGCGATGAGACCGCTCTCCTCGTACAGCTCGCGGACGGCGGCGCAGGTGATCTCCTCGCCGGGTTCGACCTTCCCGCCGGGGAAGGTCCAGGCGGGCTCGGGGGTCCAGCTGCGCTTGGCGTAGTGGACGAGGGCGATCTTGCCGGTGGCCAGGTCGTGGGCGATGACTCCGACCGACAGCCGGCTCGTGGCGTGCGCCATGGGTCTCCTCGGGGTTGGAAGGGGTGGAGGGTGGAAGAGTCGGCCGGTCGGCCGAGCGGAGGGCTAGACGTCGAGGGCGGGGAGGTGGGCCAGGCCGGTGTCGCGCATGATCCGGTCGACGGTGTCCGGCAGGGCGCTGTCGGCCCCGACGACGGTCTCGATCCCGCCGGGGAGCAGGTCGCGTTCGCGGTACCAGCCGCGCAGGGTGTCGGCGGTGACGGCCGCCTGCAGTTGGGGGTCGGGCTTCGAAGCGTGCCGCCGCAGGGTCTCCTCGAAGGGGACGTCGAGGTAGTAGCAGCGGGTGGTGCCGCGATGGTCGTCCACCAGGCGCTGGAGCATCGGCCCGTAGCGCTCGGCGGACAGGATGCCCTCGACGACGACGTGGTAGCCGGCGTCCAGCGCGTAGCGGGCGGTGGTGTCGATCAGGCCGATGTTCGCGCCGCCGTGCCGGTCGTGTTCGCGCAGCACGACCCGGCGCAGGACGTCCTGGCCGACGATGGCCAGGCCCCGCCCGAACGCCTCCCGGAGCCCGGCCGCGATAGAGGATTTGCCCGACGCGGAGTTCCCCCGGAGGATCACCAGTCGGCTCTCCGCACTCCCTACGGCCGTCGCGGACGCCGCCCGCCCCGGGCCACCGGCCGTTCCCCTCGTCGGCCAGCCGAAGACGGACAGCGGGCGGCCGGCGGTGATCTCGGCGAGGGCGGCGGCCGTGTAGGCGACGATCGGCGTCGGCAGGGCGTCCAGCGGCCACCACTGCAACTCCGCGCACTTGTCCGGTTCGCAGTTGATGATCCGTCCGGTGTATGAGGGGGCGGCGAAGAACAGTTGCAGCCGCCCCAGACCGTCATCGGCGTCCAGGTGGTGCAGGGTGTGGACCAGGGCCAGGTCCTCCTCGCGGATCCGGACGCCGAGTTCCTCCTCGGCCTCCCGGACCATGCCGCGCAGCACCGACTCGCCGGCTTCCAGGTGGCCTGCCGGCAGGTGCCAGTGACCGTCGGCGAACGAGGTGCCGGTACGGCGGCCCAGCAGCACCCTGCCGCCCTCGACCAGCACCAGGTGGACCCCCACCACCGAGGTGTGCGACACGGGACTTCTCCTTCCTCGGGAAGCGGACGCGGCCACGGACGGGGCAGCCGCCCGCCTCCGGGCATGGCGGGGCAGCGATCGACCGAGTGATCGATCGTCGTACGTGAGTGCGCTTGCGGACGTCTCACCGTAGGCGGCGTCCCGGGCCTGTGTCGGCGTGTCCCGGAGGAAGCCACACGATCCGGTGAATCGCGTCAACTAGTCATATCTGCAACGCTGTTGCCGACTGGCGCGGTCACTCTCCCACTCGGCACTGACAGCGGCGGCCCGCGGCGGCCGGGCACCTGTCGAGACCCCGCACCCGGTGGCCGGCAGCCAGGGTCTCGCCCCAGAGGAGCAGGTGCTTGGACGGGAAGAAGTCCGGCCCCAGCGACTGCCTCGACTTCGACAGGCTGACGACGACGATGGCGAGGAGGCTGGGGCCCCTGTTCGTTGAGGCCGGGCACGAGCGGTACGGCGGCCACGGTGGCGGCTGCGACGAGAGCGGCGTGGAGGGGGGTGCGGGCGGAGCACCGGGCTCACGCTCCTGCGCCGGGCCGGGAGCCGCTGCCCGCGGCGGGCGATTTGACGAGGTGGACGGGAGTCCAGTCCCAGGGCAGTGGACGGCCGCTCAGGAGGGTGTCGAGGCGGTGCTCCGCCTCGGGGCGGGCCTGGGGGCACCGCACGCTCCAGGCGAGGTAGTAGAGGGCCGAGCTGGCGCCCATGATGGGCACCAGCAGCTCGTACCGCTCGGGGTTCGTGGCGGCGAAGTCGTAGCCGTACGCCGCCACCCACTCCTCGTGCTTGCGAAGCTCTTTGCCGAAGGCGTCGACCGCGAACCGGGAGGCGGCCTGGTCGAAGGCGAGGTCGCCGAGGGTGAGGTACTCCCAGTCGAGGAGCGCGGTGCCCCGGTCGGTGAGGACGGCGTTGAGGGGGGTGATGTCGCCGTGGACCAGGCCGTACTCGGGACGGCTGACCTGCCGGTAGGCGTCGACAGCACCGGCGAGGAAGCGGTGCAGGCGGATGCGGTCGGTGTCGCAGACGGCGCCGGGCGGCAGCGTGTAGAACTGGCCGAAGGTGTAGGCGATCTTGTTCTTCGGGTTGAAGTCGATGCCGGTGGGCGGCAGGTGATGGAGGCGGCGGAGTGCTGTGGCGTACTGGCTGTCGCTCGGCCTCTCCGAGCCCAGGTCCCTGCTGAAACTCACGGCGTGACCGTGGACCATGATGCTGCGTCCGACGGAGGCCGCGGTGAGGATGCCGCGGGCCAGCAGCGCTCGGGCCACCCGGACCTGGCGCGCCGCCTCGCTGTAGCGGGTGGACGGGTGGTAGACCTTGCCGATCACGTTGACGCGCGGGAGGCGGAAGACCCGGTTGTGGGCGTCGTAGATGAGTTCGGCGCCGGTTGGATCGAGCCCTTGTTTCAAGGCCGCGCAGGTGAGCGCCTGCTGGGCGGTGTCGGCAGGGTCCGGCGCCTCGGCCGTGAGCAGGGAACTGGTCATCGAGGTCCTTCGGGTGCTGGGTGGAGAAGGCGTTCCCGGCCGGTGTCCGAGGGCAGGCTGTCGTCCTCTACCGAAGACGGTGGCGGTTGCCGGCGTGGTACCCCCGGCAGGTCGATCGCGCCGTTGATAGCTGCGGCGACGACGCCGTGGAACAGGCTGCGGACGCCGAGGCGGCGGCGGAGCAGCAGGAGGCGGTAGGCGTGTGCGTCGGGGGTGCGGCCGAGGTGGCGCGCGGCCTGGCGGCGGTCCAGGCCCGACGCGGCCAGCACCAGCGCGCAGGTCCCCTGGTCGGTCAGGACGGGCGGCTGTGGCTGCGGCCACCACGGGGAGACGTCCTCAACCGGGACGATGCGGTGCGCCAGCCCGACCAGCGCGGCCGACAGCGGGGTACGCACACCGAGGCGGTCGTAGATCCGTCCCATCCGCCACCGCAGGGTGTCGGGCGCGATGTGCAGTTGCGCGCAGGTCTGCTGGTGCGAAGATCCGCCGGCGAAGAAGCGGAAGGTGTCGACGTACAGCGCCGACCAGCCGGTCGGTTCCGGCGCGGCGGCGACGGCCGTCTCGAATCGCTCCGCTGCCAGTGCCATCGCCGCCTTGACCTGCCTTACGGACGTGGGCGTCCCGTGGTCCGTCACCGGCCTTCGGCTCCGTTCAGCAACTCGGCCAGCCGCTGGGTGTCGATGGTGCGGCCGAGTGCTTGGAACATCCCGAGGGAGGCGTTGAGCCAGATCCTGGCCGTCTTCTCGTCGCCAGCGCGGCGGGCGGCCTCGCCGAGCAGCAGCATGGTCCGGGCGACCCAGTGCTGGGCGCCCGTCTCGGCGAACTGGGCCAGCGCACGAGCGAGGTGGGCGGTGGCTTCGGGGCGTCCTCCGGCGGCGGAGTGGGCTTCGCCGAGGAAGGCCAGGGCCCGGCCGGTGTTGACGCCGTCGTGCCCGGGGAGGGTGTCGAGCAGTCGCAGGGCTTCCTCCAGCAGGTCGATCGCGACACCGGGCTCGCCGAGCGCGGTGCGGGAGGAGCCGAGGATGATGAGGGTCAGGGCGAGGTCGCGGGGCTGGCCGAGCGGTCGCAGCAGATCGCGGGCCTGCTCCAGGTACGGCAGGGCCTCGGCGTAGCGGCCGGCGGCGTGGTGGCAGGCGCCGATGCCGCGGGTGTGCTGGGCGATGCCCGCTTCGTCTCCGGTGGCGGTGGCGATCTCGCGGGCGCGGGTCAGGTGCGCGATGGCGGCGTCGTGGCGGCCTTGGTCGCGGTGGCCCATGGCGAGGGTGTGGAGCATGCTGCGGACGGCGGCTTGGTCGTGGCAGCGCTCGGCGGCGAGCAGGCCCTGCTCGTGGACGGGGATCCACAGGTCGCGGTCGCGTACGAGGTGGAAGTAGGCGAAGCAGGCGACGACGAGGGCGAGGGCCGCGGCGTCCTCGCGGGCGGTGCGGGCGGCGGCCAGGACGGCGGGCAGAGAGGGGGCCGTCGACTGCAGCCAGGAGCGGGCCTCTAGGTGTGTTGTTCGGGGAGGTTGGTGACACGGCTGGCGGGTGTGTGGCCTTGGATGCCGGTATGGGGTCGGTGGTAGTTGTACCAGTCGATCCAGTCGGTGAACGCTTCCGTGCGTTCTCGGTCCGAGGTGTAGGGCCTGACGTAGGCCCACTCCTCGAGCAGGGTGCGGTGGAAGCGTTCGACCTTGCCGTTGGTCTGGGGCCGCCAGGGGCGGGTGCGGCGTGGGCTGATGCCCAGGTCGTGGCAGGTCTGGCGCCAGGTGTTCTTGGTGTAGGCCCAGGCGTTGTCGGTCAGGACCCGTTCGACGGTGATGCCGCGGGCGGCGAACCAGGCGGTGGCCCGTCGCAGGAAGCCGGCGCAGGTCGGGGCCTTCTCGTCGGGCAGGTTCTCGGTGTAGGCCAGTCGCGTGTGGTCGTCGAGCGCGGTGTGGAGGTAGGCGTATCCGACGCCGCTGCGGCGGTCTTTGTTCGGGCTGCCGACGGCCCGGCCGAGGACCTTGTGCCCTCCTCCGTCGGGGATGCGGCCGAGTTTCTTGACGTCGATGTGGACGAGTTCGCCGGGGTGGGCGCGTTCGTAGCGGCGCACGGGCTCGCCGGTGGCCCGGTCCAGGGCGGACAGCGGCGGCTGGCCGTGTCGTCGCAGGATGCGGTGGGCGGTGGAAGGGGCGATGCCGGTGCGGGCGGCCAGCCGTAGCGGGCCGATGCGGTGCTCGCGCCGCAGACGCAGGACGTGTGCCTCGATGTCGGCTGAGGTCCTGCCGGGCTGGCGGTGGGGGCGGCTGGAGCGGTCACTCATTCCGGCGACGCCGAGCTGCCGGTAGCGGATGGCCCAGCGGGCCGCGGTGGTGTGGCTGACCTGGAAACGTTCCGCGGCCCGCCGCACCGGCCAGCCGTCGTCCACGACACAGCGGGCGAGCCGAAGGCGCCCGGTCTCGGTCAGCGGGGCGTTACGGTGGGGCATGAGGGCCTCCCGGGCCAGGTGGAGATGTCGCAATCCACACCGAACCCGGAGGCCCTCACTCATTCAAGAACCCAGCCCGCGTGTCACCAACGTCCCGGGACAACACATCTAGGCCGTTGATGAGTCGCAGGGCCTGGTCGGGCCGGTGTCGGCGGGCGGACGGGGGGCTCATGCGGTGGTTGGGGGTGAGCAGTCGGCTGGCCTGCTCGGCGGTGTCCACGAGGGCGTCCAGGTAGCGCCCGAGGGTCTCGGGGCCGATCGCCGGGACCAGAGCGCGAGCCTGGGAGGCGATGTCGGGGTGGAGGGTGTAGAGGGTGCCGCGCACCGCGCCGCCGGGGGCAGCAGTGAGTAGTCCCTTTCCGGTGAGGGAGCGCATCAACTCGTGTGCCAGGCGGGGCGGGACGCCGGCCGCGGCGGCCGCGGTGGGCACGTCGGCGGCGGCCGGCAGGTACGCGAGGCGTGCCAGCAGGGTTTCCTCGTCGACGGGCAGCTCGGCGAACGGCGGGAGGGCGTCCAACGGGGGGCTCCGTTCAGGTCGGTGGTGGCAGGTAGGTGTTCGGGGCCGCCCCGTGGCAGGGGCGGCCCGGCGGTCAGCGGATCCCGGCGGCGAGCTCGCGGGCGAGGCGGGCGGTTTTGAACTCGACCCGCTCGGCGACCCGCTGCTGGCGGCGCTCGCCGCGTCGGGCGGCTGCGGCGGCGATGGCGTCGCGCAGGGCGGGCAGGTGGAAGACGGTGAGGAGCGGGTGGTGGTCGGAGACGTCGTCGTAGCCGGCCAGCACCTCCAGGTGCACGGCGGCCAGGGCGAGGGGCTCGTCGGCGTAGACGCGGCAGCCGCGTCCGGCCGGGCTCTGCCCCAGGGCGCGCAGTACGGTGCTGCTGGTGGGCCGCATCGCCTCCTCGGTGCCGAGTAGGCGGGCGACATCGATGAGGCCCTGGGTGGTGAGGTCCTCGTCCACGCGGGTCGCGGTGATCCGGCCGGCGCCGGGCATGTAGAAGGAGCGGTCGTGCCAGTGGGCGCGGTCCGCGTCCCGGCTGCGGTCGATCTGCTCGCCGACCGGGTCCTCGTTGAAGTCGCCGATGACCAGGCGCGGCAGGCTCTGCAGGTTGGATACGTTCTCGGCGGCGATCAGGCGCTCGGTGGGCGAGCAGTAGCTGAGGTGGAGGCCGGCGACGGTGAAGCTGCCCGGCACGCGCCCGCCGACGCCCTGGCGCAGGGTGAACTCGACGTTCACCCGCGGGATTCGCGGGTCCCGGGAGTTCGGCTTCTGGTGGTTGTGCAGGGCGACCAGCGGTCCGTCGCGCCGGACGAGGATGACGGTGCGGTGGGCGGTGACGTCCGTGCCGGCGCTGCGGTGGGCGTCCATGCCGAGCATCCGCGCGGCGTCCTCGATCTGCTCCTCGCGCAGTTCGCCCAGGACGACGAGGTCCGGGTCGTAGCGGGTGGCGATCAGGCAGACCTCTTCGAGGTCCTGGCCGTGGTCGGTGGTCCACGACAGGACGGAGAGGTACTGCGAGCGCGGCAGCGGCAACGGCGGCAGGCCAGGCAGCGGGATGGGCAGGTCGGACAGGTCGGACAGGTCGAGCATGGGTTCCTTCGTCTCATCTCGGGCGGTGCGGTGGGCCGGTGCCGGCGGCGTGCTCACGACGGGCCGGTCGTGAGGGCGGCGGTGATGGCCTCAGTGGCCAGGTCGAGCGACTGGATGAGCCGGTTGTCCAGATGCGGCGGCAGTGCACTCGCCCCCAGCCCCGCCTGCTTGACGATCGACGCCAGCTCCTTGCGGTCGGTGTCCGGGAGGCGGGCGGCGAGGGGGTGCTCCAGCAGGGCGCGGGCGCTGTACCCGTCGGGCCTCTCCAGCGTCCAGTCGGTGGCGGCCGCGTAGAGCGGGTCGGCGGCCATCAGCGTGTCCGCGGCGGTGCACAGGTCGACGCAGACGAGGGTCAGCTCGGTGTCGAACTCGGGGCTGCTGCCCGGACGGTAGGTCTCGTGGGCCTCACACAGCGCGGTGAGCTGATCGGCAAGCACGTGCTTGTCGGGGCGGGGGCTGAGCAGGGTGCAGGCCACGGTAAGCGCGGCGGCCACGACGTGCTCCCACGGGGTGTGGCGGTCGAGGCGGGTTCGGGCCAGCCTTGTCGCGGCGATCTGGTGCTGGCCGCCGAGGGCGAGGGCGATCGTCCCGAGCTGCAGCGCGGCGCCCGGGCCGGGCGGCGGAGTCGGGTCGGCCATCAGGGTGCCCCGGGCCCGCGCCCATTCGCCAGCGCATGCCAGCGCGTGGGCCAGAGGCAGCAGGGAAGCGCCCTCCCACCAGTCGTAGAGCACGGCGCGGTCGTCATCGTCGGCGCTCAGGCCGGCCAACGACAAGGTGCCGACGGCAGGGGTCTCAGCGTCCCGGTTCGTCCCGATCGCCAGCGAGACGGCTTCCAGCAGCGCGATGGCCGTGCCGGGGTGGCCTTCGCGGACCAGGAGTTCGGCGTGGGTGAGCTGCGACGTCAGCGCGCACATGGCGAGGGGAACGGACAGCGGGCGGGCCTGGAGGAACAGGGCGGTGTGGAGATTGCACAGCGCGTACGCCGTCCCGGGGCGGCCCTGGTCGAAGTGCAACTGGGCGGCGCAGCGGTGAACATCGGCGGCCAGGCCCGCGTCCGCGTGGTCGGCGGCGCTGCGGGCGGAGGCCGCGATCTCCTCCACCCGCTGCTCCAGCGGCGGAGCCACCCGCGGGCCGGTGTCGGGGGTCAGGGGGAATCGGGCAAGCGCGGTACCGAGGGCACCGGCGGGCAGGGCCGCGGTCACCGGCTCACCTGCCCCGCCAGCTCCACCGTCCGTGCCGGGGCCGTGGAGGAGGTGCGAGCCGCCTGCTCGGGGACGAACACCCAGGGAGCAGGGCGGTCGCCGAAACGGACGGCCGCGTCGACCGAGGCCCACATGCTGAACGCCTGCGGGTAGTTGCCCAGATGGCGGCGGGCGACGGGGTCGTACTCCTCGGCGAGCAGCCCCAGGTCGCTACGCAGCCCCAGCAGATGATCGAAGAGGTCGCGTGCCTCGTCCTCGCGGCCGATGGCCTCCAGTGCCTCGGCCAGCCAGAACGAGCAGGCCAGGAAAGCCCCTTCGTGTCCGGCGAGCCCGTCGACGTTCGCGCCGGCGTGCTGCTCGGTGGCGTAGCGCAGGACCAGTCCGTCCTCGGTGAGGTCGCGCTGTACTGCCTTGACGGTGGCGACGACGCGCTCGTCGGCGGCGGGGAGGAAGCCGACCAGCGGGATCAGCAGCAGGGAGGCGTCCAGGGTCCGGCCGCCGTAGTACTGGGTGAACACACCGCGTTCGGCATCGACGCCGCGCTCGCACACGTCCGCGTGGATCTGCTCGCGCAGCTCGACGAGGTGGAGCAGGAGGGCGGGGTCGGCGTCCGGGCGGCGCTCCAGCAGGCGCACGGTGCGGTCGACGGCAACCCAGCACATGACCTTGGAGTGGGTGAAGTACCGGGCGGGGCCGCGGATCTCCCAGATCCCCTCGTCCGCCTGGCGCCAGTGCTCCTCCACCTGCCGCACCAGCGCCAGCAACAGCTCGTCGACCCGGGGGTCGGCCGGCAGGCCGGCCTCCTCGGCCAACAGCAGCGTGTCGGCGACCTCGCCGTACACGTCAAGCTGGAGCTGTCCGGCGGCGCCGTTGCCCAGGCGCACCGGCCGGGAGTCCTCGTAGCCGGGCAGGTGGTCCAGCACCCGCTCGGTGAGGTCGGTGGAACCGTCGAGGCGGTAGATCGGCCGCAGGTGCTCGGGATCGAGGTGCTTCAGGAGCCAGTCGCGCCAGCGCCCGGCCTCCTCGGTCTTGCCCACGCGCAGCAGGGAGGCGACGGTCAGCGCGCTGTCGCGCACCCAGACGTACAGGTAGCACCAGTTGCGTTCGCCGCCGAGCCACTCGGGCAGGGAGGTCGTCGGCGCGGCGACGATCCCGCCGCCGGGGTGGCACATCGCGGCCAGGGTGAGGGCGGCGCGCACCACCGCCTCCCGGTAGGGGCCGCGGTAGGTGCACCCGCGCGCCCACTCCTCCCAGTACTGCACGGTCGCGGCCAGCTCGGCGTAGGCGTCCGGCCGGACGGGAGCGGACCCGCCGCGCCGGGTGGGGCCCCAGGTGAGGGTGAACGTGGCGCTCTCACCGGCGGTGAGGGTGATGGTGGCGCGGCACACTCGGTCGCGGTTGACCGTGTGGTCGCGGTCGCTGTGCAGCCAGTAGGTGTCGGCCCCGGCGACCGCCTCCAGCCACGGGGCGCCGGAGCTGGCCCGCTGGATGACCGGCGCGGTGGCCCCGTAGTCGGCTCTGGGCCGGTAGACGGAGACGGCGTGCACCACGCCGCTCACGCACTCGACGATCCGCACGATCCGCGGCGCGACCATGCCGAGCCGGTCGGGGGCGGGCATGAAGTCCGTCACCACGAGGGTGCCGGTGCCGGTGTCGTACTCGCTGCGCACGACCAGGGTGTCGCCCACGTACTGGCGGCGGTCGGCGACCGGCGGCGGGCCGTCCGGGACGGCCGGCCCGACGCGCCAGTAGCCGTGCTCGGGCGTCCCGAGCAGGGAGGTGAAGACTGACGGGGAGTCGAAGTCGGGCAGGCACGCCCAGGTGATGGTCCCGTCGGGGAGGACCAGGGCGGCCGAGGCCGTGTTGCCGAGGAGCGCGTGGTCCTCGATCCGGAACCGGGGCTGGGTGCGGAGCATGGAAATCCTGACATGTACTGGTGGATGAGGGGTGGTCAGCGCCTGGCCGAGGCGGCGGCTTCGAGTTCGGCGAGGGCCGCGCAGACGGTGGCCGCGAGGGTGTCGGCGACGGGCAGCCACGGCACGGCGTGGAGCAGCAGCGCCCGGTGGGCCCGCTGGACCGGGTCGGCAAGGTCGCAGCCGACGACCACCGCCCCGCCCCGCCCGGTGAACAGGCGGGCCTCGTAGCAGTTCCGTACGTGGTGGTGGCCGATCGGGTTCCAGAACAGAACGACATCGACGCGGCGGATGTTGCGGTCCTGCCAGCCGAGCGGGGTCCACGCCGCGTAGGGGTCGGCAACGGAGTTGCGGGACGGGCGGGGGTTGAGGACAGTGCCCTCGAAGTCGGCGTCCGCCAAGAGGCGGACAGCCTGCGACTGCCAGTCGGGGCAGTCGACGGTCCCAGCCAGGTACACCGAGGGCAGGCCGTCCGGTTCGAACTGCTGCGGCGCCTCGATGTAGCGCAGGCCGCGCCGGGCCGAAGCGGGCCCGGTCGACAGCCCGGTGCCGGCCGACGCGAGGCCGACTCCGGCAGGCGGCTGGTTCAGGTGATGGGTCATCTCTTCTTCGCGGGCGATAGGTGTGCGGGGGTTTGGTCAGTGCAGCGCGTTGACGAGGCCCGTCAGTCGACGGGTCGTCCGATCCGGCTTGAGGTAGGGGTCGCGGAGCGGGACGGCGTGGTCGGGAATCACTCGGATCGCCAGCCCGATCGCGACCGCCTGCACAGGGGTGCGGGCTCCCAATGCCTTGAGCGCCGCGTCCCGGCGGTCCTCCGCCACATTGCGGTTGAGAGCGAGGCGGCGCGCCGCCTCGGCCAGCGTGGTGTCGATGGTGGCGATCAGGACGTCGAGATCGTCGGGGCGAGGGTCTCTGGGTGGCACGAGGGCCGCTCGCACGGCGATGGCCGGGTCCAGGTAGCCGTCCAGTACGTCGCGGCACACCAGGTGCGCCGGCCTGCGGCAGCCGCGACTCGCCGCAACGGAGTAGAGGGCTGCGGAGACGGCGCCCGGGGCGTAGAAGGAATGCTGCGCGATCTCCTCCATGGTCCGGCCCGCCACGGCCTGGACGAGCATCGCCTGCGTGAGCTGCGACGTCGGCACGGGGTGCTGGGGCGCACCGATCACCCGGCCGCTGACGCTGGTCAGCAGCCCCGGCACGGGGACGACGACCTCGGCCGCCTCCTCGGGTAGGACCACCGTCACCGCGCCCCACCCCCGCGAAGCCTGCTCCGGCCGCTCGTCCTCCTCCAGCTCCTCGGTCCACAACTGCTGCAGTCCGCGCCGCTTGTACTCCGCCCGCACCGCCCGGGACTGCTCCGCCCCGTGCAGCAGCACGGGAAGGCCGGCCTTGCGGGCGTGCGTCAGGAGCCGGACCAGCGGCGGCAGCCAGACGCGCGAGGCGTGCGGGGCTGCGCTGAGCAGCGCACCGGCGCTGACGACCACGCCCGGGTGCGAGCACAGCAGGCGCCGGAACAGTTCGTCGGACTCGTAGGGTGCGACTTGGACCTCTTCGGCGAATACCTCTCTCATCGACGCCACCGGCTGGTGGCGGTGCGGGTGCGGCCCTGGCCCGAACAGCCGCCATGGGTGGTGCGGTCGGCTCCTGCGCGTCGGCGCAGCAGCCAATCGGTGGCCGCCGCTGCCGCGAGGGCGGGGGCGGCGGCGAGCGCGAGCCAGACGGGCTGGGCGCTCTCTCTGTGCTCGATCAGGTACAGCACGGCCGCGCCGGTGGGCAGGCCGAGCAGGAAGCACACGATCGCCGGCCTCGCCCGGACGATCAGCCGACGGGGCGTCAGCACGGTACCTCCCCGGCCTGCTCCGGCCCGCCGGGGGTGCGCCGGGGGAACAGTCCCTCGCGGTGGCGCCGCAGTTCCTGGACGGCAGTAGGGGCGGCGGCCACGAGGAGGGCGGGACCCGCTACGAGGACGGTGGTGACGCGCAGCACGGGTCGGCAGCCGAGGACGAAGCCCACGGCCAGCCCGATGCCGAGGCCGGTGCTGGCGCCGAGGAACAGAGCCCTGGAGGCGATGCACCGCAGGCGGCTGTCGGCCGCGGCCTCGTCCGAGGGCTGCTGGACCTGGTCGGTGCCCGCCGGGGCGGGCGGGGGCGCGTTCACGGCGCGCTCCCCAGGGCCGCGGGTAGCGGTGCGCCGGGCAGGGCCACGTGTACGAGGCTGGCGAGGATGGCCACGACCACGGCCTGCTCGGGGCAGTCCACGTCCAGGTGCACCTGCAGGGTGCGGATGTAGGTCTCCATGGAATCCTGGGCCGTGCCTAGGCCGTGGCGGATCTCCTCGGTGGCGAGGCCGTCTGTCCAGCCCTGCAGGATCTCCAGCATCCGGGGCGGGATCTTCGGTGCGCAGGCGAGCGCCTTCGACTCGCGCACCGGGCCGGGGACGATCTTCGCTGCGGTCGCCCAGGCGGTGAGCTGCAGGCGGTGGCCGGCACCGGTCTTACGCAGGAGGTGCTCGATGGCCTTCCGGGCGGCCTCGGTGCTGTTGTAGGCGCTGGAGGTGTGGGCGATGTCGCGGGCTGTGAGACCGGCCGCGATGAGGTTCGTGAGGGCGACCTCCTTGATGGTGAGGTCGCGCAGAACTCCGTTGGACACGTTGTCTCCTGGCCGGGTCACAGCTGGCGCGGGACGGGCGCGGTGGGTGCGGCCAGGTGGAACAGCAGCCGCCGTCCCAGGCGGGCCGCTACCCCGTGGTCGGGGCCGATGAGCAGGACCAGGTCGCCGGGGGCGGCGAGGGCGGCGATCTGCTGCTCGAAACCGGGTTCGCGCGGTCCGCTGCGCAGGCGGCGGACCGCGCCCTTGCCGAGCTTCTCGCGGGCGGCCTGCTCGATGGCCACCAGCGGGTCGGTGACGTCCAGGACCCGCGCCAGCGGGGTGTGGACGGGCAGCAGCAGCACACTTCCGGCGCCTTGGAGCGCGCGGCCGATCTTGGTGCCGTGGGCGCGGGTGCGGGCCAGGCCGTCCGGTTCCAGGACGGCGACCACCGACCCGCCGGTGGCGGCGGCCGTCCGGGCGGCGTCGGCCAGGTCGGCCGCGATCTCCTCGGGGTGGCGGGCGCGGGAGTCGACGACGCTGACGCCCTTCTCGGTTCCCAGGGCGGCCAGAGAGCGCTCGACGCCGTGGAAGCCTGCCAGGCGGTCGGCGACGGCGGCCGGGTCCTCGCCCATGACCAGCGCGGCGGCGATGGCCGCGCACACGGCCAGGGCGTGACTGCGGCCGGGCACCGGCAGCAGGTAGGTGTGGTCGTTGCCGTCGTGGCGGATGGTGACGCGGTGCGCCGTGCCGGTCCACTCGATCGGCATGACCCACACGTCCGCGCCCCGGTCGCGGCCGACGGTGTAGGCGAAGGGCGAGGGCAGGCCGCGCTCGGCGCGATCGGCCAAGCGGGCCTTCAGATTGACGGCGCCCGTGTCCCACAGGGGCAGGACGACCCGCTCGGCGACCGTGGCCAGGCGCTCGGCCGCGTCCAGGCCCGCCGGGTTGTCCTCGAAGTGGGGCTGGTTCTCCGCGGCGGTGAGGATCAGCGCGACGGCCGGCTCCGACCGGTGGCGCACGAAGTGGGGCCGGGGACGGCCCTGCCAGCCGAAGGGCGGCGTCGCCTCGTGCGTCCCGGCGTCCGGGCAGAAGTCCACCACCAGCCGCCCACCCGGCGTCCCGGCAGCCCTGCCCGCCCGACCGTCCCGGGCGGCGGCGGTGAGGATGAAGCCGGCGCTGTCGCCGAGCGCCACGGCCAGGGCGGCGGCGGCCGTCGCGGTGCCGTGGCTGCCGCCGACCGCCACCGTCCGCGCCCCGGCCTCGGCGGCGATCTCGGTCAGGGCCTCGGCGCGGCCCAGCACCGGCAGGCCCAGCTTCTGCGCCCGGTCCAGCTCGGGCTGCGGCTCGGCGACGACGCCCGACCACACCACGGCGCTGGCACCGGTGGGCAGGTGAGCGGCGTCGTGGCCGACGTCGACGTGCACGCCCGCCGCTCTCAGCGCGGCCACCTCCGGGCTGTCCGCGAGCCGGTCGGGCACGGTGCCGGTGACGGTGGCGCCGCTGCCGGCCAGCCACAGGGCCAGGCCCTGCATGCCGGGCTCGGCCACGCCCACCAGGTGCGGCCGGGCCAGAAGGTCGGGCACGGCGCCGGATCCGGCTGCCTCGGCTCCGGCAGCGGCGGGCGCGGCGGTAACGGTAGAAGCGCTCACGACTTCTCCTCCAACAACAAGGCTTCGGGAAAGGGGGGCTGGTGCCGGTCCGGCGGCGGTGAGCAGGATCCGCCCGCCGCCGGACCGGGGCTCAGGATTGGGCGAAACTGCGGGCGATCTCGGCCGGGCTCACCAGGGCCGCGTGGTGGTCCAGTTCGAGGCCGGCGAGGGAAGCCAGGTGCGCGATCACCCGCACGCCGAACAGCTCGGCCGCGATGTGGTCTGTCTCGAACTCCCGCACTGCCGAGGCGAGATCGCGCGGCAGGCGCCGCGCCTTCGCGTCCTGGTAGGAATCGCCGACGGCGGGCTCGGGCGGCTCCAGGCCGCCCGCGATGCCGTGCCGGACACCGGCGAGGACGGCGGCCACCGCGAGGTACGGGTTGGCGTCCGCGCCCGAAACGCGCACCTCCAGGCGCCGACCGCTGCCGTGACCGACCACCCGCACCGCGCAGGAGCGGTTGTCCCACCCCCACGTCGCCCTCCTCGGCGCGAAGCCGCGGTCGCGGGCGAGGCGCCGGTAGGAGTTGACCGTCGGCGCCCACATCGGGCCGGTCACCGGCAGTACATCCAGCAGCCCCGCGACCGCCTCCAGCCCCTTCTGGGACAGCAGTTCCTCACCGTCGCCGGGGGCGAACACCGCGCCCTCGCCGTCCAGCCGGTGCAGCGACAGGTGCAGGTGCAGGCCCGATCCGGTGCCGGTGAACGGGGCCGCCATGAACAGCGCGGACATCCCGTGCCGCTCGGCCACCGCCTTCGCCGCCATCTTGAGCAGCAGGTGCTGCTCGCACGCCCGCTCGACCGGCCCGAAGGGGAACGTCACCTCCACCTGGCCCGGCGCGCCCTCCAGCTTCAGCGCCTCGATGGGCAGGCCCGCCTCGGCGAGCACCCGCCGCAGCTCCCGCAGGAACGCGGTGACGTTTCCCGGCGCGTCGAGCGCGTAGTCCAGGTTGCCGAGCGTCGCCGGGCGCGGACGCCACCCCGAGCGCTCGGCGTCCCGCTCACTGCCCTCGACCAGCACGAACTCGCACTCCAGCCCGACCCTCGGCGCCAGGCCCATCCCGACGAGTCCGGCCGCCTGCTGGGCGAGGATGCCCGTCGGGGACAGGGGGTGCGGCCGGCCGTTGTGCAACGGCGTCGCCCACACCAGGGCGGTGCCCGGCAGCCACGGCAAGAGCCGCGCCCGCTCCACGTGCCAGTCCAGCTCGATGTCGCCGAACCCGGACTCCCACGACCACATCCCGCGCTCGGCGGGCGTCATACCCAGGTCAGTGCCCAGCAGGTAGCCGCACACCTCGCTGGAGACCGGCTCCCGCTCCAGGCGCGTCCGCAGGGTGCCGGCGTCGAACAGCTTGCCCTTCATCCGGCCCTGCGCGTCCGCCAGCGCGACCATCACCGAGTCGACGCCGCCACCGTCGAACAGGTCCGCCAGTGAGCCCTCGGGCCCCGGCGCACTCACACGACCTCCCCGGCCAGCTCGACCAGCTCGGCGGACTGCTGCACCGGCGGGGCGTAGGTACGCCTGCCCCACCGCCACCACACAGCCGCCAGCAGCAGTACCGCCAGCAGCGCGACGGGCGCGTAGTTGAACGTGTCGACGGTGACCGGGTAGGACTGCGGCAGGCACACCACCACGCTCACCAGCGCCACCCACACCACCGCGATCCAGCCGACCAGCGGCCCGCGGCGGCCCAGGTTCCACGGCCCCGGGCGGAACCTGCCGCCCCGGCGAAGGCGCAGGTACACCGGCACCGCGTACGCCGGGGTCATCCCGACCACGTTCACCGCCGTCACCGCCCCGTAGGCGACGGTGCTGTACAGAGAGGGCAGCGCGAGGACGAACGCCGCCACCACCGACAGCCACACCCCCGCGACCGGCGTGCCGGTCCGCTCGGACAGACGGCTCCACAGGCCCGAGGCCGGCAGCGCGCCGTCACGGCTGAAGGCGTACACCATCCGCGCGCTGGCCGCGGTCTCCGCGTTGCCGCAGAACAACTGCGCGCCGATCACCACCAGCAGCAACGCTTTGGCGCCGGTCAGGCCGAGCGCGTCCAGGAAGATCTGCGCGGGCGGCACCCCGGTGCTGCTGTTGAGGACCGCGTCGTAGTCGCCGATCGAGAACAGCAGGCCCGCCAGCAGCACCGCGCCCGCGATCCAGGACACCAGGATCGAGCGGACGATGCCGCGCGGCGCCGCCACCGACGCCCGCGTGGTCTCCTCCGACATGTGTGCCGAGGCGTCGTACCCGGAGAAGGTGTACTGGGCGAGGAGCAGGCCGAGCGCGGAGACGTAGAGCGGGTTCGACCAGCCGGTGTTGTTGACGAAGTGCGTCGTCACCCAGCTCGCATCCTGGTGGTGGACGGGCGCGAAGGCCAGCGCCGCGACGATCAGCACGACGCCGCCGAGGTGCCACCACACCGAGATCGAGTTGAGCACCGACAGCAGCCGCACCCCGCGGACGTTCAGCGCGGCATGCAGCAGCAGGATCACCGCGAAGATCCCGAGCAGGCCCAGCGGGGTCGGCGCGTAGCCGAACTGCATGTTCAAGAACGCCCCGACGAACGAGGCCGCTCCGTAGTCGATCCCGCAGATCCCGCCGATCAGGCCGAGCAGGTTCAGCCAGCCGACCGCGAACGACCAGCGAGGTCCGCCCAGTTGATGGTCCATGTAGAACAGGGCGCCGGACGTCGGATAGGCGGAGGTCACCTCCGCCAGCGCCGCGCCGACGAACAGCACCATCGCGCCGACGCCGATCCAGCCCCAGAACATCACCGCCGGGCCGCCCGCGTTCATCCCGAACGCGAACATCGTCATGCAGCCAGACAGGATCGAGATCACGGAGAAGGACGAGGCGAAGTTCCCGAAGCCGCCCATCCGGCGGTGCAGCTTCGACTCGTAGCCCAGAAGGCGAAGATGCTCCTCGTCACCCGAGGGCAGGGCTGATGGCGCAGCGTGGGCAGGGGGCATCGGAACAACCTCCATACAGAGAAAATGGGATAACGGATCGGTGGGTGAAGAGGGGGCGCTGGTCAGGCCAGCGGCATGGCGCGGCCGGCGAACGCCTGCTGCCGTGCGGCAACGAGGAGCGCCTCGCCCTGCGCCGGGGAGTCGGCGACCTGGTTCCAGGGCGCCCTCGACGCGAACCGGTCCAGGGCGGTGAACACCTCGGCTGCTGCACGCATCTGCACCGACGCCCACAGCGCGTGGGCGAGATGGCTCAGGTCCGCGACCGGCCACCCCCCGGCCTCGGACGACTTCCAGCTCTCGTAGGCGAACTGGATACGGGGGTAGTGCGGCTCCCTCATCCACTGGCGGCGCACCAGCCCGTCCTGACCCCGCAGACTGCGGTACTGGTCGACCGACAGGTACAGCGGTAGCGCCGCCAGCGGCGACCCCCCGGCCACCGACGGCATCACGGCATGCACGAAGTCGCCGGCCACCGCATGCCGGTTCAACTCCTGCCAGTACCGGTACATCCGGTGGTGCGCCTCGCGGTTGCCGGGATCACGGCGCAGCGCCTCGTCGAGCAGCCCCCACGGCCCACCCGGCAGCAGCGGATCGGTCGGCCGCACCCGGTGCTCGGGACGCAGCTGGCCGCGGTCCACCACGGCCAAGGCGAGCAGGCACACCCACGGGACCGGATCCGACGGGTCGGCGGAGGAAGCCTCCCAGCACGCCTGCCGCGCTTCTCCTTCCATACGCCACGCCTCCGGCCGGCCCTGCCGGGCCGCGGACAGCGCACGCTCGACCAGCACTCGCGTGCGCAGAAGCCCAAGCCCCGGAGCACTCGGCTCCTCCCGCGCCCAGTCGTCGAGCACCGCCGAGCGGGCCGCGACAAGCGCCAGCACCTGCGTCCGCGACATCCACAGACCCGGCTCCCGCGTAGCGGCCAGCAGCCGCCCCGTCGACAGCCAGCGGCCGGCCGACAAGTCGTCCACGGCCCTTCGGAGCTGGACGTCGAGCCCGGCAGGGTGGTAGATCGGCCAGTCCCCCGACCGGGCCACCGCCTCGGCCTCGGACCGACTCCGGGCACGATCGGGCGTGAGCGTCTCCATCACCCCAACCTCTTTCTTGTCCCAGCCATGACATTCGTGGATTTCGGGACCGCCGACAGTGCACGGTCGGCCCCACTCCCAGTGACAGGAGAGACCCGCGGCCCCGCCTCGGAGTGACCCGCGTGCGGCGGCCCAGCGAGGCCGAAGCAGCGGGTGAGGCATACGGAACACCTTGCAAGAGCCTTGGAACAGTGCATTTTTGATGCATCGTGATGCATCTGTGCGGCAGACTGGCCCGTGAGCTGGAGACTTTTTCCGCCAACAAATTCCTGGAGCGGGTGATGACCGGACGCGCTCGCCTCGCGGCGTGGCGGGAGGCCGCGGGCCTCACCCAGGAGGGCCTGGCCGCGAAGCTGGGCATCGAGCGCTCGACCGTGTACCGCTGGGAGAGCGACCGAAGCACGCCGCGCCCGTGGCAGATCCCCCTGCTTGCCGAGGCCCTCGGACGCGGAAAGCGGGAAGTCGCCGAGGTGGTCGGGCAGCCTGCGGCCGAGGGCGACGAACAGGGCGGGCCCCGAGCGCCCGGTTCCCTTTCACCGGACTCTCCGGGCTGGGAGCGCCTGGACATCCTGGTCATGGACTGGACCGCACTGGGAGGGCTCGGCGACAAGCCGTCCGGACACACGTTGTGGGTCGTCGAGGAGGACCTGAGCATGGTCGAGCGGATGCTCGCGATGTTCCGGCAGCTCGACCACACCTACGGAGCCCGCAACGCCCAGCAGGTCGCCGACTATCTCGACCGCGAACTCGGCGCCCTCCTCCGACGCCCGGCGTCTTCCCCCGAAGTCGCCAGCAAGCGCTCCGCTTTGACAGCGGAGTTCTGCGAACTGGCCGGGTACCAGGCCGTCGACAGCGGACAGCCCGCCCGCGCACAGGACTACTACCAGCGGGCGCTGCACCTGGCCGGGTCCACCGGCGACCGTGCCTACAGCGCCTACCTGACCGCCGTGAACCTGGGCCACCTGGCCCTTCACAGCGGCCGGCCTGAACTCGCCCTGCAATGGGCCTCATCGGCGCGAGCGGCCGGCCGCGCCGCGAGCCCGGCGACGAGGGCGGCCGTCGCGGCGGTGGTCGCCCGCGCCCATGCCCGGCTCGGGCAGGAGAGCGAAGCCACGGCGATGATCCTGGAGGCCGAGAGCCTGCTGGGAGCCGTTCGCGGAGACGATCCCGCGTGGATCGGCTACTTCACCCCCGCCTACCTCGCGGACGAGGCCGCGCACTGCCTCCACGACCTCGGCCGCCCACCGGCCGCCCGCACCCAGCTGGCCGACGCCCTCAACGGCGTCGGCGACGACCGGGTCCGCCGCCGGGCGATCGACGCCGCGCTCCTCGCCTCGACCTGGGTCGTCTCGGGCGACCTGGACCAGGCGTGCGCGGTCGGCAGGCAGGCCGTCGAGTACACGGCGCGCACCGGCTCCGGCCGCTGCGTCGAGCGCGTCACCACCGTGCTGGAAGCCACCTCGCCCCACATGGGCTACGCCCCGGTGCGCGACCTGCACGAGTTCACCCGGGCGGTGCTGCCCGGGGCGTTTCCCCGGCGGCCCGGGACATGACCTCGCGGTAGAAGGCGAGTTCGGCGCGGAGCGCGGCTTCGAGGTCCCGGGGATCCGACAGGTAGTGGTCGCCTCCCTCGATCAGCAGTCCCCGTCCCGTGCCGAGACCGTCGAGCGCCTCGGCGAGGGCCATCGCGTCGCCGGCGGAGGTGATCGTGTCGTTCGACCCGTGGACCACCAGCACCGGACAAGTCACCTGCTCGGCCCGCACAGCTCCGGCGGGGCCGCGCAGCGCCGCCGCGTGGGGGCGCTGCCATGCCGGGACGGAGTACTGCCAGCGGCCGGGATCGATGATCGGCGAGATCGCGGTGGCGGCGGTGAACGGCCCCTTCCGGCAAGCGGCGTTGAGCGCGGTGTAGCCGCCGGCGCTGGCGCCGCTGATGAAAACGGCTCCGGCCCGGGCGACTCCCCGCTCGACGAGGTGCTCGGCGACAGCCGCGCAGTCGTCCACGTCGAACTCGCCCCACCGCCCGTCCAGTTGCCTGCGGAAGTCCCGGCCCTGTCCGGTGCTACCCCGGTAGAGGGGCTCCGCGACCGCGCAACCGCGGCTCACCCAGAACTGCGTCGTCCAGTCCAGCCGCAGCGGAACCCCGTCGGTCGGCCCGGGGTGCGCCCGCACGAGAAGCGGCACGGGCAGACCGGTCGTCGGCAGGTGCAGGAGGAAGCGCACTTCGGTACCGTTGGCCGGCACCGCCAGGACCTCCGGCCGGACCGGCCGCCAGCTCCCGCTTCCGCTCCCGGTGAAGCGGGCGAGCGCCGGGTGGAGCACAGCCTCGGAGCCCTCTTCGAGACGGGCCAGCCGAACGGACGGCGCGCTGGTCGGAGTCGACCCGATCACGGCCACGGAGCCGCCGAGGACCGCGCAGTACGGCTTCACGGAGCTGAGGTTGGCGCCCACGCGGACCCGCCGACCCCCGCGGTCGACCAGCAGCAGCTCGGTAGTGATGCCATCGGTCGCCGCCAGCACGACCCCGCCGCGGTCGGTGAACCCGTAGGAACGGTAACCGCCCTCCCACGGGGCGGGCGCGCAGTCGGCGTCTATCGGGGCGACGGGCTCGATCGTGCCGTCCGCCAAGCGGCGGTAGAGGTTCCACCAGCCCGTCCGGTCGGAGAGGAAGTAGAGCAGGCCGTCCGGCCCCCACACCGGCTGGAGAGCCGACTCACAGGGCCCGCCCGCCACGGCCGTGGGGGCGCCGGTGCGCTCCGCGAGGTCGGCGACCAGGACCCGGCAAGCGTCCCACGGCATCCGATCCCGGTCCCATTCGGTGAAGCACAGACGGTCTCCGATCACCCCGGGGTGCCCAAGGAACCCCTCCGACCGGACCAGAACCTCGACACCGCCGTCCTCCGAGACCGAAACGATCTCGTCGGCGGCATCACTGCCGCGGACCGCGAGCAACCCGCCCGGACCCGCGGTGAGATCTCCGTACTGCCACCCGGCCGCCCCCGCAACCAGCTCGACACCGCCTCCGCCGGACTGCCGCAGCAGCGAGCCGTCCGCGCCCGTGAACCACACGCTGCCGACGGCCACCGCGAACGCCCCGCCACCGTAGGCATGCAGACTCCCGCCGACCGGATACTCGGGCGGGGTGACGAACTCCGCCGCCCCGGATTCGCCCGCGCGCACCACCCGCCGCACACCGCCGTGCACCGGGTCCGACTGCAGCCACCACAACCAGCCTCCAGTCGCGCGCAGTTCATCGAGAGCGACGGTCGTCCGGGCCACCCATCCAGCGGACAACCCGTCGTGTTCGGTCATGCCGTCCTGATCCCTTCAGCGCCAACCAACTGGCAGCTCGTAGGCTACCTGCAGCCGCAGAGGTGCTCTGGGCAGGAATTACGGATCCAGCAGCCAACACCGATGCAACAGGGCAGATTTGTCGGAGCTTGCGGCAACCGTGCGGGTGGTACTTGGCTGTGCGTTGTGGCCTCTCTGTAACACAGGGCTTGGGAGTGAGTGATGAGACGGGTCGGGTTGCTGGCCCAGTGGCGCCAGACAGCAGGGTTTACCCAGGACAAGCTGGCCGAGGCCCTGGGGGTCGACCGGTCAACCGTGCATCGCTGGGAAGCCGGCAGCAACAGCCCGCGGCCGTGGCAGGTCCCGCTGCTCGCTGAGTTGATCAACCGCACTCCCATCGAGGTCCAAGAAGCTCTCGAAAGGCAGTCAGGCGCTTCGGAACCGGTGATCAACCCCAGCGGAGTTGTCGACCTCCCCCCTGGCGAGTTGCGGATGGTGTTGCTGGACCTGGAGCGCCGCTACGACCGAGTCCCCTCATCGAGCCTGCTCGCCGACGCCAGCCAGTACTTCGCCCGGCTTGACCGGCTGGGCCGCCAGCTCCGAGGCGGGAAGGAGCAGCAAGCGGTGCTGGCGCTGCAGGCGGAGGCGGCAACGCTGCTCGGGAAGCTGGTCTGGGACGCCTCCC
This sequence comes from Kitasatospora saccharophila, assembly GCF_039529925.1. NCBI lineage: Bacteria > Bacillati > Actinomycetota > Actinomycetes > Kitasatosporales > Streptomycetaceae > Kitasatospora > Kitasatospora saccharophila. Next base: position 14,815 of record NZ_BAAANS010000061.1, on the reverse strand, counting down.
AGAGGCGTGATCACGCCGGTGCTCGGCGGTACTACTCGCAGGCCGCGGCGCTCGCCCGACGTGTGCGGGACCCCGAGTTGGAGAGCCATGCCTTTCTCCGGTCGAGCTACATCGACTTGTACGGGACCCGGGATGCGACGACCGGGCTGGCGCTGGCCGAGGCTGCAGTGCGGCGGGCGGTACCGGTCAGTCCGGCCCTGGCGAGTCTGGCGCTGCTCCATGTCGGCGAGGCCCACGCGATGCTGGGCGACCGGACCGCGTGCGAGCGGAGTATCGGCCTGGCGCAGGACCAGTTGGGCCGCATCGACACCGGTTCCGTCAACGGATTGGTCTCGCCGGACCAGGTTGGTCGACTCGCCGGCTCGTGCTACCTGGAACTGGGGCAGCTCCGGCGTGCGCAGGACGAGCTGGAAACGGTGGCCGGGATCCTGGGGCACAGCCGGAAGTCGAGGGCGATCGTGCTGGGCAACCTCGCGCTCGCCTTCATCCGGCAGCAGCAGATTGACGGCGCGCTCGCGGTCCTGGACCAGGCCGTGGACGAACTCGAACAGACCCGCGGCGGAGGGGGAATGAACCTGGTGTTCGCCGCCGCCCGGGAGCTGAGACCCTGGCGGCAGGAAGTCCCCGTGCTGGACCTCCAGGACAGGCTGCTGTCGTTGATGGCGGCCCCGTGATCGAAGGAGACGATGCGTGTCCCCTACTCGGGAGAGCGGCAAGAGCGAGCTGCGCGAGCGGGTCTGGTCGGCGCTGGACGCCGCTTCCGCGGTGAAGGACGACACCGCGCACGACCGGATCCCCGACTTCCGGGGTGCGGAGGCGGCGGCCCGCCGCCTCTCCGAGCTTCCGGTGTGGCGCTCGGCCGGGGTAGTCAAGGCCGTGCCGGACACCGCGCAGGAGCCTGTGCGCGCCCTCGCCCTGGACCAGGGGAAGCTGCTCTACATGGCGGTTCCCCGGTTGGCGGAGCAGGCGCCGTTCTACGTGCTGGACCCCGCGAAGCTGACGGTGCCTCCGGCGGTGGCTGCGAACCGCCATCAGGTCCGGAATCTCACCACCGCCGTAGACGTTGACGCGCTAGCCCCTGTCGACGTGATTGTTCTGGGCACTGTCGCCGTCGACCGGACCGGTGCCCGGATCGGCAAGGGCGCCGGTTACTCGGACCTGGAAGTCGCGCTCCTCACCGAGGCGGGGTTGATCAGCGAGAAGACGGTCATCGTCACCACTGTGCACCAGCTCCAAGTGGTGGACGAGGTGCCGACGGAGGCCCACGATGTCAGGGTCGACCTGATCGTGACCCCCGACGAGGTGATCACCTGTCCCGGGCCGCGCGTGCCCGCCCGGATCCACTGGGAGACCCTGCCTGGGGAGAAGATCGCGGCGATCCCGGCCCTCGCGCGGCGCAGGGCCCGTCAGGGCTGAGGATCACGAGGCCGGCCAGCGCTGAGGCGGTCGGAGTCGTCGGGCCGGTGGCCGGCAGCATCGGCTGCCGGCCACCGGCCCGACGTGTTCAGGCGGACTCCTCCTTGGCGGCGTAGCGCAGGAGGACGACGTCGTCGATCGTCTCCGCGCCGAGCAGGCGCATCCGGCGGGTGCTGCCGCCGGGGTAGGTCGCGGGGTGGAGGAAGCGGGGCGCGTCGGCGTCGCCGACGACCAGCGGGGCGATGGCGAGGTGGATCTCGTCGGCCAGGCCCTGGGAGAGGAACTGGGTGTGGATCCGGCCGCCGCCCTCGACCATGAGGCGCTGGACACCGCGGGTGCCGAGGTCGTCGAGCAGGGCGCCGAAGTCGACGGTGGCGCCGGTGCTGACGACGTCGGCCAGGCCGTCGAGTTCCTCGCGGAGCTTGGCGGCGGCGGAGTCGGTCGTGTAGACGACCTTCTTGTCGCCGTGGTGCCAGAACTTCAGGTCGCGGGACAGGTCGCCGCTGGCGCTGATCGTCACCTTCAGCGGGTACGCGGGCTTGCCGGCGGCGACGCGGGCGGCGCGGCGCTCCTCGCTGTTCACCAGAAGCCTGGGGTTGTCGCTGCGCAGGGTGTTGCCGCCGATGAGGATCGCGTCGCTGTCCGCGCGGACCTGGTCGACGCGGTCGAAGTCGGCCGCGTTCGACAGCAGGAGCCGTTCGGGCGAGGCGTCGTCGATGTGGCCGTCGATAGAGGTGGCAACGCTGAGCAGGACGTGGGGGCGGGTGGCCATCGCGATCCGTTCTCTCGGTGGTAGCGGACGTGTGTGGTGATCAGACTTCATGCAGGAGGTGGCTGTCGAGAACCTCACGGAAGTGCCGGACCTCGGGGACGCTCTGGCAGCGCTGCAGCATCCCGTCGAGGGTGGCCAGCTCGGTGAGGATCCGGGCGGAGCCGGTGCTGACGGCAATGGACAGCGCAGCCTCGGCCGTTTCGGCCGCCGGTTCCGGTCCATAGGCGACGAGTTGGGAGATGGCGGCGCGGGCGAGGTAGACGCCGCGGTCCCGGCGGAAGTTGACCGGCAGCGACTCGATCGCCTGCTCGAACCCGGACACCGCCTCGTGGTGGCGTCCGAGCACTGCCAGCGCCCGGGCACGCTGGGCCTCCACGTACGTGGCGTCGAGCCACCGGCCGCGGCCGATCGGCGCCTCGGAAGGGTCCGTGATCAGCGCGAGCGCCTGGTCGAGGGCGTGTTGGGCGCTTCGTTCGTCGCCCAGAAGCGCGTATCCGTGAGCACCGTAGACCGCGGCCATCGCGCTCAACCGACTACCTGGGCGGGTCAGGCGCTGGGCGTAGTCGGCGAGGTCGACGGCGTCGGCCGATTCCTTCATGTCGCCGGCCAACTGCGCCTTCCGGGCCGTGATGTACGCGGTCAGGTCGTGGTCTCCGCTGGCTGCCGCCCAGTCCGTCGCGAGAGCGGCCCAGTGCTGGGCGGCGCGGTGGTCACCGCCGTCCTGGTGGAGCCAGGCGCAGAATTCCGCGTACTCGGCGAGCAACTGGAGCAGGGCCCGCCGGTCGTCGCCGGTGGCCTCCCTGCGCAGGTGCTGGATCACCTGGACATGCTCCTGAGCGGTGGCGATGACGCCCCGCGGGCCGAGGACGTTGTCGCACTCCACCAACGACCTGCGCAACGCCCGCATGCCCTCGACCGGGTGGAGACCATGGGACAGCAGGGAAGGCAGGGCCTGGACACCGGGCTGGGGCAGGCCGGGCAAGGACGTGGGATTGGCCGTGGTCGACACGCTGTGCGGCAGGAGCTGGCGCGGCATGGTCACGAAGACGATCTGTCCGTCGGCCGTCCGGCAGCCCACTCGGACGCCTCCGTCGATGAGGGCCGTCGTCGCCATTTCCGCTGCTGCGGGCGTGGCCGGCTGTGGCGGACCGTCTCCGGTGGGCCGGGTTTCGGGCCTCCGTGCGCCCGTGAGGGCTTGGTGCTCTCCGGTGTCCGGTGTGCCGGGAGGGGCTGGATGCAGAACAGGACCGAGGGCATCCGAGGTCGTCTTCAGCAAGTCGGCCAGCTTCGGTACCTGCCAGGGCTGGGGGGTGGCTCTGCCCCGCTCCCACCGGCCGACCGTCGACCGGTCGACGTTCATTGCCTCGGCGAGCGTCTCCTGCGAGAACCCGGCGCTCACACGAAGCTCGATCAACCGGTCGCGCCGCACCTGAATCACCCGCCCCCTCGCCCCGTGCACCAGTTCCAACCGTGAAGTCGGCTGCTCAGCGCCTGGTTTGCAACACGGATGCCCCATCGGTGCACCAATTCTGCTCTGTTCGGATGCGACGCGCAGCGGTTCTCTGGTGTTCGCCGGAAAGTCCGGCAGACGACAGGAACGGGAGGCTGACCGCATGCCGATCACCGAACCGCACAACCCGCCGACCGCCGAGGAGGGCGGCCTGGTGGTCGCCGTCCGCGACATCCGGGCCGCGCGGTCCCGGGCGGAGGTGCCGTCCGACAACACCGGCGGCCGTTCCGACCAGAACGACACCTGATCGGAACGCCCACGATGCCTGAGTCCGCTTCGTGGGCGGTGCGCCTGGGCGGGGACCAGTTCCTCGCCCAGGCGCTTCACCGCTCCTATGCCCTGTCCTCCGCGCAGGGGACCGAATCCGGTCCCCTGCTGTCCTGGGACGACCTGAACGCCGTCCTGGCCACCCACCGGCTGGAGCCGCCCCGACTGAGGCTGTCGCAGGACGGGCAGACCGTCCCCGTCGACCGGTACTCGGCCCCGACCACCAACCGGCGCGGGGTGACGTGGAACCGGCCGGACACCGCCCGGCTCCACGCCGCTCTCGCCGAGGGCGCCTCCCTGGTGCTGGACGCGATCGACGAGATCCACCCGCTGGTCCGCGCCGCCGCCGAAGAGTTGGAACGCTTCCTCGGCACGCCAGTGCAGACCAACGCCTACGCCTCCTGGACCGAGCAGGAGGGCTTCGGCCGGCACTGGGACGACCACGACGTGGTCGTGCTCCAGCAGTACGGGGCGAAGCGCTGGCGGCTCTGGGAGCCGACCAGGCCGTTCCCGACCTTCCGCGACGTGGACTCCCCGCCGGATCCCGAGGGCGAACCGGTCGCGGACTTCGTCCTGCACCCCGGCGACATCCTCTACCTGCCCAGAGGCTGGTGGCACAGCGTCACCGCCGACCAGGGCAGCGCGTCGCTGCACCTCACCTTCGGGCTCGTCGCGCAGACCGGCGCGACCCTCCTCGGCTGGCTGACGGACGAACTGCACCACAACTCCGCCGTGCGGACGGACATCCCCGTCCACGCCACGCCCGAAGACCAGGCCGCCTACCTGGAACTGCTGCGGGAGGCGGTCCTAGCCAAGTTCTCCGATCCCGACCTGATCCGGCACTGGGCGCGTTCGACCGGCACCACCCACCACGGCCGACCGGCCCCCTCGCTGCCCTACGTGGACGCCCTGCCCGCGGACCGGGAGATCGCCGTGCGGCTCACCGCGCCGCGGGCCGAACTCTCCGCCAACCCGGACGGCGCGACGCTCACGCTGTCTGCGGCCGGCACCGAATGGGACTTCAACGCCCGTGCGGAACCGCTGCTGCGGGTCCTGCTGACCGGCAGGGCCGCAACCGTCGGCGAACTCGCCGACACCGCAGGGCTGGGGGAGAAGGACGTGGCCGCTCTGCTGACCCACCTCGTCCACGGCCGGGCCCTCGCCGTCGTGGGGACCGGCCGGTGAGCGCCGAACTCGGCCTGGGAACCTACCGGGTGCGCGACGCCGGCCACGCGGCGCGCACCGCTCTGGCGGCCGGAGGGCAGTGGATCGACACCGCGCCCAACTACGGCCACGGCAGCGTGCACCAAGCCCTCGCCCCGGTCCTCGCCGAGCACCCCGCCGCGAAGGTGGCGACGAAGACCGGGTTCCACCCCGGCGGGCGCCACAGCCTCGCCCCGGGGGACGTCCGGGCCCAGACCGAGGAGTCGCTCTCCGTCCTCGGCCGCGCAGACCTGGTGTTCGTCCACAACCCCGAACACCACGGCCACGACCGGCAGCAACTGCAGCACGGCATCCGCGAGGCGTTCGCCGTCCTGGAGGAGTTCGCCCACGCCGGCCGCATCGGCCGCTATGGGGTCGCCACCTGGAACGGCTTCACCTCGGGAGCGTTCACGGTCGCCGAGTTGACCGCGCTGGCCCGCGAAGCCGCCGGATCCGCCGACCACCACCTCGGTGCCGTGCAGATGCCGGTCAGCATCGTCATGTACGACGCTCTTGCCCGGGCGCTCGACGGGGGCGGTCCCTTCGTCGAGGCACACGACGCGGGGCTCACCACGTTCGGCTCCGCGCCCCTGCACGGTGGCGAGCTGATGGAGCTGATGACACCCGAACTGGTGAACCTCATCCAGCCGGGGGCGGCACCGTCTGCGGCGGCGTTCCAGGTCGTCGGGGCGTGCCCGGCGCTGGACGTCGTCCTCACCCCCGCCCGCACGCTCCAGCGCTGGGAGGATGCTCGGGAAGCGCTCACCAAGCCGATTCCGATCGGCCGACTCAGAACGGTACTTGATGTCCTTTCAGCCGACTGACGAGACGCGGACCGCCCTGGTAGCGGCACACGCCAGGGCGGCCGCGTTCCTCGGCCTCGTGTGCTCCGCGCCGCCCGTGTACGGCACCTCCGGCACCACAGTCGGCCGCCATGCCGACGACTTCTGGCTGCGTGTCTCCCGCAGCAGCCGCACACGGGCGCCCCGGCCGACCGGCCAGGGCCCCCTCGGCGCCGAACAACTCCTCCCCGACTCCGTCCCCCGCCCCCGGATCCACCGGACCGTGGACTGGATCGACGGCGAATGGTTCTACCAGGGCGACGTGTTCGACCTCGTCGGCCCCGCTATCTCCCCCACCCCCGACCTGCAGCACGAGCCCCTGCTGGACGACCACTGGTGGGGTGCCCTGAGAGCCGCGCTGGCCGACCTCGCCACCGCCTCCGCCGCCAGGACCACACCGCGGCAGCAGTGGATCGAAGAGAACCTCCCCAAGTACTTGGGCACCCCGGCTCCGACCTCCATTGAGTGGATCACCGGCCACGGCGACCTCCAGTGGGCGAACCTGACCGCCACCCCCCTGAACCTCCTGGACTGGGAACGCTGGGGCTCCGTGCCAGTCGGCTACGACCCCGCGATGCTGTGGGCCAACAGCCTTCACGTCCCCACCGTCGCAGCGCGCGTCCGCGACGAGTTCGCCGAGATCCTCGACACCCCGACCGGTCGTGTCGGAGAACTGGTCGCCCTCGCCGAGATGCTCCAAGCCGTCGAACGCGGCTGGTATCCCCATCTGGCCGCTCCCCTCGCCCAACGGGCCCAGGAGCTGACCAATCTCTCTCCACCGTTCCTGGCCGGATGAGAGCACAGCGGCACCGAGCCCCACACAGTACGGGGGCTGCCCCTGCGGACGGCGGGTCGGTGGACCTTCGGCGGGAACCCGTCGATCACGTCCTGGAGCTGGTAGAGCAGCGGCTCGGCACGATCCTCGGCCGGGGCACAGTCGTGCGCAAGCTCCGGACAGTCGGGGCCCGGAGCAGCCGGTCGACCTGGGTGCGGGTCGAGCGCCGTCCGTGGAGCCGAGCCGTCGAGCAAGGCTGGGCCGGCACCGAGGCCGCGGCCGTGCTGACCGGTGTAGCGATGCCACGCTGGGCCGGGGCAGTCACGTGGCTGGAATCGGGCTGCGGGGCCCTCTGGAGGGCTGACGAGACCTCCCTCCTGCCGTCCCCGCCGGTGGGCCGCGCTGAACACTTCGCTCGACGCGCTCGCGGCACAACCCACGACCCGGGTGGCGACGCCAGACACCGAACTGATCACTCAGGCACACGTCGACGAGGTGATCCGGGCCGCGTTTCCGACGGCGGCGAACACGGGTGTGACCTCGTGGCGGGCGGCGCACGCAGACCTGAACTGGGCGAACGTCACCATTGAGTTCTGCCTGTTCGACTGGGAGGACTGGGGAATGGCGCCGCGGGGCCTCGACTCGGCGTCGCTGCTGGCCGCGTCCCTGGCGGTCCCGGCACTTGCCGCCCGCGTCCGGCGCGAGCGCCGGGCTGACCTGGAGAGCCGGGACGGCAAGGTGATGCGGCTGTTCATGCTGGCGAAGATCGCCGGACCCCACGCCCACCCAGCCGATCCCCGGGTCGAGCTCGCCCGCGCCGAAGCACGGGAGCTGATCCGCGACCTTCAGCGGGCCTGAGCGGCCCGCTCGACGAACAACTCCCCGTACCACCCAACGAGGTCGTAGTCGACTGCGAGCCCGGTGGCGTCGACCAGCTCGCGCAGATGGTCGGGCCGATCAGTGCCCACGGCGACCGACCCGACTACCAGAAGTTCGAAGGCGGCCGAAACGCCGCCTGGCCGCAGCCGTCCCGGTCCTCTCCCTGGCCAGGAAGATATGGGAATCGCTGCTGTTATCGGCGGCATCGGTTGCATGCTGACGGCCACTCAATTTACGCCGTTTCGCGGGCCTCTGCTGACGTGGAGCGGGCTCCTTCCGGACGTCGAGGTCGCGGGTGCGGATAGGGCTTGGCTGCACCTTGCCGACGGGCCACCCTTCGGCGGGTCCACCGTGGTGCTACGGGGTGGTTGCTGTCTTGCGGTCGAACCGGCCGTTCTTCGCGCCGTCGATGAAGGCGATCCATTCGTCGTCGGAGTAGAGCTGTGGGGGGTTGTGTGTGTTGAGTGAGTCCCGGGTGGCGACAAGGCCGTTGTCGAGGAACGCGACCTCCACGCAGTTGGATCCGCCGGTGCTGTTGCTGAACCACTTCGCTTGTTCCAGTTGCTGTGCAACCCAGGCCGGGTCGAGCTGGTTCTTCTCGTCGGCGGTGATGATGCTGTCGGCGGGAGGGTGGTTCACGTGAGGTCCTTGGCGATTTGAGCGAGGAGTTCCAGCGATTCCTTCGGCGGCAGCGCGTCCGTCTTGAGGTGGTCGCTGATGGTGCGGTAGTCCGCGACGGTGGCGGGGTCGGTGAGGTGGAGAGCGGCCCTCATCCCTTCGATCGTGACGGAGTGGTGGCCGGTGGGGAAGGTCCAGGCCATGAAGGGGCCGTCGAATCCGGCGTGTGCGCCGTGGGACAGCGGGATGACCTGGATCACTATGTTCGGGTGGGCGCGGACGAGTTCGATCAGGTGGAGGGCCTGAGCGCGGGCCGTGGCCCGGCCGCCGACCTCCTGGCGCAGCTGGGCTTCGGTCAGGACGGCCCAGATCGGCAGGGGCGTCTTGCGGGTGAAGGCGGTATGCCGGCAGTTCTGGCGCACCGTGATGAACCGCTGGACGTCGTCCTCGCCCTTCGACGGTCGGCCGGCGAGGATCACCTCCAGCTCGTAGTCGTCGCATTGCAGCAGGCCGTGGACTCCCACCGGTGACCAGATGAAGAGCCCATCGGCGAGTTCGAGGTTGACGAGGTAGTCACCGAGGGGGTCGTCCGCGATCCCGGGGTACTCCTGGTGCCAGTTGGGATTGCGCGCGTTGCGTACGAGCTCGCGCCAGAAGTCCTGGACCTTCGGGTCGGTGATCCCGAGGACGTCGAAGAAGTGCGGGAGCTGCTGCGGCTTGATGCCTTGGGTGCCGTTCTCGATCTTCGAGACGGTGGAAGCGCTGTTGTAGCCGAGGTTGGCGGCGGCCTCGTCCAGGCTCCATTCGAGACGGTGCCGGGCATGCCGGACCTCGGTGCCGAGTCGGCGTCGCCGCGGTGTCGGCTCGACGGCCACCTGTACACCTCCCCTTTCTGAGACAGGTTAGCGGTTGGTCCCAGACCCGCATATGCCCGTTTCCCGAAAAGGACAGGGTTTCCTTTTCGACCCCCTTGCCGTTCGCCTGACGTAGCGTCATCATCGACTGACGGTCCGAAGTGGGAGCGTGCACTGCCCAGTTGGCCGAGTGCCGCTCATCGACCGATCGAACTCCGTTGCACCACAGCCGGGTTGATGGCGCATGCATGTCGTCCTGCGCGCTCCCGGCAGAGGGGAGGAAGCCCATGGACGAGAACACCGTCTTAACCGCGCTGCGAGAGGGGCCCCAGCGGGTACCCGCGCTCTCCGCGCTGGCCGGCGGGCCGCGGGTCGTCGACTGTCCCGATCTGGGCAGCGGCAGGCTCGTGTTCCCCCGGTTCCGGGAGGTGCGCCATCTGCTGCGGGATCCGAACTTCCTGTGCGCGCCGACCGCCATGGGGATGCTCCAGGAGATCGACCCGGGCCTGCGCACCGTGTTGGAGCCCGTGAAGTCGTGGGTGCTGTACTCGGACGCCCCGCAGCATCCCCGGCTGCGGGGGCTGTTGGCGAAGGCGTTCACGCCGCGCCGCATCGCTGCCCTCGCGCCGCGCCTCGAAGCGGAGGCCGAGGAACTGGTGTCGCGCTTCGTCGCGGCCGGTGGCGGGGACGCGGCGCGGGAGATCGCCGAGCCCCTGCCAGTGGGCACGATCTGCGTGCTGCTGGGCGTCCCCCGAGACGACCGCGACCTCCTGGTGCAGTGGGTCGACGACGTCCTCCTGCTCACCGAGCCGGCGCTCACCGAGGAGCAGGAGCTGCGGCTTGCCGACGGGTGGACCCGCCTGTGGGCGTACTTCTCCGAGCGTGTCGAGCAGCGCCGCGCCGAGCGTGCCGACGACATCGTGTCGGCGCTGGTGGAAGCCGAGGAACACGGCCAGCGCCTCAGCCGCGAGGAGGCCGTCGCCAACCTGATCACCCTGCTCGTCGGGGGCCACGAGACGACGACGGGGCTGATCGGCGGCATTCTGCGCGCCTTCGCGCAACACCCTGATCTGACAGCGCTGGTGGCTGGTTCCGCCGAAGCCGCCAGCGCGTTCGTCGAGGAGGTGCTGCGTCTGGACGGCCCCGCCCAGATCACCGCCCGTACCGCGGCGGCGGACTGCGAGGTCTTCGGCGTCCCGGTACCGGCGGGAAGGCGGTTGATCCTCCTGCAAGCATCGGCGAACCGCGACCCCGAGGTGTTCGAGGAACCGGAGGCGTTCCGGCTCGACCGGCGGCCCAATCGGCACGTCGGCTTCGGGCACGGCCCGCACGCCTGCTTCGGCGCCGCGCTGGCCCGCATGGAAGCCGCCGCCGTACTGCGCGCCGTCGCACGCCGCGGTGTCCGCCTCCGAGTGGCAGACGGAACCCAGTGGAAGCCCTCGCAGGTGATCCGCACCGCCACCGTCCTGCCCGTCACCGTCGAGGGGAGGGGCACCCGGTGATCCTGACCGGCGACGCGATCCGGCACGCCGTCGACTCGGGCGAGATCACCTTCTCCCCGTACGACGCGGCCAGCGTCAACCCCAACTCGATCAACTACCACCTCGGCCGCGGACTCAAGGTCTTCGAGAACGGCAGCTGGAGGGACATCGACCTGCCGGACGACGGCTTCGTCCTGGAACCGCACCGGATGTACCTCGGGCACACCGAGGAGGTCATCGGCAGCCGGCAGTTCGCGATGCGGCTGATCGGCTGCAGCAGCAACGGACGGCGCGGCCTGTTCCTCCAGCTCAGCGCCGACCTCGGCCACACCACCTCCTGCCACCGCTGGACGCTGGAGATCCTCGCCGCCCTGCCCACCCGTCTGCGCCCCGGCATGGTGGCCGGCCAGGTCAGCTTCTGGCGCAACACCGGACGCCTCGTCCCGAGCCCGGCCACCTACGCCCGCTTCAACCACGCCTGCGAACCGCAGAACGGAGTGACGCCGTGATCCTCACCGGAGACCAGATCGCGCAGGAAGTCGCCGCCGACCACATCCGGATCACGCCCTTCGACCCGGGCCGCTGCACCACCAACAGCTACGACCTGACCCTGGGCCGTCGCCTGGCGAGGTACCGCCCCGGCCAGGTCCTCGACCCCCTGCACGAGCCGGAGGTCGAGTACTTCGAGATCCCCACCACCGGCTACCCGATGGAGCCCGGGGAGTTCGTTTTGGGCGAGACCGCCGAGCAGCTCGGCAGCGACACCTTCGTGCCGCTCATACACGCCAAGAGCGGCTTCGCCCGCTGCGGAGCCTTCGCGCACGTCACCGCCGACCTGATCGACCTCGGCTTCTTCGGGCACTCCACCCTGCAGCTCTACGCCACCTTGCCCGTGGTGCTCATGCCGGGCATGCCGCTGGCCCAGGTGACCTTCTGGACCACGTACGGCGAGATCGCCGACCTGTACGACGGCAAGTACCAGGGCGGGGACGGCCCGCTGCCCTCGCGCAGCCACCTCGACGCATGGGCGGTCGGCGCCCGTGGCTGACGGCTTCCGCACCATCCAGAGCGCCTCGGCGTGCCTGTTCGCCGCCCGCGCCCGCATCGAGACCGTCCCGGCATACACCGGCCCCCGACCGTACGACGCCGGCCACACTGCCGGGGCCGCGGTCGCCGACCTCGCGCGCCGGATCGAGGCCGAGGAAGTCGACGGACTCCTCCTCCAGCTCACCGACCCGAGCCTGGGCTCCACGATCGAGGCCCTGGCCACCACGGTCCGCCAGGCCGTCACCGGCCTGCTGGCCGCAACCGGCGCCGACCCGGCCGCCGCCCTCGCCGGGGCCGGCACCGACGGCTGGTGGCTCCAACTGGCCGGAGTCCGCTGGTTCCTGATCGTCTTCGCCCCCTGCTACCCGGCCACCTCCCCGCGCTCCACCCGCGGGTCCAGCACCACCTTCCTCCTCCTACAGCCCGTCCACTCCTTCGACCGGCACGCCACCCCCAAGGGCACGGTGATCGCCCCCGCCGTCCGCGAGCGCATCCGCGCCGCCCACCAGGCGGCCGGCACCCCCTACGACGCCGAGCTGGCCCAGCAGACCGCCGAAGCACAGAAGTTCGTCGCCCCGCTCCACCCCGACGCCCCGCCCGTCACCTGGTGGCTCGCCGATACGAGCAGCGCGGACACCGTGCGCAGCGGCACCGCCGCGCTCGCCGCGGCCGTCGCCCGCACCCATGCCAGCGGCACCCCCACCCGGTGGGACGCTCCCACCGAACTGCTCAGCGCCGCCGCCGTCCTGTTCACCGCGCACCCCGCCGAAGGCGCCGATCACCTGCTGGCCGGCATCGCCCGCCTCCTCGACCACGGCCCCCACGAGGCCGTCCCCCTCCACAGCGCCCCCGGCGCCCGCGGGCCGCGCGAACTCGACGTCCTCCACCACGCGCTCGCCGCCGCCGCCGAACCCGGACGGCCGCCCTGGCCGCACGGACCGGCCGACCCCGCCCGCCTGGCCGCCGCCGCCCAGGCCCTCAGCGCCACCATCCCCTGCCGGCTCTCCGCCCTGCGCACCGCCGCCGTCCTGCACCTGCTGCGGCTGCTACCCGGCACCCGAGGCGAGCAGCACCGCGACCTGCTTCGGCGCACCGCCTGGCTCCTCGACCCGCGCACCGACGACCCCGTCCACCTACTGCTCACCCTCACCGGCCCCAACGACCCGCTCGCCCCACCGCCCCGCAGCTCCACCACCGCCCGTCCGCGCGGCACCGCCCCGCTGCCGCTGGCCGACTGGGCGACCTGGCCGACCCCTGGCCGACAACTCCTGCTCGCCGGGCGCGTCACCGCCGTCCGCGCCCACCGCAAGAGCGCGTTCGCCGACCTCGTCTGGGACGGCCGCACCGCTCAGCTCGCCCTCAACCCCGCCGACGCGGCCGGGCTGCGCACCGGCGACCTGGTCGCCGCCCGCGGCACCTGCTCCACCAGCCGAACCGGCCAACCCACCCTCTTCGTCGAGCACCTCGACCTGCACGAGAACGGCACACCCGCACCGCCGCCGCCCTCCGCAGTCCTGACCCCCGTGCTGGACCCCCTGCGCGCACACCTCGCCGCGAGCGGGTTCCAGGAGACGATCACCCCCACGCTCACCAGCGGCTACTTCGGCGGCGCCGCCCGGCCGTTCACCACCTGGGCCCACGCCGCCGGACAGCACCAGTACCTGCGCGTCACCAGCGAAATCGACCTGCTCGCCACCATCGCCGCCGGGACCACCCGCTGCTACGAGATCGGCCCGAGCTTCCGCAACGAGGGCCAGCGAGGCCGACCCGCGGTCGAGTTCGTGATGCTGGAGGCGTACGCGGCCGACCTCACCCTGCCGCAGGCCACCGCCTACCTTGCCGACCTCGTCACCAACACCACCGCCTTCACCGCCCCGCTGGTCCACCACACCTTCGACCACGCCTTCGCCGCCATCACCGGCATCCACCCCTCCGACGGGGCCGCCGTCCGCGCGCTCGCCGCCGAACGCATCCCCTTCACCGCCGCGCGCACCGACGACCCGGACCTCCTCGCCCGCCGCCTGTGGCGCCACAGCGTCCGCCAGCACCTGCGCGGCTTCACCGCGATCACCGACATCCCCGGCCCCGCCTCGCCCCTCATCGCCGGCACCGGCCGCCAGGCCCGACGGGTCTGGCTCTACGCCGACGGCCTCGAACTCGCCGAGATCGCCGCCAACGAGCGCGCCCCCCACCGCCTCGCCGACGCCTTCACCGCCCAGTTCGCCGCGGACCGCCACCTCGCCCACCGCAGCTACCAGCAGGTCGTCGACCTGTACGACAGCGGCCTGCCCCCGTGCGTCGGCTTCGGCATGAGCGTCACCCGCCTCGCCGGCCTCCACCCCGTCCACCTGCCCGTCCAGCGCCGAGCCCCGCACCGCGCCACCGAGAGGACCCCATGACCGCCACCGCCGCCGCGCCCGCCGTCACCCGCTGGCCCCTGCCCACGATCCCCCGCACCGCCGAGGAGGTCTGGGCCGCCAGCTACCCCGACTTCGTCGCCATGGTCAACCAGACCAACGTCATGCCCGGCGCCCACGCCACCCTCAGCACCTGGGCCTTGCACTCCCGCCTCGACCGGCACCACCACCTCCTCGACGTCGCCTGCACCACCGGCTTCACCAGCCGCGAACTCGCCCGCCTCACCGGCTGCACCGCCACCGGCTTCGACCTCAGCGCCGACTCCGTCGCCCTCGCCCGCTACAACCACCAGCTCCTCGACCCGGCCCTGAACCTCACCTACCACCAGGCCGACGGCACCACCTACACCTCCGACCACGCCTTCACCCACATCGCCGTCGGCGCCGCCCTCGGCTTCTTCCCCGACCCGCCCGCCATGGCCCGCCGCCTGCTCAACCTCCTCGCCCCCGACGGCTACATCCTCGCCTCCCCCTTCTGGGCCCCCGAAGCGCTGCCCGACCACGCCGCCGCCGTCCGCCGCGACGTCTTCGGCATCACCAGCCCCATGGAGAACCGCGACCAGGCCCTCGCCCTCTTCGCCAACCTCGACGTCCTCCACCAGGCCGACCACACCCTCACCCCCGAGAGCGCCGACGCTGTGGACGGTCACGTAATTCCTCAAGGGCCGTGGTCACGTAATTCCCCAGGTCCTGGCTGTGCGAGGGGCTAGGTTGGTGAGCGTGATGACGCGGGG
>NZ_BAAANS010000060.1:0-47531 GCF_039529925.1 Kitasatospora saccharophila | reverse complement strand
GCTGTCCCAAACTGCATAGTGATCCATCTTGGGCGGCACGAACAGCCATCGGTCCAACTTCAGCGGCATGCCGTCCACCTTCGCTGTCGCGGGTCAGACCGGGCCCCGCAGCGCTTGCCCAGGACCCTAGGCAGCCGGTGTTACTCGGGCGTTACCGGCCCGGGCCCCGGCCACGGCGAAAACCGCGGGCCGGTGCGCCCGGGCGCGGCTACGCTGACGCCCTCGGAGCCGAAGGGGGACGGGACGGTGGAGCGCAGGACGCCCCGGGAGAAGAAGCGGCTGAGCTACCTCAAGGACGGGCGCAACGAGTACGGCGAGAACGACAAGAGCTCGCGCAGGAACGTCCGGCTCAACAAGCGCGCCCCCAACAGCGCCAACCGGCGCCGGGCCCGGACCGCGCTGGCGGCGCTGCTCGGGCCGCCCGACGGCGTCCGCGCCGGCGCCGCCGAGGAGCGCCTGACCGGGCGGCGTCCGAAGCGCTGGCGGAAGTTCCCCGACGCACCGCTGGGCGTCGTCGTCGACGGCGCCCTCCAGCGCCGCGCGGAGACGGACCCCGCCGGGGCCGGACGCGCCGCCGCCCGGCTGCGCCGCGTCCGCAGCCGGTTCGACTGGGCGTCCCGCGCCGACGATCCGCTGCTGCCGCCCCACGAGGTGCGCCGGGTCCGTTCCGCGCCCGCCGGGGACGGGGCGGCGGATCGCGCCTGACGGGCCGGCGGGCCTCGGACCACTGCCGCCCGGCCGGCCACGGCCCGTCCCGTCGAGGCGTGCGGGTCCCGACGGCCCGGCCCGCCGGAGGTCAGCGCGGAGAGCGGGCGGGCCGGGGCCAGTCGGGGACGTCGCGGACGTGGACGCGGTCGTCGCACCAGGCGCACTCCCATTCGCCGAGGTCGATGTCGTAGGCGAGGCGGCCGCAGTGGACGGGGATGGGCTGGCTGCCGAGACGGGTGGTGTGCCAGTCGGTGCGCCGCGGGGTGGAGACGGTGTCGGTCATGGGAGGCAGCGTGCCAGGGGCCACTGACGGCCAGTCAGCGCCGGGGCGCGGCCGGGAGCCCGCCCGGCCGGGTCCGGCATCGGTCCACGGCGAATCCGGTTCCCCGACGAGCACTGACGCCCCGTCAGGGAGACGACTCTCGATAACGTTTCGGATCTCCGACGGTTCGTACGGCACCCGGTTCCCTGTTCTCAGGTCCGCCCGCGGCTCCGTCCGAGCCCGGCCGCACCCGCACGGAACCCGCCCCCGCACCGAACGATCCGGAGGGATCCCCATGCCCGCGACCGAGTTCGCCCGCGCCCTGGCCGCCGTCGGCGTCGCCGCCCTGCTCCCGCTCGCCTTCGCGACCGACGCCCACGCGGCCACGTACATCGGCACCTACGAGCTCTACAGCACCACCACCTGAAAGTGCGCCGACCTGCCGGGCTACGGCGCGAACCCGGCGGACACCCCCGTCACCCAGTACGACTGCGCGTACGGCGGCAACGACAACCAGTGGTGGCGGCAGGAACGGACCCGCACCGTCGTCGGGGTGTCCGTGAAGTCGCTGTACCAGTTCGTCGACACCAAGAGCGGCTACTGCCTCGACCTGCCCGGCTACGAATCCGCCACCGCCGGCAGCCGGGTGTCCATCTACCCCTGCAACTCCCAGCCCTGGAACGACAACCAGGAGTGGTACCTGGAGGACGCCACCGGCAACCTCGAGTACGAGATCGTCAACTACAAGAACGGCCTGTGCCTGGACGTCGCCGGCTGGGCCGGCGACGCGGGCAACAAGGCCAACGACGTGCCGCTGACCGTCTACACCTGCGAGAACGGCGGCTGGGGCGGTGACACCCCGGGCTACGACGACCACCTCTGGCGCCTCGTCCCGTGACCGCCGCCGACCCGGTCGGAGCGGGTCGGAGAGCGGCGGTGTAGGCCGGTCGGTGGGAGTTGTGGTGACACATTTCACCGTTCGCCCCGTTCTGCCGGAGGGGGTCGGGAGTCTAGGTTCCTGCGGTCGAGGGAAGTAGTTCCCCTTCGATCACGGAACACGTCCGGCACCACCTCCTCCGACGAGAGAGAACGAGCGATGTCTGGATACGACTCCTCCGCCCGCCCGCCCCAACGGGTCGGCGTGGTCGCCGAGTCCGCGCCCGGGGAGACCCGGGTGGCGGCGACCCCGGCCACCGTGCGCGGCCTGCTGGCCCTCGGCTACGACGTGGTGGTCGAACCGGGGGCCGGCGCGGCCTCCGGGTTCGACGACGCGGCGTACGCGGCGGCGGGCGCAGCCACCGGGGACGCCTGGGCCGCGGACGTGGTGCTGAAGGTGAACGTTCCCTCGGACGCCGAGGTCGAGCGGCTGCGCCCGGGCACCGTCCTGGTGGGCCTGTTGGCGCCCGCGCAGCACCCGGAGCTGCTGGCCGCGCTGGCCGCGCGCGGGGTGACGGCGCTGTCGCTGGACGCGGTGCCGCGGATCTCCCGGGCGCAGTCGATGGACGTGCTCAGCTCGATGGCGAACATCGCCGGGTACCGGGCCGTCATCGAGGCCGCGCACGCCTTCGGCCGGTTCTTCACCGGTCAGGTCACCGCGGCGGGCAAGGTGCCGCCCGCGAAGGTGTTGGTGGCGGGCGCGGGCGTGGCCGGGCTGGCCGCGATCGGCGCCGCGTCGAGCCTGGGCGCGATCGTCCGGGCCACCGACCCGCGGCCCGAGGTCGCCGACCAGGTCAAGTCGCTGGGCGGCGAGTACCTGGCGGTGCGGGCGGAGCAGGAGGCGAGCACCGACGGCTACGCGAAGGCCACCTCGGCGGACTACGACCGGGCGGCGGCCGCGCTGTACCGGGCCCAGGCCGCGGACGTGGACATCGTGATCACCACCGCGCTGATCCCCGGCCGCCCGGCGCCGAAGCTGCTCACCGCCGAGGACGTGGCGGCGATGAAGCCGGGCAGCGTGGTCGTCGACATGGCCGCCGCGCAGGGCGGCAACGTCGCCGGGACGGTGCCGGGCCGCACCGTGGTCACCGACAACGGGGTGACCCTGATCGGCTACACCGACCTGGCGTCCCGGCTGCCCGCGCAGGCCTCGCAGCTGTTCGGCACCAACCTGGTGAACCTGCTGAAGCTGCTCACCCCCGGCAAGGACGGGCGGCTGGCGATCGACTTCGAGGACGTGGTGCAGCGCGCGGTGACGGTCGTCCGGGACGGCGCCACCACCTGGCCGCCCCCGCCGGTCGCCGTCTCGGCGGCGCCCGCCGCGCCCGCCGCCGCCCCGGCCGCGCCGCCCGCCCCGCCCGCGCCCGCGCGGGTGACCCCCGCCGTCCGGTTCGGCCTGATCGGCGCCGGGATGCTCGCGCTGTTCCTGCTGGTCGCCTTCGCCCCGGCCCAACTGGCGGAGAACTTCACGGTGTTCGCGCTCGCCGTGGTGATCGGCTACTACGTGATCGGCAAGGTCCACCACGCCCTGCACACGCCGCTGATGTCGGTGACCAACGCGATCTCCGGCATCGTCGTGATCGGCGCGCTGCTGCAGATCGGGCACGAGAGCACCCTGGTCACCGTGCTGTCCTTCGTGGCGATCCTGCTGACCAGTGTGAACGTCTTCGGCGGCTTCGCCGTCACCCGCCGCATGCTGAGCATGTTCTCGAAAGGCTGAGCCGAGATGACGTCCCTCACCGCCGCGCACGCCGCGGACCTGGTCGCCGCCCTGCTGTTCATCCTCAGCCTGGCCGGCCTCTCCCAGCACCGCACCTCCCGGGCCGGCGTCGTCTACGGCATCGCCGGCATGGCCCTCGCGCTGACCGCCACGATCGTGGTCGCCTCCCGCTCGATCAGCGCGGGGGCCGTCGCGCTGATCCTGCTCGCGATGGCGCTCGGCGCCGCGATCGGCCTGTGGCGGGCCCGCCGGGTCGAGATGACCGGGATGCCGGAGCTGATCGCCGTCCTGCACAGCTTCGTCGGCCTGGCCGCCGTCCTGGTCGGCTGGAACAGCTACCTGGAGGTGGAGCGGCACGGCGACGCCCAGACCTCGGTGGCCGCCGACCTGCTGTCGATCCACCACGCCGAGGTGTTCATCGGCATCTTCATCGGCGCCGTCACCTTCACCGGCTCGATCGTCGCCTACCTCAAGCTCTCCGCGAAGATCGCCTCCCGCCCGCTCGTGCTGCCCGGCAAGAACGCCCTCAACCTGGGCGCGCTCGGCGCCTTCGTCGCGCTCACCGCCTGGTTCACCGCCTCGCCCTCGCTCGGCCTGGTGGTCGCCGTCACCGTCCTCGCCCTGCTGCTCGGCTGGCACCTGGTCGCCTCGATCGGCGGCGGCGACATGCCGGTGGTGGTCTCCATGCTCAACAGCTACTCGGGCTGGGCGGCCGCCGCCGCCGGCTTCCTGCTCGACAACGACCTGCTGATCGTCACCGGCGCGCTGGTCGGCTCCTCCGGCGCCTACCTCTCGTACATCATGTGCAAGGCGATGAACCGCTCCTTCCTGTCCGTCATCGCCGGCGGCTTCGGCATCGAGGCGCCCACGAGCGGCGACGCCGAACAGGGCGAGCACCACGAGATCAGCGCCCGGGAGACCGCCGAACTCCTCGCCGCCGCCAAGTCCGTCATCATCACCCCCGGCTACGGGATGGCCGTCGCCCAGGCCCAGCACCCCGTCGCCGACCTCACCCGCCGGCTGCGCGAACGCGGCGTCGAGGTCCGCTTCGGCGTCCACCCGGTGGCCGGCCGGCTCCCCGGCCACATGAACGTGCTGCTCGCCGAGGCCAAGGTCCCCTACGACGTCGTCCTGGAGATGGACGAGATCAACGAGGACTTCGCGCACACCTCCGTCGTCCTGGTCATCGGTGCCAACGACACCGTCAACCCCGCCGCCCTCGACGACCCCGCCAGCCCCATCGCCGGCATGCCCGTCCTCAAGGTCTGGGAGGCCGAACGCGTCGTCGTCTTCAAGCGCTCGATGGCCTCCGGCTACGCGGGCGTCCAGAACCCGCTCTTCTTCCGCGACAACACCGGCATGCTCTTCGGCGACGCCAAGCAGAGCGTCGAGCAGATCCTCCAGTCCCTCGACACCCTCGACCCGGCCCTGACCTGACCCGCCCCGCTCTCCGGGCCCGGGAACGCACCCGCGTTCCCGGGCCCCGGATCAGGCCCGGATCAGGCCCGGAGCTGCCTGCGGGTGCCGCTGTGCGCGACCGCCACCTTGCGGGGCTTGGCCTGCTCCGCGACCGGAACGCGGAGCGTCAGCACGCCCTGGTCGTAGTCCGCCGTGATGCCCCCGGGGTCGAGGGTGTCGGAGAGCATCACCTGGCGGGAGAAGACGCCGAGGGGCCGCTCCGAGAGCTCCCACTTGACGTCCTCGCTCCGCGGGTGCGGACGGCGCTCGGCCCGCACGGTCAGCATGTTCCGTTCCACGTCGACGTCGATCGCGTCCGGGTCCACCCCCGGCAGATCGAAGTGGATCACGTACTCGTCGCCGGCCCGGTAGGCGTCCAGCGGCATCGGGGCCGGACGCGACCAGGTGCCGTTCGAGCCCGTGAACTGCTGGGTGAGACGGTCGAGTTCGCGGAAGGGGTCGGTGCGCAGCAGCATCGCGAAACACCTCCAGTTCGGATCGAGGAGTGCCGGTGCACATCACCTGCGCACCGTTCTAACACGTCATCCGATGGATGACAAAGCGGCAGTGTCGTCATTAGGGTGACAGCATGACCCGGAAGCCCCCCACCGACCGCGCCCCCGCCGGCCGCACCCCCGCCCCGCCCGCCGAACCGCCCGCCGAACCGGTGTCGCTGCTCGCCGCCGCGGCGGCGCTGGCCGCCATCGACGAAGCCGTCCGCACCGCCCAGGAGCCCGGCACGCCGACCGCCGACCGCCCGGACCCCCGCCCCGAACCGGCTCTCGCGGCCCTGACCCTGCTGCGCGAGCTCCGCGCCCAGCTCGCCGGCTGGGAGGCCGGCCTGGTGGAGGACGCCCGCGCCGCCGGAGCCACCTGGGCCGACCTCGCCCACCCGATGGGGGTGGCCAGCCGCCAGGCCGCCGAGAACCGCTACCTGCGGCTGCGCCGCACCGGCACCACCCCCGCCCCCGGGACCGGCGCCGAACGGGTCAAGGCCGTCCGCGACCACCGGGCCGCCGAGCGCTCCGTGAGCACCTGGGCCCGCGAGCACGCCGCCGAGCTGCGCGTCCTGGCCGCCCAGCTCACCGGGATCGGCCTCGACCCCGGCGCCCGCCCCGCCCAGGAGACGCTCACCGCCGCCCTCGGCACCGCGGACGCCGCCGACCTGCTCACCCCCCTCAGCGGCATGCGCCCCCACCTCGGGGCCGACCACGACCACCTCGCCGCCCGCCTCGACGACCTGGCCGACCGCACCGGCCGACTCCGCGATGCCAGCAACCGGCGCCGCACCTGACCTCGCCACGGCCCCGGCCGCCCCCGGAGTCCTCGCCCGCCCCGAAACCCGCCCCGAAACCCGCCCCGAGGCCCGCCCCGAGACCCCCGACGCCCGCTGGGAACGGCTGCTGGACGGGTTGGCGCAGGTCCGGGCCCGGTACCGCTCCGAGACGGCCGCGGCCCTGGCCGGCCTGGACACCCGCCTGGCCCGGCTCGACGCCCTGCGCGAAGAGCTGGCCGCAGGGGCGCCGGGCGGGCTGCCTGACGGGAGCGGAGGCGGCCCGGGAGGCCCTGGAGGTCTCGCGAGACCGTCCGGAAGCTGATGCCCGCACCGGGCACGTCCGCGCCTTCGGGCAGTTGCCCACCCCGCTCCAGGGCGACCTGCTTCCAGAGTGGATCGAGGCGGTTCGCGCCGACGGCCTGCGGTGGGAAGGATCGCGGTTCGTCCACGGCAGGGACGCACGTCGCCGGCGCCGCCTTCGGCTCGATCCCCGGGGAGCCGAACCCCTGACGGAACAGCAAGGCCCCCAGCGGGGGCGTACGGAAGTTGCCCGGCAACGGCTCCCCCGGCAGGTCCCGCCGGTGTAGCGTCCAGGCTGCGGATGATCCGCAGGAGAACGGGGGCGCGGTATGACGAGTGCGACAGGTACGACTGGAGAGCGGGGCGAGATGGCTGGCGAGGCCCTGGAACGCCTCGGCGATCTGTGCGCCGTGCGGTGAACGCCGAACTCGACGCCCTCAAGAGCGCCCTCGACCATCAGCGCAACCACGTCATCGGAGTTCTCGAAGGGCTGTCGGAGGACGATCTGCGGCGGCCGGTCCTGCCCAGCGGCTGGAGCTGCCTGGCGTTGCTGCGCCACCTCACCGTGGACGTCGAACGCTTCTGGTTCCTCGGGGTGATCGCGGGCGATCCAGAAGTGGCCGGACAGCTCGCTGCGGGCGCGGAGGCGCACTGGTACGTGCCCGAGGGGATGAGCGCCGAGCAGGTCTTCGCCGATTACCGGGCAGCCGTCACGGCCGCGGACGCCGTGCTCGCGGCCACCGCGCTCGACCAGGAGCCGGCGGCCTGGCCGGTGGAGTTCTGGCCGACCTGGCGACTGCCTGACGTGCGGCGCGTCCTGGTCCACGTGCTCACCGAAGTCGCTTGTCACAGTGGACACTTGGACGCGGCACGCGAACTGATCGACGGCACCACGTGGCTCGGCGGCAACCCCTACGCCGGCTGATCCTGTGACCGGATGAGGTTCGCCGGGCTCCTCGGCCACGGAGGAGAGGGGCGTCCACCGGCTGTCGTGGGGGAAGACGCTCGCCCCGTTCTGGCAGACCGCCTACGACTACTGGGCCGCCGAGGACGACGACGGCCTGGCGTTGGTGGAGTTCCCGGGCGGGACGAGTGGCCGGCGGTCCACCTCCGACGCCCCGGACGGCCGGTGACCGGGCCCGGCCGAACCGTCCGCCGCCCCGGATCACCCGGCGCTCCGCCCCGAACCACCCGCCGTCCCGGCCGAGTTGGCGGATCCGTCCGGCAACGGCGTTCCCCCGGTGCTAGGTTGCGGCGGTGAACGCCCACGCCGCGCAGCCGTCGCTGTTGTCCGCCCTCCGGCCGCAGAACCAGGACCGGCTCTACGACTTCTACCGGGACCTCCGGGACACCGACGACCTGTTCTGGGACCGGGCGCTGAACGCCTGGGTCGCCACCGGCTACGAGGTGGTCAGTGCGACGGCGGGCGATCCGCGCTTCTCCTCGGTGCGTTATCCGGACATCGAGGCGGTCTCCGACGAACTCCGGCCGCTGGCAAGGGTGCTGAGTCGGCAGATGCTCTACAGCGACGCCCCGGACCACACCCGGCTGCGGTCGCTGCTCAGCCGGGCCTTCACCGCCCGGTCGGTGGCGGCGCTGGGCGGCCGGATATCCGAGGAGGTCGACCGGATCCTCGACGCGGCGGCGCCGACCGGTCGGCTGGACGTCGTGGCGGACCTGGCCCGCCCGCTGCCGCTGGCCGTGATCTGCGACCTGCTGGGGGTGCCGGCGCAGGACCGGGGGGCGCTGTCCGCCTGGTCGGACCCGGTCGCCGCGGCCATCGGCAGTTCCCGGCTGGACGCCGAGGAGAGCCGGGCCGCCTCGCGGGCCGTGCAGGAGATGCTCGACTACCTCCGCGGCGTCCTCACCCGCGAGGAGGACCGGCCCGCGCCCCACACGCTGCGCGCGATGTTGGCCGCCGGGGCCGGGGACGGCAACCAGGACTTCGACGAACTCCTGGCCAACTGCGCCCTGTTGCTGGTCGCCGGCCACGAGACGACCACCCACTTCATCGGCAACGCCGCCCTCTCCCTGCTCCGACACCCGGAGGCCGCCGCGGAGTTGCGCGCCCGGCCGGAGCTGATCCCGGCCGCGGTGGAGGAACTGCTGCGCCACGACAGCCCGGTGCAGCTGATGCTGCGCCGCGCCCGCCACGACCTCGATCTGGCGGGCCGCGAGATCGCCGCCGGGCAGGCGGTGCTGCTGGTCTGCGGGGCCGCCAACCGGGACCCCGCGGTGTTCGCCGACCCGGACCGGCTGGACTTCCACCGCCCCGCCGGACGGCACGTCGCCTTCGGCTACGGCCCGCACTTCTGCCTGGGCGCGGCCCTGGCCCGACTGGAGGGCGCCGTCGTCCTGGCGGCCCTGCTCACCCGACTGCCCGACTGGCGGCTCGACGGCCCCGCCCCGTCCTGGCAGCGCAGCCTCAACTTCCGCGGCCTGAACAGCCTCCAGGTCTCCTTCACCCCCTCGCCCGCCCCCGCCGCGAGCACCTGATCCGACAAGCCTCGTTAGTTCAAAGAGAGTTGACTGACCATCAACTAAAACGCCACAGAAATCCCGGGCGCCGCACCCCCCTTCGGGTTCGCCCCACCCCCCGTGCGATGCTCTTCGCGTGCCCGGAACCGAACGCGCTCGCGCCCCGCTCGCGGCAGCGGCCGCCGCCCTGCTGCTGACCCTGGCCGGCTGTTCGGCGTCCGGCTCCTCGTCCGGCGACGGCACCGGGCTGGTCGCCGGCGAGGGCGGGGTCTCCACCGCCGGTCCGGGCCACCGGGAGGAGGCGCCGGACATCTCGGGCACCACGCTGGACGGCAAGCAGGTCAAGCTGTCCGACTACCGGGGCAAGGTCGTCGTCCTGAACCTCTGGGGCTCCTGGTGCAGCGCCTGCCGCACCGAGGCGCCGGGCCTGCAGGAGCTGTGGCAGAAGTACCGGGACCAGGGCGTCCAGTTCCTCGGGATCAACACCAGGGACAACGACCCGGCCAACGCCGTCGCCTTCGAGAGGAACAAGGGCGTCACCTTCCCCAGCATCTACGACCCGGACGGCACCCAGATCCTGCGCTTCCCCAAGGGCAACCTCAGCCCGCAGGCGATCCCCAGCACCATGGTGATCGACCGGGACGGCAGGATGGCCGCCCGCGTCTTCGGCGGCCGGAGCTCCGACGCCATCGACTCCATGATCCGGCCGGTGGTCGCGGAGCAGCCCGCCGGCACGCCCTGAGCGGCCGCCCCCGCGGCGTCGGCGTTCCGCCGGGCCGGGCGGGCCCGACCGCCCGGAACAGTAAGCTGGACGCAGCAGCACTGGACCCGCCGAGGCTCCGCTAAGGAGGCACCCGTGACCGCCGAGATGGTGGCGCCCGCATGGATGCACGCGCAGATCAGCGCGGAGCAGTACGACTCCTGGTCCGAGGAGCAGTGCGCCGGCATCGAGATCGTGGACGGGATGGTCGTCGCGAGCCCGAGCGCCTCCAAGCGGCACAACCGGCTGGCCCGCGTGCTGGCCAACGCCCTGGACGCCGCTGCGGGCCCGGGCTGGAACGCCGACACGGACTTCGACGTCCGTCTGCAGGACGTTCCGCTCACCAACCGCCGCCCGGACGTGACCGTCTACCGGGCGGACACCATCGACCTCGCGCCCAC
The DNA here is from genome assembly GCF_039529925.1 of Kitasatospora saccharophila. Classification (NCBI taxonomy): domain Bacteria; kingdom Bacillati; phylum Actinomycetota; class Actinomycetes; order Kitasatosporales; family Streptomycetaceae; genus Kitasatospora; species Kitasatospora saccharophila. The sequence continues at coordinate 37,232 of NZ_BAAANS010000060.1, read as the reverse complement.
CCGCCCCGAGCACGTCCTGCTGGTCGTCGAGGTCGTGTCGCCCGGTTCGGAGACCACGGACCGGATCGTGAAGGCGGACCAGTACGCCAAGGCCGGTGTCCCCTTCTACTGGCGGGTCGAGCAGGCCGCCACCGGCGTCCCGATCGTCTACACCTACGTCCTCGATCCCGCCACCAAGGCGTACCGGGACGGCGAGGTGTTCACCGGCACGGTGCGGGCTGCCGCACCCTTCCCCGTCACCGTCGACCTCGGGGCCGGGTGAGCGGCAGGGCGCCGGGCCGGGCCGGATAGCCTTCGGGGATGACGATGCGCAAGAGCGTCCCGGTGAGTGTCGGGGCGATGATCGAGGACCTCAGGGCACTCGTCGAGACCGAGTCCCCCTCGGGTGACGTCACGGCGCTCAAGGCTTCGGCGGGGGTGGTCGCCGGCGTGATCGAGGGGCGGCTCGGCGGGCGGGCCGTCCTGGTCGAGCGCGGGGGGCTGCCGCACGTCCACTGGTCGGGCGGCGGCGAGCCCCGGGTGCTGGTCCTGGGCCACCACGACACGGTGTTCCCGCTCGGCACCCTGGAGCGCCGTCCCTTCGCGGTCGCGGACGGGCGGGTCACCGGCCCCGGTGTCTTCGACATGCTCGGCGGCCTGGTCCAGGCCGTCCACGGGCTGGCCGCGCTCGACGACCTGACCGGTGTGGAGATCCTGGTCACCGCGGACGAGGAGGTCGGTTCCCGCACCTCCCGCGCCCTGATCGAGGAGCGCGCGCTCGCCTGCGGCGCCGTCCTGGTCTTCGAGGGTGCCGCCGACGGCGGGGGGCTGAAGACCGCCCGGAAGGGCTGCGGCACCTTCGAGGTCTCCGTCGCCGGCCGCGCCTCGCACGCCGGGCTCGAACCCGAGGCCGGGATCAACGCGCTGGTCGAGGCCGCCCACCAGGTCCTGGACATCGCCGCGTTCGGCCGTCCGGAGCTCGGGACCACCGTCACCCCGACCGTCGCGTCCGCGGGGACCCTGGACAACGTCGTCCCCGCCGAGGCGACCGTCCTCGTCGACGTCCGGGTCGAGACCGCCGAGGAGAAGGACCGCGTCGAGGCCGCGTTCGCCGCCCTGACCCCGCACCTCGACGGCGCGCGGATCACCGTCCGGGGAGCCGTCGGGCGGCCCCCGATGCCCGAGTCCGCCTCGCTCCGGCTCTTCGCGGCGGCCCGGCGGCTGCTCCCCGGCCTCGAAGGCCGGGCGGTCGGCGGCGGGAGCGACGGCAACTTCACGGCGGCACTCGGCGTACCGACGCTGGACGGCCTGGGCGCGGTCGGCGGCGGCGCCCACGCCGATCACGAGTACCTGCTGGTCGACGCCATGGCCGAACGGGCCGAGCTGGTCACCGGGCTGGTGCGCGCGATCCGCAACGGCTGAGGGCCGCCCCGCCGCCCCGGGCCGACGGCATCGTGACCGGCGCGGCCGCGCACGTGATCGGCGCGACCGCGCACGTGATCGGCGCGGCCGCGCACCGGAGGGCCGGGCCGGGTCGTCGGCGGGACGGACGTCGCCCGCTGCGGCACCGGCCGGGTTCACGGGGCTGCCGGGTCGGGGCCGTCGGCGCCGAGGGCCAGGGCCCGGGTGAGGGCGGCCCGGGTGTCGTCCGCCAGGGTGTGCGGGTCGTTGCCGAGGCGTTTGGCGGTCCGGAAGCAGGCCAGTGCGATCTGGCCGGCCAGGACCGCGGTCGCTTCGTCGGCTCCGCGGCGGACGAGCAGTCCGCTCAGCTCGTCCCCGAACTGCTGCATCTTCGCGGCGTCGCGGTCGCGCAGTTCCGGGTGCTGCTCGATCAGCGCGAAGTGGCGCGCGTAGCCCGCGGCGTCGGCGGTCGCCCGGGTGCACAGGGCGACCAGGACCGGGCCCAGTTGCTCGACGCCCTCGGTGACGCTGCGCGGGGGCGGGGCGTCGTCCGCCCGGCCGACCGCGGCGACCAGGTCGAGCAGCTCCTGCTCCCTGGCGAACACGACTTCCTGCTTGTCGCGGAAGTGGCGGAAGAACGTGGTGCGGCCGACTTCGGCGCGTTCGGCGATGTCGCCGACCGAGACGCGGTCGAAGCCGTGCTCCTGGAACAGCTCTTGAGCGGCCTCGACGATGCGCTGGCGCGCCTGGCGCTGCTTGCGTTCGACGAGGGTCCGCGACGGGGTCATGCGCGCAGCCTACCTCGGACGGTTGCCGTCCCGAACGAAACTCGATACGTTTTGGTACGCGATACCAAAACGAACGGAGGCCCCGATGCCGCCCGAACCGGACCGCCCCCGGCGGAGCGCCGGGCCGTCGACCGGGCCCGCTCGACGTCCACCGCACCCCAGATGAGGCAGAGGCCATGACCGAACCGCTCGTCATCACCCGGATCACCCACAGCTGCCACCTGATCCAGATCGGCGGCCTGACCGTGCTGACCGATCCCTGGTTCTCCCAGCGCGCCTTCTACCACCCGGGCGAACCGATCGCCCTGCAGCCCGAGGCACTGCCGCGCCTCGACGCGGTCGTGATCAGCCACGAGCACTACGACCACTGCGACCTGGCCGCCTTCAGCCGCTACCCCCGCAAGGACGTCCCGCTGCTGGTCGCCGGACCGGTCGTCCGGAAGGCCCGCAAGGCGGGGTTCGGCAACGTCCGCGCGCTCGAACCCTGGCAGTCCGCGCGGGTCGGCGACCTGACCGTCTCCGCGGCTCCCGGCAAGCACGGCGTGTACGAGGTCACCTACGTGATCAGCGCCGGCGGGCGCAGCGTCTACTTCGCCGGGGACACCCTGCTCGTCCCGGAACTGCACACCCTCACCGACCGCTACGGCCCGCTCGACGTCGCACTGCTCCCCGTCAACGGCCTGCACACCCGGATGCCGCGCAGCAAGCAGGTCGTCATGAACGCCGAAGAGGCCGCCGAACTCACCGCCGCCCTCCGTCCCAGACTCGCCGTCCCCCAGCACTACGCCTTCACCGCCGGCCGGGTGGGCGACGCGCTCATCCTGAAGAGCGACAAGGACCCCGCCCTCTTCGTCGACGCCGTCCACCGCCTCGTCCCCGACGTCCCGGTCCGGGTCATCGACCCCGGCGAGCCGCTGACCGTCGCCCCGTGAGCGGCTCCGACCGCCGGCCCGCGCCGAGTAGGCTGTTCGGCATCGGACCGGGGAGATCGACGTGGACTATGGCGACAAGCTCTTCTGGCTCTCGGTGGTGATCCAGCGCAAGTACGCGCAGATCTGCGCCGGGTTCGACCTGACCCCCGCGCAGGCCACGCTGCTCTGCGCGGTCAGGAACGAGCCGCGGCAGATGGCCGGTCTGGCCGCGTCGTTGGGCATGACCAAGAACGCCCTGAGCCAGCTGGTCGACCGCACCGCGCGGCGCGAGCTGGTCAGCCGGGCGGGCTCGGAGCAGGACCGACGGGTCGTCATGCTCAGTGTGACGCCCACGGGGAAGGTGCTCGCCGAGGCCTTCTACGCCGAGGTCGCCAAGCGGCTGCCCGAGATCGCGGGGAACCTCGACCCCGACGACCAGCGCGACTTCGAGCGCGTGGCCACCGCCATCGTGGACACCTCGGACCTCTCCTCGCCCACCTCGAACTGACCCCGCGCACCGCCGGGTCCCGCCACACCCGTGCCTTGACGAAGTTCACGGCGTGAACTAGTTTCGTTCACGCCGTGAACTACTGAGGAGTGGCAGCGATGAGCACACAGACGACCGGCACGATCGCCGTCTTCGGCGCGACGGGGCAGCAGGGCGGGGCGGTGGTCGACGCACTGCTGGCGCACGGGGCGCGGGTACGGGCCCTGGTCCGCGACCCGCGGTCCGACCGGGCCCGGGCGCTGGCCGCCCGCGGCGTCGAACTGGCGGCCGTCCGGACCGACGACCCGGCCTCGCTGGCCGCCGCACTGGCGGCGGTCGCGGGGTTCTCCTTCATGACCCCGGAGGCGAACAGCCTCGAAGAGGTCGAGACGGAGATCCGCATCGGCACCGCGCTCGTCGACGCGGCGGTCGGGGCGGGCGTCCCGCACGTCGTGTTCAACTCGGTCTTCGGCGCGGACCGGAAGCGGGGCGTGCCGCACCACGACTCGAAGCACGCGATCGAGGAGCACCTGCGCGCGTCCGGCCTGCGGGCCTCGATGGTCCGCGCGACCGCCTTCATGGAGAACTTCGCGGGCGTGCTGGCGCCGAGCCTGGAGCACGGCGAGATCGTGCTGCGGATGCCGCTGCCGGAGGACGCCGCCCTGAAGATGATCTCGATCAGGGACATCGGCCGGGTCATCGCCGCGCTCCTGCTCGGCACCGCCCAGGCGCCCGGCGGAGCCGTCGAACTCGTCGGCGACGAACTGACGGGCCCCCGGATCGCCGCGCTGTTCGGCGCGCACGCCGGACTCCCGGCCCGGTACGAGGTCCTCCCGCTGAGCGTGCTCCCCACCGACCTCGACCGGGTGATGTTCCGCGAGTTCGCGAAGGCGGCGGAACACCCGGGGGACCCCGCAGCGGTGCGCTCGATCGAGCCCGCCACCCTGGACCTGGCCCAGTGGATCCGAGCCACCGACTGGACCCCGCCCACGGACGCGGCCGCCGCCTGAGCCCCCGGCCGACGCCGAGCGGGCGTCAGATCGCGCCGAACCCACCGGCGGCGGTGGCGGCGCAGAACGCGGCCCAGGCCGGGGCCGGGAAGACCAGCACCGGACCGCCCCGGTCCTTCGAGTCGCGCACCGGCACGATGCCCCGGGCCGCGTGCAGGTTGATCGCCGGCTGGATGCACTGGCCGCCGTTGGCGCTGTAGCTGGAACTGCGGAACTCCGCACCGCTCAGGTCGTGGTCCATGGTGTTCCTCCCGAGGGCCGCTGGCCACCGCCACGGAAGCCGGCCTGCCACGGGCTTCCACCTGTAGCCGATGCTAGTTCCTCCCCCGTGCCGGAAGGACCGGATCCGCAAAACCGCGCCCCGCGGCAGAACGCCCCCTCCGGAGAGGGGGCGTTCTACCGAGTGCAGTTGAGGGTGGGTCAGATCGCGCCGAACTCCCCGGCGGCGGTGGCGGCGCAGAAGGCCGCCCAGGCCGGGGCCGGGAAGACCAGCACCGGACCGCCCCGGTCCTTCGAGTCCCGCACCGGCACGATGCCCCGGGCCGCGTGCAGGTTGATCGCCGGCTGGATGCACTGACCGCCGTTGTTGCTGTAGCTGGAGCTACGGAACTCCGCACCGCTCAGGTCGTGGTCACGGTCCATGCTCTTCCTTCCGAAGCCTGCTGATCTTCGCCACGGAAGCCGACGTGCCGTGGGCTTCCACCTGTAGCCGATGGTAGTCCCTCTCCCACGGTCGAACGGTCTCGATTTCACGCGTAAGGATGCCCCGGTGCTGGGACTCCGTGTACGCGAGTACGGACCGGTCGGCCATGGTCAGCAGGGTCACCGCCATGGTGAACGGTGCGATCTCGCCCAGGCTGTACGGGGCGAGCTGCACGGTGACGTTCGGCTGCTCCGACAGCTCGACGAGCCGGGCGAGTTGAGCCGCCATCACCTCCCGGCCGCCGATCGGGCGCCTGATGCAGCTCTCGTCCAGGACGACGTGCAGCAGGGGCGGCTTCGGCTGGTCGAACAGGCGTTGCCGGGCCGCGAGGAAGTCCATCCGCTCGTCCGCCTGCGCCTGGGTGATGCTGCCGCGCTTCACCGCCGCCTGGGCCAGTGCCCGGGCATAGGCCGAGGTCTGCAGCAGTCCCGGGATGATGCCCAGCTCGAACAGGCGGATCTCCACCGCCTTGGCCTCCTCCGCGGCGTACTCGGGGAAGCCCTCCAGCAGGCTCTGGTTCTTGAGGCTCCACCACATCAGCCCCAGGGTTCCGCCGGTGGCGAGGGCCTCGTCCGCCCGGGCGGCGAAGTCGGCGGTGGGACTGCGGGTCGCTCTTTCGATGCACGAGATCAGGGTGTCGCTGTACCCCATGAGCTGGCCGAGCTGCACCTGGGACAGGTTCCGTATCTCCCGTGACCTGCGGAGCTGGAGGCCGAAGGCGGCAGCGGGAGATGACGACGGATCAAGTTCCGTACGACGCATGCTCGATCACTCTTTCGACGCCGAGTCCCCCACGGGACAAGAGTCAAGTGCGGAAGGCTTCCGATGCTACGCCCGAACGCCGATCCTGATTACACATTGGCAAGAAAAGGGAACGGGCGGTGACCATCGTGGGCAACTCGCTGCTTGACCAACTGGCGCGGCAGGACCGCGCCTTCGCGCACAAGGTGCGCGACGCGCTGCGGGACGCCTTCCACTCGGCGGGGCTCAGGCTGCCTTCGCTGGCGGTGGAGCGGACCGTCACCGGCGCGCACCTGGTGCAGCTCGGGGGCGTCAGCCCGGAGGTGGCGAGCGAGTTGGCGACGCTGGTCTGGACGGGGGCGCCGTACGTGCGGGCCGTGCGGGGCGGGGAGTTCGCGGGGGCGGCCGGGGCCGTCTGGCCTTGTGAGCGGGGCGAGTTGCTGATCGACACGGCGACCGGCCGGCTCGGCGAGTTCTCCCACGTCGACGACGGGGGTGGGTTGCTGCTGCTCCCCGCGGGCGGTGACGGCGCCCCCTGGCCGGCCGACCGGAACCGGGTGCGGCACCCGGCCTTCGCAGACCTGGTGCGGGCGGGGATCGTCCGACCGATGCGGCGTTCCGCGCGCTGAATCCCTTCGAACCAGCCACACCCACCATCGAGGCGAGGAGCACAAGTGCTGTACACCGGACAGCCGTTGGGGGACACCGATGTCCTCCACCGGTTCCTGCTCGGCAGGTTCACCGAGGCCGAGCGGGCCGCCGACCTGCTCGAACAAGCCTTCCGGACGGCCAGGTTGGACCCGCCGTCCGGCCTGTCTCCCGTCTACCGGGACGACGCGCCACCGGAGTTCGGGGCCGTCACGCTCGGCTGTGTCGGACTGCCCTGGGTGCAGCGGCTGGCCCAGGCCCTGATCGAACTCGCCTTCCTGCGCGGCGAGTTGCCCGTCCCGCCCCGAACCGCGTCCGCCCTGGGAGCCGCCTCGTGAGCGACGTGTTGCGGCAACGCGCCTGGGAGATCGCCGAACGGCTCGCCGAGGCGGGTGGCGGGGAGGCCAGGCTGACCGTCATCCCGGACGGCTACCGCGTCGAGCTGCGGATCTTCCGCCCCGAGGACGGCTCCCCCAGCCCCGAGGACCACATGGCCGTCCTCAAAGCCCTCGCCCTCGGCGACCGCTGGGGCCACCGCTACTCGCCGCCCTCCCGCAACAACGGCACCGCCCGCGAACTCGTCTGGAGCGAAGTCCACGCCCCGGCCGACCAGGCGACGAGCTGAACGGCGCTACTCGGCCCCGGCGCCACCGGCCGCGAGCGGTCCGAGCATCCGCAGCAGCCCCGGGAACCTGTGCTCCAGGTCGTCGTGGCGCAGCATGACCATGCGGCGGGTCCCCTGGACGCGGGTCCGGACCAGGCCGGCTTCGCGCAGGACCTTGAGGTGGTGGGACAGGGTGGAGCGGCCGATGGTGATGCCGGTGCTGCGCAGGACGTCGCTGCCGCAGGTCCAGTCGCCCGCGTCGTTCAGGGCGCGGACGAGGGTGAGCCGGATCGGGTCGGCCAGCGCGACCAGCACGGCATCGATCGTCACCGCTTCGACGGGGGGTTCCTGCACCTCGCTCACGGGGAGAGCCTACCTCCCCTTGCCTGATGTTCGATCGGCGTCGTAATGTTTTATCCATGTCGAACATTCGATGCACATCGAACATTGGTGCCCGGCGCCGAACCGCCCGGCCGAGCCGCGGGGGCGGGGCATGAAGGCGATCGTCTACCCCGAAACCGGCGGGCCGGAGGTCCTGCGCCTCGTCGAGCGCGACCTGCCCGTCCCCGGGCCCGGCGAGGTCCGGGTCCGCATCGCCGTCTCGGGGGTGAACCCGACCGACGTGCAGGCCCGGGCCGGGGTCGCCCACCCCAAGGGGTTCCCGGAGATCACCCCGCACCTCGACGGCGCCGGGGTGGTCGACGCCACCGGCCCGGGGGTCGACGCCGGGCGGGTCGGCGAGCGGGTCTGGGTGTTCATGGCCGCGGCCGGGCGGCCCACCGGCACCGCCGCCGAGTACGCCGTCCTCCCCGCCGACCGGGCCGTGCCGCTGCCGGACGAGGTCCCCTTCGAGGTCGGCGCGGCCCTCGGCGTGCCCGCGCTCACCGCGCACCGGGCGCTCACCGTCTCCGAGGACGGCCCGCGCCGGCTGCGGCCCGGCGCGCTGGACGGCGCCGTGGTGCTGGCCGCCGGGGGTGCGGGCGCGGTCGGGCACGCGGTGGTCCAGCTCGCCCGCTGGGCCGGGGCGACCGTGCTGAGCACGGTCAGCGGCCCGGCAAAGGCGGCGCTGGCCACCGCTGCCGGCGCCCACCACGTGATCGACTACCGGGCGGGCGACCCGGTCGCGGCCGTCCGCGCGGCCGCCCCGGACGGCGTCGACCTCGTCGCCGAAGTGGCGCTGGGCGCGAACCTGGCCCTCGACCTGGCCGTGCTGCGACCCCGCGGCACCATCGCGACCTACGCCAACGCCGGTGGCGGGCCGGTCCAGTTGGACGTGCCGGCGCACCTGGTGCGCAACGTCCGGCTGCAGTTCCTGGTGCTCTACACCGCGGGCCCCGAGGCACGGGCCGCCGCCGTGGCGGACGTCGCCGCCGCCGCGGCCGCCGGCGCCCTCCCGGTGGGCCGGGAGCACGGCCTGCCGCTGACCCGCTTCCCCCTGGAGCGGACCGCCGACGCGCACCGGGCGGTGGAGGCCGGAACCGTCGGCAAGGTCCTGGTCGACGTCCGCCCCTGAACGCCCCGGAACGTCTCGGAACACCCCGGAACGTCCCGGAACACCCCGGAACGCCCCTGGGCGCCCCTGGGCGCTCAGCCGGCGGTCCGGCCCGGACTCGGGGTCACCGCTCCGGTTCCGGTCCGCGCCGTACGGGAGCGTGCTCGGCGGCCAGCGTCCGGAGCGCGCGTGCCGCGGCGGTGGGGTGGGTCTCGGGCACGGCGAGGAAGACCGTCCACCGCAGGTCGGCGTCGGCGACCGGGAGGTGGACGAGTCCGGACGCCGGGTGGCCGGAGGACTCCGGGAGCAGCGCGATGCCGAGGCCGTTGCGCACGTAGTCGGCACCGTCCTCGACGTTGGTGATCTCGATGGCCACCTGCCGGTCGAGTCCGACCGCCTTGAAGGCCCCGTCGGTGAGGGCGCGGTTGCCGTAGCCGGCGGGGAAGTCGACGAACGCCTCGCGGGCGAGGTCCCGGATCGGGACGCTCGTGCGCCGCGCGAGTCGGTGGTCGCCGGGTACGGCGAGCAGGAGCCTGGTGGAGGCGACCGGTTCCAGCCGCAGGCCGTGCGGCGGGGGGCCGGTCGGGGAGACGAAGGCGGCGTCGAGGCGCCCGTGGTCGAGCGCCCGGAGCAGACCGGGGGACCCGTCGGCGGCGAGGGCCAGTCTGACCTCGACGTCGGGGTGGCGGCGGTGGAAGGCTCCGAGGAGCCGCGGCAGGTCCAGACCGGCCAGTGAACTCATGGTGCCCAGCCGCAGCGTGCCGCCGATCGTGCCGGTGGCGGTGCCGACGGCGTCGCGGGCCAGCCGGGCCGCGACGAGGGCCGCGCGGGCCGGTTCGAGGAACGCGCGGCCGGCTTCGGTGAGCCGTACCCGGCGGGAGGTCCGCTCCAGCAGCGGCGCGCCCAGTTCGCGCTCCAGTGCGGCGATGGTCGCCGAGACCGCCGACTGGACCACGTGCATCCGCGCCGCGGCGCGGGTGAACGAGTTCTCCTCGGCCACGGCGACGAAGCACTCCAGTTGTCTGAGCTCCATGCGGTCAGCATGGCAGATCGATCTCGACGGGAGATCCCTGGCATCGGAATCATTCGTTCGCCTTGATGGATGGCGGCTGCCACCGTGAAGGGGTCCCTTCGCTACGACCGCGGAGTCCCCACGTGCCTTCATCCGTGCCCCCCGGCACCCCCGCCACGTCCACCGCGCCGGACCGCCCGGCCCGCACCGGTACCGGATCCGCCCCCCACGGGGCGGGCTTCTGGCTGGTGGCGGCCGCGTTCACGATCGCGATGGCGTTCAACGCCGTGCCGTCGCCGCTCTACCCGATCTACCAGCAGCGGGACGGATTCGCCACGCTGACGGTCACCGTGGTCTTCGCGGTCTTCGCCCTCGGGGTGGCCGCCAGTCTGGTCGTGGCCGGGCACGTCTCGGACTGGATCGGACGCAAGCGCGTCCTGCTGCCCGCGCTGGGGCTCGAACTGGTCGCCGACGTGCTGTTCCTGGCCAGCCCGTCCCTCCCCGCGATGATCGCGGCCCGCCTGCTCGGCGGCCTGGGCGTCGGCCTGATCACCGCGACCGCGACCGCCCACCTCCACGACCTCCACCGGGCCCACCGGCCGCACGCGGGCCCGGACCGGTTCGAGACCGTCTCCACCGGCGCCAACCTCGGCGGCCTCGCGGTCGGCCCCCTGGTCGCCGGGGCGTTGGCGCAGTACGTCGACCACCCGCTGCGGGTCCCCTACCTCGTCTTCGGGGTCCTCCTCCTGCTCGCGATCCTCGCGGTGGCGGCCGCCCCCGAGACCGTCGAGGTGCTGGCGTCCCGGCCGAGCTACCGCCCTCAGCGGGTCAGCACCGACCACGGTGACCGGACCGCCTACGTCGCGGCCGCCGGCGCCGGGTTCGCCGCCTTCGCGATCAACGGCGTCTACACCGCGCTGTCGGCGGGGTTCCTCCTCGGCGTGCTGCACGAGCCCGGCCACCTGCTGGCCGGCGTGGCCGCCTGCGTGCTGATGGCCGCCGCCGTGGTCGCCCAGACCGCGGCCAACCCGCTCGGCGCACGCACGCGCCGAGCTCTGGGCCTGGGGCTCGGCGCGGCCGGGCTGGTGCTGCTCGCGGTCGGCATCCGGTCCGCCGACCTGACGGTCTTCCTCGCCGCCGGAATCGTCGCCGGCGCGGGATCGGGCATCCTGACCAAGAGCGTGGTCGGCACCGTCGCGGCGATGGCCGAACCCGGCAAGCGCGGCGAGGCCATCTCGGGGCTCTTCCTGTTCTGCTACGCCGGCATGAGCCTGCCCGCCATCGGCGTCGGCCTCCTGAGCCGGTGCGTCTCCCTCACCACCGCGGTCTACGTCTTCAGTGCCGTCCTGGTCGCCGTGCTCGCTGGCGCCGCGCTGTTGTCGTTCCGGTCCTCCCGGGCCTCCCGGGCCTCCCGGGCCTGAGCGGCAACGGGCCCCACCCCCGGGGGTGGGGCCAGACCCACCGTGAATTGGGTGGGTAGGGCCATGTCGGGGCGCCGTTCCGGCCCGTAACGTCGCCGGTGGGCCGTCCCGGGGTGGTGGGACGGCGGTCGGGACGGAAGGGGAGGTGCGGCGGGATGGGTGCGACGGGCGGTCTCGTGCGGTGGGGGGCGGCGGTCGGGGCGGGGTGGTGGCGGTCGGCCGTGCTGGTGGCGCTGACCTGCCCGTTCGCGCTGGTCGCGGTGCCGGTGGGGTGGGCGGGGGCGTCGCTCGCGTACGGCTGGTCGGCGGGGTCGGCGGCGGCCTGGCCGCTGCGGGCGCTGGCGGTGTTCGGGGAGACGCTGCTGGTGCTGCTGTGGGTGTCGGTCGCGGTGTGGACGGTGCACCCGTTCACCAGCCGGGCGCTGGCGGGCGCGGCCCGGCGGTGCGCGGCGCGCTGGCTCGGCCTGGAGCTGGCGGTGGCCTACCGGCAGCCGCGGCAGGTGACCCGGATGGCCACCGGCTTCTGGTGGGACGGGCAGGAGTACCACCGTTCGGAGCGGGAGGCCCGGCGCCGGGCCCGGGTGCACGCCAGGTTCCACGACCCGCAGTTGCACGGGGACGGGGTGTGGCTGCTGGCGGCGGCGGTGACGGTGCTGCCGGTCGCGGCGCTGCCGCTGCTCGCGCTGGTCCTGGGCGCGCTGCTGGTGCCGGGCCGACCACCGCTCGGGGCGGCGCTGCTGGCCGCCGGCCTGCTGGCGGCGCCGTTCGGCTGGCGGGTGCTCGGGCCGGTCGGGCGGCGGCTGCTGGGGCCGGTGGCGTCGACCCGGCTGGGCTGGCGGGTGGCCGAACTGGAGGAGATCCGGGCCGACCTGACGCAGACCCAGGCCGCCGAGCTGGAGCGGATCGAGCGCGGGCTGCACGACGGCGCGCAGGCCCGGCTGGTCGCGCTGGGCATGTCGATGGGCGCGGCCGAGCACCTGGTGGACAGCGACCCGGCGGCGGCGAAGCGGCTGCTGGCCGAGGCCCGGGCCAACTCCGCGGGGGCGCTGGCCGAGCTGCGGGCGCTGGTGCGCGGCATCAACCCGCCGGTGCTGGTGGAGCGCGGGCTGGTCGACGCCGTCCGGGCGCTGGCCCTGGACGCGGTGGTCGAGGTGGACGTGGTCACCCGGGTGCCGGCCCGGCCCGAGCGGCCGGTGGAGGCGGCGCTGTACTTCTCGGTCGCCGAGCTGCTCACCAACGCCGTCAAGCACGCGCGCGCCGAGCGGGTGGGCATCGAACTTTCGTACGCGGAGCGGACGTTGACTGCTACCGTGAGCGACGACGGGAGCGGCGGGGCCGCCGCGGCCCCCGGCTCCGGCCTGGACGGCGTGCGGCGCCGGATGGCGGCCTTCGGCGGGCGCCTGGAGATCGACAGCCCCCTCGGGGGACCAACCCGTGTCACTGTGGCGGTGCCGTGCGAATTGTCGTAGCCGAGGACCTCTTCCTGCTCCGGGACGGGATGGTCCGCCTGGCCGAGGCGTACGGCCACCAGGTGGTGGCCGCCGTCGACAACGGCCCGGCCGCCCTGGAGGCGCTGCTCACCCACCGGCCGGACGTGGCGATCGTCGACGTCCGGCTGCCGCCGACCTTCTCCGACGAGGGCCTGCAGGCCGCGCTGACCGCCCGCCGGGCGGTGCCGGGCCTGCCGGTGCTGATCCTGTCCCAGCACGTCGAGCAGCTGTACGCGCGCGAGCTGCTGGCGGACGGGCTGGGCGGCATCGGCTACCAGCTCAAGGACCGGGTGCTGGACGCCGGGCAGTTCATGGACGCCGTCCAGCGGGTCGCCGACGGCGGCACCGCGCTGGATCCGACGGTGGTCGCCAAGCTGCTCGGGCGGCCGGCGCGCGCCGACCCGCTGGCCGCCCTCACCGAACGGGAGCGCTCGGTGCTGGCGCTGATGGCCGAGGGCCTGTCCAACGCGGCGGTCGCCGCCCGGCTGTTCCTCTCCGAGGGCTCGGTCAGCAAGTACACCACCACGATCTTCGCCAAGCTGGGCCTGGCCGACGCCGAGGACACCAACCGCCGGGTCCGGGCCGTGCTGGCCTACCTCGCGGTGGAGCGGGGCCCCGACCCCGACGGGCGGTGACGGCTCACGCGCTCCCCGGCCGGACCAGGCCCGTCTCGTAGGCGATCACGACGAGCTGGGCGCGGTCGCGGGCGCCGAGCTTGGTCATCGCCCGGTTGACGTGGGTCTTGGCGGTGAGCGGGGTGACGAACAGCCGCTCGGCGATGTCGTCGTTGGACAGGCCGGCCGCGACCAGCGCCACCACCTCCTGCTCGCGGGCGGTGAGCACGTCGAGCCGGGGCAGCGCGGCCCGGCGGCCCGGGTCCGGCTGGGCGAGGAAGCGGCCGATCAGGGCCTTGGTGGCGGCCGGGGAGAGCAGCGAGTCGCCGGCCGCGACGACCCGGATCGCGTCCAGCAGTTCCTCCGGGTCGATGCCCTTGCCCAGGAAGCCGCTGGCTCCGGCGCGCAGCGCCTCGGCCACGTACTCGTCGCTCTCGAAGGTGGTGAGGACCAGGACCCTGACCCCGGCCAGGTCCTCGTCGGCGGTGATCAGCTTGGTCGCGGCCAGGCCGTCCAGGTCGGGCATCCGGATGTCCATCAGGACCAGGTCGGCGCGCGCGGAGCGGGCGAGCGCGACCGCCTCCCGCCCGGTGCCGGCCTCGCCGACCACCTCCAGGTCGGGGGCGGAGTCGATCAGCAGCCGGAAGGTGCCCCGGAGCAGGGCCTGGTCGTCGGCCAGCAGGACGCGGACGGTCATGAGCGGGGCCTCTCTCATCTCACGGTCGGTTTTCGCGCTCCGGACCCTCGGGCCCGGAGCGGGTCGCGCCCCGGGCGGGCCGCTCCCCCGGGCCGGTCGCCCCGGCGCGGGTCAGTTCCGGGAGCAGCCGCGGCCGCCGGCGGTGGGCAGCGGCAGTTCGGCGTGGACCCGGAAGCCCCGGCGGGAGCGGGGTCCGGCGGTGAGGGTGCCGCCGACGGCGCGGGCCCGTTCGTGCATGCCGATCATGCCGTGCCCGGTGCCCTCGCCCGGCCCGGCCCCGGTGCCGCCGCCCGGGTCCGTCCCGCCGAACGCACCCGTTCCGTCGAACCGGCCCGGCCCGGCGCCGTCCGGGTCCGCCGGGGCGCCGCGGCCGTCGTCCTCGACGGTGATCCGCAGCCGTTCGGGGCCGAAGTCGAGGCGGACGCGCGCGCTGGCGGGGCCGGCGTGCTTGTGGGTGTTGGTGAGCGCCTCCTGGATGATCCGGTAGGCGGTCAGGTCGGTGATCGGCGGCAGTTCGACGGGCGCGCCGGAGCGTTCCAGGGCGACCGGCAGGCCGGAGTGCCGGAAGGCGTCGAGCAGGTCGTCGAGCCCGGCCAGGCCGGGGGCGGGTTCGCGCGGGGCGGCCTGGTCGCCGCTGTGCCGCAGCAGGCCGACGGTGGCGCGCAGTTCGTCGAGCGCGGTGCGGCTGGTGTCGCGGATCCGCTCCAGGGCCTGGTAGGCGTGTTCGGGGTCGGTGCGCATCAGGTGGTGGGCGACGCCGGCCTGGGCGTTGACCAGGGTGATGTGGTGGGCGACGACGTCGTGGAGTTCGCGGGCGATCCGCATCCGCTCCTCGGTGACCCGGCGGCGGGCCTCCTCCTCGCGGGTGCGTTCGGCGCGTTCGGCCCGCTCGACGGCGGAGGCGAGCAGTTCGCGGCGGCTGCGGACGGCGTCGCCGATCGCCACCGACAGGCAGGGCCAGGCGACCAGGCCGAGGTTCTGCGGGAGCTCCTCCAGCCCGGGGCGGACGATTAGCGCGGTGAGGGTGAGCGCGGTGGCGGCGCAGCAGCCGGTCCGCCAGGCGGTGCGCCGGTCGGTGCGGGTGGCGACGGCGTACAGGGCGACGCCGACGGCGAACATCGAGATCCCGAGGGTCTCCGGGCGCGGCCCGGGCGTGAACGGGATCAGCACCAGTTCGACCACGCCGACCACGACGGTGGCGGCGGCCACCGCCACCGGCCACCGGCTGCGGACCAGCAGCGGCAGGCAGGAGGCCAGCAGGAACAGCAGGTAGCCGGTCACCGAGGCGCCGCGGTGGTAGGCGGTGGCGGCCGTGACGGGCGCGGCGATCAGGAAGCAGGACAGCGCCACCGCCACGTCGACGCGCTGCGGGCGCCCGCCGCACCACCGCCTGAGCATCTCCGTCATTCGCACTCCTTCACCGTACGCAGTTCGGCCGCGGGCGGTTCGGCCGCGGGGCCGGCCGCGGTTGCGCCGGACGCGGCGGGGCCGGACGCGGCGGGGCCCGGCCGGTGCGGGTGACCGGCCGGGCTCTGCGGGGGGTGTCAGCGCCGGGCGTCCACGCTCTCGCGGAGGTCGTGGACCGGGGCGACGGGGGTCGGGTCGGGCTCGCCCTCGACGGAGACGTGCGGCAGCAGGCGGTCGAGCCAGCCCGGGAGCCACCAGTTGGCGGCGCCGAAGCGGTGCATCAGGGCCGGGACGAGGACCATCCGCAGCACCAGCACGTCGAGCAGGACGGCCAGGGCCAGGCCGAGCCCGAACTCGGCGATCATGCGCTGGCCGCCGAACAGGAAGGCGGCGAACACGCAGGCCATGATGACGGCGGCGGCGGTGATGACCTGGCCGGTCTCGCCGTGGCCGACCCGGACGGCGCGGTGGTTGTCCCGGGTGTGGGTCCACTCCTCGTGCATCCGGCTGATCAGGAAGACCTGGTAGTCCATCGAGAGGCCGAACAGGATCGCGATGATCATCACGGGGGCGAACGCCTCGACCGGCCCGGCCGCGCCGGCGCCGAGCGCCTCGGAGCCCCAGCCCCACTGGAACACCGCGACGATCGCGCCGAACGCCACGCCCATGGTGAGCAGGTTCATCGCGACGCCGATCAGCGGCACCAGCAGGCTGCGGAAGGCCACCATCATGAGCAGGCAGCCCAGGCCGACGATGATGCCGATGAACAGCGGCAGCTTGGAGATCAGCACGTCGGCGAAGTCCGCTGAGGTGGCGGTGGCGCCGCCGACGTGCACCTGCAGGCCGGTGCCGGCCTCGGCGGCGGGGACGGTGTGCTCGCGCAGCTCGGTGATCAGGTCGGAGGTCTTCGCGGACTGCGGGGAGGTGGTGGGCACCACCTGGACGATGCCGACCCGCTGCCCGTCCTGCATCGGCACGGCGGCGACCCGGGCGACGCCGTCCAGGCCCTTCAGCTCGGTGACCAGGCCGTCCAGCGCGGCCTTGTCGGCGGCGGCGGGCGCCTCGGCGACCAGCAGCAGCGGGCCGTTGGAGCCGGGGCCGAAGCCGTCGGCCATCAGGTCGTACGCCTGCCGGGAGGTGGTGGACTTCGGGTTGTTGCCCGCGTCCGAGCTGCCCAGGCGCAGCGACAGCACCGGCAGCGAGACGGCGAGCATCAGCAGCAGCGCGACCAGCGCCTTGCCGGTGGGCCGGGCCTGCACCTTGGCGGCCCAGCGCGGCCAGAACCCGGTGGTGTGCTCCTCGCCGGGGCCCTGCTCGGCCAGCCGGCGGCGCTGGGCGCGGGAGAGCACCCGCAGCTTCAGCATGCCGAGCAGCGCGGGCAGCAGGGTGATCGCGGCCAGCACGGTCAGGGCGACGGTGAGCGCGGCGGAGATCGCCATGCCGTTGAGGAAGCCCATGCCGAGGATCAGCATGCCGAGCAGGGCGATCACCACGGTCAGGCCGGCGAACAGCACGGCCCGGCCGGAGGTGTTCAGCGCCTTCGCGGAGGCTTCCTGGACGCTCAGGCCCGCCATCAGGCCCTTGCGGTGCCGGTTGACGATGAACAGCGCGTAGTCGATGCCGACGCCGAGGCCGACCAGCACGCCCAGGGTGGGCGCGACCGAGGCGATGCTCATGCCGTGGCTGAGCAGTCCGGTGCCGATCACGCCGGTGCCGACGCCCGCGACGGCGGTGAGGATCGGCAGCGCGGCGGCCCAGGCGGAGCGGAACACCAGGGTCATCACGACCAGCGCGGCGACGATGCCGATGACCTCGCTGAGGCCGCCCATCTCGGTCTCGGTGTTCTGCACGGCCTGCCCGCCCAGCTGGACGTCCAGGCCGTCGGCGCGGGCCTGCTTCGCGAGGTCGATGACGTGCTCGACGTCGGCCTTGGGGACGGCGTGCGCGTCGCCGGTGAAGACCACCTGGGCGTACGCGGTGGTGCCGTCGGCGCTGATCTGCCCGGCGCCGCGCTCGCCGTACGGACCGGACACCGAGGCGACGGACGGGCTGTGCGCGATGCCGTCCAGCGCGGCGGTCATCCGCTCCTTGACGGCGGGGTCGTTCACCGTGCCGGTCGCGGTGTGCCACACCACGGTGTCGGTGTCGCCGGCCGCGGCGGGCATCTGCTCCTTCAGCAGCTCCAGCGCCCGGGTGGACTCGGTGGCGGGCATCGCCATGCTGTCGCTGTACTTGGTGCCGACCGCGCCCGAGACCGCTCCGAGCCCGACCAGCAGGCCCAACCACAACAGCACCGTGACGAGCCGGTGCCGGTGGCACCAGCGTGCGAGGACGGACATGCGCGACTCCCGTTTTCGGCCTTCTCCCGGTCTCCCCCACCATCGCCGCCCGCCCCGCCCGCTGTCGTCCCCCGTCCGCGGACACCCGCCGTACCGCGTCCGCAGTACCCGGCCGCCGCCCGCTACCGCGTCCGCGGACCACGGCGGGCGGGGCCCGGGACGGATGGTCGGGCACCGTTCCGGGGGCGTTCGGGAGGGGGCGCCGGAGGGCGCCCGGCCGAGTCCTTAGAATCTCCTCCGAGTACGGGGGAAAGGGACATCATGGACGCACGCCTCGCGGTGCGGGCCCGGGGGATCACCAAGTGCTTCGGGGACGTCGTCGCGCTCGACGGCGTCGACCTGGAGGTGACCCGGGGCCGGATCCACGGCCTGGTCGGGCCGAACGGCGCCGGGAAGACCACCTTGCTGGGCCTGCTGCTGGGGCTGGCCGTCGCCGACCGGGGCGCCCTGGAGATCCTGGGCACGCCGGTCGGCCGGGCGCTGTCCGCCCCCGAGGGCGTGGCCGGGTTCGTGGACGGCCCCGGCCTGTACCCGTCGCTGACCGCCCGGCAGAACCTCGCCGCCCTCGCCGCCCTGCGCGGAGGCAGCGGCAGCAGCGGGGGCGGGAGCGGGAAGACCGGCAAGGGCGGGGACGTCGTGGACGCGCTCGACCAGGTCGGGCTGAGCGACGTCGCCGACGACCGGGTGGGCGGCTTCTCGCTGGGCATGCGCCAGCGCCTCGGCCTGGCCGCCGCCCTGCTCGCCCGGCCCCGGCTGCTGGTGCTGGACGAACCCGCCAACGGGCTGGACCCGGCCGGGAAGCGGCACGTGCACGGCGTCCTGCACCGGCTCGCGGCGGAGGGCACCGCCGTGGTGCTCTCCAGCCACCGGATGGACGACCTGGAGGCGCTCTGCTCCGAGGTCACCATCCTGGCCACCGGACGGGTCGTCTTCTCCGGCCCGCTGCACCGGCTCGCCACCGAGGACCGCGAACTGGACTACCGGCTGCTCACCTCCGACCCGGCGGCGGCCCGCCGGACCGCCGCCGCCACCGCCGGCGTCCGCCTGCTCGACCCCGGCCCGGGCGCGCCGGACACCGGACGGCTGGTGCTGCGCGCCCGGGTCCCCGCACTGGACGCCCTGGTGTCCCGGCTGGTCCTGGACGGCGTCGCGGTGCGCGAACTGGCGCCCGTGGTCTCGCCGTTGGAGGCTGCCTTCCTCGCCCTCACCGAACCGCGGCAGCAGTCGCAGCCGCAGCCGCAGCAGCCGGAAGGGTCCCGCCGATGACCGCCTCCCGCACCGGGGCCGACGCCGCCGGCAGGACCGGCAGCACGCCCGCACCCATACCCGCACCCGGAGCCCCCGGCGCGGGCCGGGTGCCGGTGGCCCGGGTCTACCGCTTCGAACTGGTGAAGCTGGTCTCGCAGTGGCGGATCCGCCTGCTGGTGCTGGCCTGCTGGCTCGCCCCGGGGCTGTTCGTGGCCGCCGTGGAGCAGCAGGGCACGCTGCCCACCGACACCCTGTTCGGCCGCTGGATGCACGCCACCGGGTGGGCCGGGCCGCTGGTGGTGCTGGGGTTCGCGGGGAGTTGGGCGCTGCCGCTGCTGACCTCGGTGGTGGCGGGTGACG
The DNA here is from genome assembly GCF_039529925.1 of Kitasatospora saccharophila. Taxonomy (NCBI): domain Bacteria; kingdom Bacillati; phylum Actinomycetota; class Actinomycetes; order Kitasatosporales; family Streptomycetaceae; genus Kitasatospora; species Kitasatospora saccharophila. The sequence goes on along the minus strand of NZ_BAAANS010000060.1, from coordinate 17,880 downwards.
TGTTCGCCGCCGAGGACCGGCTCGGCACCTGGCGGCACCTGCTGGTGGCGGTGCGCTCGCCGCGCCGGATCTTCGCCGCGAAGGCGCTGGCCGGGCTGAGCGTGCTGGTGCTGCTGGTGGCGGGGCTGGCGGTGTCGGGCGCGGTGGGCGGCCTGCTGGCGGTGGGCAGCCATCCGCTGGTGGGCCTGGACGGGGACCTGCTGTCGCCGGGGGACGCCGCGCTGCGGGTCCTGCTGGCCTGGCTGTGCGCGCTGGCGCCGACCCTGGCGCTGGCCGGGATCGGCCTGCTCGGCTCGGTCGCCCTGGGGCGCTCCCCGATGGGGCTGCTGCTGCCCGCGCTGGTGGCACTGGTGGTGCAGTTGGCGCAGATGATGCCGCTGCCGGTGGGGGTGCGCCTGGCGCTGCCGGGCTACGCGTTCGTGTCTTGGAACGGCCTGTTCACCGGCCCGGCGCAGCTCGGTCCGCTGCTGGTCGGCGTCGCGGTGAGCCTGGTCTGGGCGGTGGCGGCGACGCTGCTGGCCCGGGCGCTGTTCCTGCGGCGGGACTTCACCTCCCCGGCGCAGGACGGTCCGGGGCGGCGGGCGGCCCTGCTGGGGGCGCTGCCGCTGGCCGGGCTGCTGCTGGTGTCGGCCGGGGTGCTGACCCCGCTGGCCGGGTCCGGGTCGGGGGTCGAGCGGGACAAGGTGGAGCGCGCGCTGGCCGTGGCCTTCGCCCACCTGTACCGGCTGCAGACCACCGAGTTGAACCGTCCGGAGGTGACGGAGGAGCAGTTGCGGGTGGCCGCGTCCTGCGACAAGGGCAGCACCCTGGTGGTGCCGGAGGGCCCGGGCAACGACTGGCGGTGCACCGTGACCTGGCACCTGCCGGGAACCGAGGCCACCGGTACCGCGATCTACCAGTTGGACGTCGCCCCCGACGGGCGGTTCGTCGCGGACGGCGACGGGCCGAAGGAAGTGAACGGCTACTTCCTGGTGCGCACCTCCACCGGCGACGCGCCGAACCCGCTCTGGCAGTTCGACGGCAACATCGAGTTGCTTCCCGCTCCTTCGAAGGGATGACGCAGCATGCAGGTCACACGTCGCCGCATCGGTGACGGTGCGACCCGGATCAGGCGGCCCGGCGCGCGCCGCCGGGTGCTGTTCACGCTCGCCATGACCGCGGTGGTGCTGGCGGCCGGCACGGACGTGGGCTTCCCCCGGAGCGACCCCTTCGGCGAGGACCAGGTCGGCCGGCTCTACGAGCAGGGCCAGCTGGTCTCCGCCAACCAGTACGTCGACCCGTACGGCGACCGGCTGCTGATCCCCAACGGCAAGATCATGTCCTCCGCGGTGAGCCCGGACGGCACCCACCTGGCGGCGGCGGTCACCGACGGCGGCACGGCGCTGGTGATCGTGGACGTGCGGGGCTGGCGGGTCCAGCAGCTGGTCGGCAGTGCGGCGACCTCGGTGCCGCGGATCGACGGCAACAGCGTGGGCCAGGAGGGCCCGGCGTACTCGCCCGACGGCCGGCACCTGTGGCTGGGCCAGCCCGACGGCTACACCCGGTTCACCGTCGCCCCGGACGGCAGCGTCACGGACCCGGTGGCCGTGAAGATCCCCAGGAGCGGTGCGCAGCAGGCCCTGGTGGCCGGGCTGGTCTTCTCCGCGGACGGCTCGACCGCGTACGCGGCGGTCAACGGCCAGAACCGGGTGGTGGCGATCGACACCGCGGCGGGCACCGTCAAGCAGAGCTGGAAGGTGGGCAACGCGCCGCGCGGGATCGCCCTGGCGGGCGGCAAGCTGTACGTCAGCAACGAGGGCGGCCGCCCGGCGAGGCCCGGCGAGAGCACCCTCGACTCCTACGGCACCAAGGTCCCGGCCGACCCGCGCACCGGCGCCGTCACCACCGGCACGGTCAGCGTGATCGACCTGGCGCACCCGACGGCCGCCCCGGTCGGCATCGACGTGGGCCTGCACCCGACCGCCGTCTACGCCAAGAACGGCGCGGTGTTCGTCACCAACACCGCCACCGACAGCGTCTCGGTGATCGACACCCGCCGGGGCCGGGTCGTCCAGACCATATCCACCCGGCCGTGGTCGGAGGCGTCGATCGGCTACGAGCCCGACGCGGTGACCCTCACCGACGACGGCCACCTGCTGGTCACCCTGGGCCGGGCCAACGCGGTCGCGGTCTACCGGTACGCGAGCCCGCTGGAGCCCGCGAGCTACCTGGGCCTGCTGCCGACCGACTACTTCCCCGCGGAGATCACCTCCTCGGGCAACGACGTGCTGGTCTCCAGCACCCGCGGCATCGACGCGCTGCGCCCCACCGCCGCGGCCGGGCACTCCACCCACGACACCACCTCCAGCGTGGTGCGCTTCGCGCTGCCCGGCGACCAGGAGATCCGCAGGCAGACCGCCCGGGTCTTCAAGCAGAACAACTGGACCTCCGGCGCGGCCAGGACCGCCGGCAGCCACAAGGCCGAGGCCGTGCCCGTCCCGGAGCGGATCGGCGACCCGTCGACGATCAAGCACGTCTTCCTGCTGGTCAAGGAGAACCGGACGTACGACCAGGTCTACGGCGACATGCCGCAGGGCAACGGCGACCCGACGCTGACCCAGTTCGGCGAGAACGTGACGCCCAACCAGCACGCGCTGGCCGCCCAGTTCGGGCTGTACGACAACACGTACGACATCGGCACCAACTCGGCCGAGGGCCACAACTGGCTGATGCAGGCCGACAACCCGGAGTACAGCGAGTCCTCGGCCGGCGAGCACCTGCGCAGCTACGACACCCAGGACGACGCGCTCGGCCACCAGAGCAGCGGCCTGCTGTGGAGCAGCGCGCAGGCGGCGGGCCGGACGGTGCGCGACTTCGGCGAGTTCCACCGGTTCCTCACCAAGCCGGCCGGCGCGACCTGGCAGAACCTGTACTGCGACGCCCGGCACATGGCGGCCACCGGCGCCGGTTCGGCCTACCGGATGGTCTCCTCCTCGCCGATCCCGTCGCTGAACGAGGTGTCGGTGCCGGCCTACCCGAAGTTCGACACCAGCGTCCCGGACGTCTACCGGGCCGAGATCTGGAAGCAGGACTTCGAGAAGAACGGCCCGGCCGACCTGAACATGCTCTGGCTCTCCAGCGACCACACCGGCGGCCCCGCCAACGCGGCCGCCCAGGTCGCCGACAACGACCTCGCGGTCGGCCGGATCGTCGACGAGATCAGCCACAGCCCGTACTGGAAGGACTCGGCGATCTTCGTCGTCGAGGACGACTCGCAGGGCGGCCTGGACCACGTCGACGGCCACCGGGCGCCGATCCAGGTGATCAGCCCCTACGCCCAGCACGGGGTGGTGGACAGCCGCTACTACACCCAGATCAACATGATCCGCACCATCGAGCAGATCCTCGGGATCAAGCCGATGAACCAGAAGGACACCGCGGCCACCCCGATGACCGGGGCCTTCACCAGCACCCCCGACCCCACCCCGTTCACCGCGCTGCCCAACCGCACCTCGCTGACCAACGGCCTGGCCACCGAACCCTCCTGCGGCCCGGACGTCCCGGCCCCGCAGAACCCGGGGGCCACCGCCCCGGCGACCGGGACCGTCCCGGCCGCCGCGGCCGCGACCGTGCGGAAGTGGTCCGACTGGAAGCAGCAGCAGCGGCTGTCCGGACCCGACGCGGCCGCCGACCTGGCCAACCCGGCCCAGATGAACCACCTGACCTGGTACGAGGCCCACGACTGGCAGACCCCCTACCCGGGCGAGCAGGCCGTCCTCGACCCGGCCGACGTCCCCGGCGCCCTCCTCCCGGCCGCGGAGGGCGACGGCTGATCCGGACCCCTGCGCGGTAGGCGGCCCCTGCGCGGTAGGCGGCCCCTGCGCGGTAGGCGGCCCCTGCGCGGCGAGCGGCCCCGGCGCGGCGGGAAGTGCCAACTTCCGCCTCCCGGAACGGGGTTCACCCGGTACGCTGGCCGCGAAGGGGACCGGGGCCGGCGGTGCCGCACACCACGACTCCTGCCCGGAGGTCCCGGCGATGCACGCCAGCCGCACGGTCCGCACCCATGCCGCCCGCCCACCCGTCGACCCGCCCGTCCGGTTGCCCGGGGAGGGCCCCGGCGGGCCACCGGCCACCCCGGCCGAACAGGTCGCCGTCGTCTTCGACGGGCTGGCGGCGGGGACCGAACCGCTCACCTGGGGGCAGTGGTCGCTCTGGGAGGCGATGGTCCGGCACGGCTCCTGGATGCCGCTCGGCGGCACCAAGGAGCTGGAGCCCGGGACCGACCTCGCCGACCTCACCGCCGAACTGCGCTACCTGGTCACCCGCTACCCGTCGATGCGCACCCGGCTGCACTTCGACGGCGGCCCCGAGCCCCGCCAGGAGGTGGCCGGGGCGGGCCGGGTGCTGCTGGAGGTGCACGACGCTCCGGCGGACTCCGACCCCGCGGCCACCGCCGCCGCCGTCGAGGCGCACCACCGGCACGCGCCCCTCGACCTCGCCGCCGACTGGCCGGTGCGGATGGCCGTGGTCCGGCACCGCGGCGCCCCCACCCACCTGGTCGCGCTGATCTGCCACCTGGCCACCGACGCCGCCGGAGCCCGCACCATGCTGCGCGAGGTCGCCGAGCGCAGCGCCACCCCCACCGAGGGCCGGCAGCCGCTGGCGCAGGCCCGCTGGCAGCACTCCCCCGCCGGCCTGCGCCAGGACGAACGGGCGCTGCGCCACCACGAGGAGCTGCTGCGCTCGGCGCCCCTGCAACCGCTGCCCGGTCCGACCCCGCCGCCCGGCCCGCGCTACTGGACCGCCGAACTGCACGCCCGCGCCCTGGGCCCCGCCGCCGCGGCCGTCGCCCGGCGCACCGGCGCCACGCCCACCACCGTCCTGCTCGCGCTGTACGCCGTCGCGCTGGCCCGCGGCACCGGCGTCAACCCGGTGGTGGTGCGGCCCATGGTCGGCAACCGCTTCCGGCCGGGCCTGGCCGACGTGGTCTGCATGCTCTCCCAACTCGGCCTGTGCTCCGTCGACCTGTCCGGCGCCACCCTGGACGAGGCGGTGGAGCGCACCCGCCGTGCCGCGCTGAGCGCCTACAAGCACGGCTACTACGACCCGCGCCGGTTCGCCGAGCTGCTCGACCGGGTTTCCCGGGAGCGCGGCCCCGGCCTGGACGTCTCCCGGGTCTTCAACGACCGCCGCGCCGAGGTTCCCGACGACGGCCGACCCGTCCCGGCGGCGGCCGAGTTGCGCTCCGCCCGGGCGAAGAGCGGCTTCCGGTGGACCGAGCGGACCGACCGGCCCTCCGAGCGGCTGTTCCTGAACGTCGAGGACCGCCCCGGGGCCGTACTGCTCTCCTTCACCGCGGACGTCCACCACTTCCCCGCCGAGCGCGTCGAGGTCCTGCTCCGCGAGATCGAGGACCTGGCCGTCGCGGCCGCCCACGACCCGGCCGTCCCGAGCGGCGTGCGCTGACTCCCCGTCGGGCCACGGGACTTCCCTGCCCGCCGCACCGTCACGGTGCGGCGGGCAGGTCCGTCTCGGCGGGCCTCCACCGAGACGGAGGTTAGGCGGCTGCGGCGCGGCGCGTCAATGAAAAGTACCGAACTTCGATCGGAAACTCGGTCGGCCCGGCCCGGCCCGGCATTCGCCCAGACCACTCGGACAGCGGGCGCGACCCCCCGGCGCTCATCGTTCAACTTCTGGTATGTGCAGCGTTATTGACTGGGACGGATTTGCCGCACTAGCTTCTTGGAAGTTCGATCGATTTTTCGAAACTTTCGATACTTCTCCCTCCTCCCCCACCCAGGAGTCCGCTGTGAAGCTACGCCGTCAGCTCGCGGCCGCGGCCGCCACCGCCGCCGTCCTCATGCTCGTCCCGTCCGCGATCGCCGCCGCCGCCCCCGACAAGCACCCGAAGGTGCCGGCCGACTCGTTGCGGGCCCTGGGCGACCGGCAGAAGCTCGCCGTCGGAACGGCCGTCGACGACGCCCACCTCGGCAGCGACCAGCCCTACACCGCCATCGTCGCGGACCAGTTCTCCGTCGTGACGGCGGAGAACGCCATGAAGTGGGAGTCCGTCGAGCCCACCCGCGGCACCTACGACTGGGCCGCCGCCGACCGGCTGGTGGCCTTCGCCGGGGAGCACGACCAGCAGGTGCGCGGGCACACCCTGCTCTGGCACAACCAGCTGCCGTCCTGGCTCACCACCGGCGTCGACAACGGCACCATCACCAAGGACCAGCTGCGCGAGATCCTGCACAAGCACGTCACCGACGAGGTCACCCACTTCCGCGGCAAGATCTGGCAGTGGGACGTCGCCAACGAGGTGTTCGCCAACTCCTGGGACCCGAACCCGCTGCCCAACGGCCTCAACGGCGACGACTTCTGGATCAAGAACCTCGGCGAGGGCGTCCTCGCCGACGTCTTCCGCTGGGCCCACCAGGCCGACCCCAAGGCCCTGCTCTTCTACAACGACTACAACATCGCCGGCCAGGACGGCAGCAACGCCAAGTTCCAGGCCGTGCACGACTTCTTCGCCAAGCTCGTCGCCCAGGGCGTCCCCGTCAACGGCATCGGCGAGCAGGGCCACCTCGACACCCAGTACGGCTTCGACGGCAAGCTCTTCCAGTCCGACCTCCAGTCCTACGGCGACCTCGGCCTGAAGGTCGCCGTCACCGAGGCCGACGTCCGCACCTTCGTCAACAACTCCACCGAGCAGGTCCCGACCAGCCAGCTCGCCGCGTTCGCCCAGCCCTACGAGTTCTCCCAGATGCTCACCGCCTGCCAACTCGTCGACCAGTGCATCTCGTTCACCGCCTGGGGCGTCTACGACGGCGACTCCTGGATCCCCGGCACCTTCGCCGGCACCGGCTACGGCCTGCTCTACGACGTCAACAAGGCCCCCAAGCCCGCCTACTACACCCTCCAGCAGGACCTCCAGCTGGGCGCCCGCAACGCCAAGCACTGACCCCACCGACCCGGCCCGCCGGAGCGCCCTGTGGGGGGCGCCCCGGCGGGCCGACCCATGCCCGACCACCCGCTTGAGGACGCTCCCGGCTCATCAGCCGGCCCGCGGCAGTCCCCATCCGCTCAAGGGCGGCAAGCCAGAATGCCGCCACGGCATGTGATCTTGAACGTGCCTTCGGTCTCGATCTCGGCGGCAACGATCTCCGATGCCCGGCTGACGGTCTCGTGGAACGGGACGCCGCTCTGATCGGCCCACGCCTCGTAGGAGGCCAGGTGGGCGACGATCGGCCCGGGATCGGTGATCTCGATGGTGCCGGGCAGCTCCCGTACGCGGATGTCCCTGAACGCCGTCCCCAGGAAGCCGGGTGCCTTCTCCAGGGAGAAGCGGGAGCTGAGGGAGACCCGGGCCGGCCCCTCGGGAATCCCGAGGACGTCACCTGCGGCCCGGGCCCAGAGCTGGTCCAGCTCCTGCTTGTCGGTGTCGCTGTTGGTCGAGGCGATGAGCACGCCGCCAGGCCGGAGGACGCGGGCCAGTTCCTTGATCGTGGCCTCGATGTCACCGACGTGGTACAGCATGTGCAGGGCCAGCACGGCCTCGGCGCTGTCGTCGGCGAAGGGCAAAGCCTGGGCGTCGGCCACCAGGACCGGCTTCTCGACATCGGCGAGGATGCCCGCCGAGATGTCCATCCCGACGGCCTGAAGGTCCGGACGATCCTTGTGCAGGCGGCTGACGAACTTGCCGTTGCCGCAGCCGACGTCGAGGACGATCCCCCTGGTGCCGGCCAGCTCTTCGAGGACGATCCCGGGCAGGTCGTACTGCGGCTGCTGCCACCGGTAGACCGACTGGCGGGCGGCCAGGTGGCGTCCGTCCGCGTAAGCGCTGTTCGCGAGGATCGCCTTGTCAGCGACTGCGGCGTCCTGCTGTGCGGTGTTGCTCGTCACTTGGGCAGCTCCGGAGGGTTCGTGAGTGCGGGCCGAGAGCAGGCTTCTCTGACATTCTCACGGAGACTCAGGACGATCGGGGAGCCTGCGTAGGCGGGCTCGGCGAGACGAGTGCTCAGGGTCCGAAGCCGGCTGGAGATGCTCGCTGTTCGCCGGTCCGGTGCGGCGTCCAGCACCACCGAGAGCTTCTCCTGTACGCCGTCGAGGTCGCCGTGGACGAGGTGGGCGTTGGCGAGGTCGAGGCAGGCAGCCAGCAGGTCACCGGAGGACTGATCCTGCTGCGGACCGGACTCGTACATGGTGATCGCCCTGGAGGACGCCTCGATGGCGCGGTTCACGTGACGCTGACCGCCCAGGGCGAGGAAGGCGCTACCGGCGTAGGTCCACTGCTTGGCCTCGGGAAACGTGAATACGCCGGGAAGATCCACGGCGGCTGCTGTGCTCCGGGCCGCCTCGGCCGCTTCCACGGCCCGTAGCGCGCTCGCTCTGTCTCCGCGCGCGGCGGTGGCCCGTGCTTCGAGGCTGAGCAGGCGGGCTGCGATCGTCCCGCTGTCCGCGTACGGCAGCCCGGCTCTGGCCAGTTCGGCGGCCTGGCGGTGGTCCTGCTGCCAGTAGGCGATCAGAGACTGGACGGATCGGATCCAGGCCCGAAGGCCGTTGTGGCCGGCTGACTCCGCACAGCGCCAGGCAGTTCGCGAATGCGTAGCCGCGGCCGTGTACTGACCGAGGTCGAGGGCAACATGGGTGGCCAGGCCGCAGAGGCGCCCGGCCTGCAGGTAGAGATGGCTTGTCTGGCGAGGGTGTTGGCGGCCTCGGAGCAAGTCGAACACTCCTCGCCGGAGAGCTCCGATGTCGTAGTTCTGATCGAACATGCCTCTGACCTGCGGAAATATAGCCTTCAAGGAAGATCATTTCACAACTAGTGCACACGCGGCGCTGATGACGATGAGCTGCGGTGAGAAGTGCCGAGTGGTGATGAGCGCATCATGGCGGCTGCCCATGTCGGCCGCTACAGGGGGTCGCCGGGGGGTGTCCGCGCGGAGAAGGCTCAGCGCCTGCGGCGAGGAGGGCGTTGACGCCGTACGGGCGGCAAAGGGGCCGGTGTCGTGGGCGCTGTTGCCGGATCCACCCACGGCATTGGCTGGGTGTCCCCGGCCCACCTGTCGAGCTGTACCTGTCTCTGGTAGGAGCCGCGGTAGCCGATTTGGTGGAGGATCATCAGGGTCGCGTAGTGCAGGGAGAGTCGCCAGACTTCGGTTGCCAGTCCTTCGTGTGCGTAGAGGTCGTCGGCGAGGATCTCGGGGTGGACCAGCCGGTTGCGGATGCGGGTGACGGCTGTGGGGCCGTCGATTCGACGGTCTGTCGCGTATTTGGCCAGGGTGGGAAGTGCGGCCGGGTCGATCGAGGTCGGCTCGCCGGCGGAGGTCAGCAGATAGCGCAGCTTGTCTTCGGCATGGCAGCTCTTGAAATCCTCCCGCGACATCAGATTCCCCAGGACCAGTTTCGTCCAGGCCAGGTTCTCCAGTACGGGTGCCGCGGAGAGGATGCGCTGTTCGACGAAGCCCGTGGCCACTGCTTCGGTGGCCATCTGCATCTGCAAGCGTGTGGTGCCTTTGAGGGAGGGGTCGGTGAACGCCCGTAGGGCGCGCGTGACGAGTTCGGTGCAGTCGTCGGGACTGCCGTGGTGGAGCCATTCCGAGCCGATAGTCCGGGCCCGGTCGAGGAGAGGGGAGAACCACTGTTCCCAGACGATCTCCCCGTTCGTGTCGTAGCCGATGGGGAGTGCGGGGACGACTTTGCGGCCGAACCCGAACGACAGGCTGACACGGAGGCATTCCAGGACTTCTCGGCCCTTGGCGAGGGAGAAGTCCTCGCCGTTGGTGCGCTTGAGTTCCACGACGTGCGTCAGGACGGAGGTGAGCTGATCGGTGGCGGTCCGCAAGGCGTCCGAGAGGTCTGGGCGTTCGTCGGTGGTCACCGTCCATCCGTCGACGTCGAAGGACCACCGTCCCCTCCAGTAGCGGGTGCGCTCACCCTTTCTCTCCTCCAGGGTGGCGTTGCCGACGGACAGCGGCAGGTTCACCCACTGCGCCACCAGCCGTCCCAGGCGGATCTGTTGGTCTCCCAGGTGGGTGGAGTTGATCCATCCGGCGTTGTTGCGGCGGGTGTTGGCGGTGAACGTGATGGCCGGCGTGCGGTCCACCGTCGTGATTTCGGAGCCGTTGTTGTCCAGTCCCCAGTAGTCCTCCTCGCGGAGTTCGACCGTCCACTCCAGGCTGGGCCTGGCTCCGAAGGTGAGCTCGACCCGGCCTTGCCGCGGCCCCCGCTTGAACCCGGAGAGTTCACCCTCATACAGGACCACCGTTTCCCCGGGAGCGTTCCATCCGTGAGGCGGGGTGAGGGGAGTGTGGGAGGTGAACTGCTTGTCAGGGTTCATCAGTGAGCGTGCCTCCGTCCGTGGGATGCCGCCCGAGTGGACAGCCGACCAGAATATCGGAGGACTCCGCCAACGGCGATCGGATCAACCGGGATTGGGGCGACAGGTGGAGCAAAATCTCCTCAGGCCCCGGTGGGCAGCAGGGGAAGTGGGCGGGGTGTCGGAGCGGTGCTCAGCGACGGCTCGGTCGAGCTTTGGGAGGGCGCGCTGCGGGAAACCAGTCGTTGCCGAGGGGCCTGTCTGCGATGCTGCTTCGGTCAGAGTAAGGGGGCGTGAGCGATGGGTGCCGCGCGGTCGGTGGTCTTCGACAGGAAGCATGGCTGGCTCGTGCTGGCCAGCGGGGATGAGCGCGAGAGGAGCGACTTCGACTCCTTCCTTCTCCACGTTGATGATCTGAAAGCGATGCGGCCTTCCGATCTCCGGGTCGCGCTTCAGCGGGTGTTGAACGATGGTGCGGAGGCGTCTGTCAATGTCACCCGTGACGAGGGTGTCGATACCGACTACTCCGAGCCGGAGCCGGTTCGGATCGACCTGAGCGGTGGTCGGCTGGTGGTGGTCGTCGACTTCGCCACCGAAAGCTACGGCATCGACGACGATGAACAGGAAACGCATGCGTTCTTCGCGTCGCTACTGGAGCCGTACCTGCGTCGCAATCGTGGGTCACTCGTAGCGGTGGAACTGGACCACGCCTACTTTCGCCCTTGGATCTGGCGCCTCACGATCGAGTGTTCGACGCGCAACCGGGATGTGGCGGACATGTTCCGGGTCGGCGAGGGCGCTCTCGCTCTCCTGACGGCTTACGACAGTGGAGAGCTGACGAGGGAGACGACGCTCGACCTGCTGCGGTCAGGCCAGGCGCAGGTCCTGGTCGGTCAGGCCGAGGGGCCGTGGCTGGATGTGAAAGTGCAGCACTACGACCTCAAAACCCAGGCAGGGAAGATTTCCATCGCCGAGGCCGTGGCACGCTTCGCCAACGCCGAGTTCGGAGGCATCGTCGTTGTCGGCATGCGGGCGAAGAAGGTTCCCGGCGGCGAAGTCATCAGCAGCCTGCACCCGGTTCCCGTCGACGGCCGCACACTGCGCCTGTATCAGGACGCGATCGAGAAGCATCTGTATCCGCCGCCGGACTATCTCGACATCGAGGTCGTCCCGGCTGACGGAGGAAGCCTCGTGGTTCTTCACATCCCTCCGCAGCCGGAGGAGTTGAAGCCGTTCCTCGTGCACGGCGCTCTCGTCGATGGGGAGGTCAAGGGCGCCTTCATCAGCATCGTGCGCCGCCGAGGGGAGTCGTCCATCCCCATTACTGCGCCGGCGATTCATGCGACCCTGGCTGCGGGCAGGGCGCTGCTACGGCGCGGACAGCTACCGCAAGATTGAGGCGTCGGCATCCCGACACCTCCACTGCAGAGACGACATAACTCTTCGTCTCTGCAGCTGACGTCCCTGCCCTATGCCTCACCAGCGGGAACACACCCACCAGTTCCGGAAGGACAGCAGCTTCTGAACGACAAGCTCAGGGCTGCCCCGGAGCGCGGATGGAGAAGCGCTCCGGGGCAGGGGACGGGGTCGGTCAGCGGTCGGCCCAGATGGACTTCAGCTTCTGGGCGCTGAAGGCGTCCAGGGACGCGGTGCCGCCGGTGGCGTAGGCGGACACGCCGTTGTTGGCGGGGTTGGGGAAGATCTGGTCGGTCATGACGACCCGGCCGTCCGCGGCGTACACCTCGACGGAGGAGGTGTCCACGACGACGCGCAGCTGCAGCTTGCCGTCGGTGTCGAGGCTGAGCGGTGCGCGGTGCACGGCGGCGAAGTTCCCGCCGAAGGAGGAGTCGCCCGAGCGGGTCCGGTCGATGTACAGCTCCCCTGTGGTGGTGTCGTAGCCGATGCGGGTCTCCTGGCCGCCTCCGGTGTGGACCTTGAGGCCGAAGTCGTTCGCGGTGCCGGCCCGCAGGGTGGCCGTGATGTCGAGCAGGGCGCCCTGGGTGCTCAGGGGGATGTCGGCACCGGCCGCGATGGCCGTCGTCGGCGCGGTGCTGACCGTCCCCGTCCGCAACTGCTCCAGCTCCTTGACCGGCACCTGCACCAGCTGCGGGGCGCCGTTGATCGTCTGCAGGGACAGCTCCCGGGGCAGGGAGTCGGCGCTGCGCCAGGGGGAGGTGGGGATGTTCCCGCCGTACTGCCAGTTGTTCATCCAGCCGATGACGACGCGGCGGCCGGCGGGCTCGTCGTTGAAGGAGGTGGCGGCGTAGAAGTCGGCGCCGTAGTCCATCCAGTGGGCGTTCGAAGCCTGGTTCTGGGCGGGGGTGTCGGTGAGGGTGAACTGGTCGGCGTTGATGTGGCCCCAGCCGCCGGTGTTCTGGTCGACGATCTGGATCCGGGCCTGCTTGCCGGCGAGGCTGCGCAGGTCCCACTGGACGGGGTCGAGCGCTTCGTTGTCCTTGCCGGTGGTGGTCCTGACCACCGCGCCGTCGACCACCAGGTTGACGGCGGTGGGGTTGGCCTGGGAGTTGGAGTGGTTGCCGCCGCCGACCAGGAAGTTCAGGTACGGCTTGTCGACCGTGAAGGTGGGGGAGGTGAGGGTGCCGGTGGTCGAGTCGCCCTGGAGGAAGGAGTTGACGAGCCCCTTGCCGAGGTAGCCGGTCACCTGGTTCTGGTTGGCCAGGGTGCCCTGGGCCGGACCGGTACCGAAAGCAGCGCCGGTGGTCGCCCAGGACCCGTAGGTGCTCCCCTCGAAGTCGGCGAGGACATTCGGGCCCTGGTCGGTGAGGGTGAACTGGTCGGCGTTGATGTGGCCCCAGCCGCCGGTGTTCTGGTCGACGATCTGGATCCGGGCCTGCTTGCCGGCGAGGTCGTGCAGGTCCCACTGGACGGGGTCGAGCGCTTCGTTATCCTTGCCGGTGGTGGTCCTGACCACCGCGCCGTCGACCACCAGGTTGACGGCGGTGGGGTTGGCCTGGGAGTTGGGGTGGTTGCCGCCGCCGACCAGGAAGTTCAGGTACGGCTTGTCGACCGTGAAGGTGGGGGAGGTGAGGGTGCCGGTGGTCGAGTCGCCCTGGAGGAAGGAGTTGACGAGCCCCTTGCCGAGGTAGCCGCTGACGCTCTGCTGGCCAGGGAGGGTGCCCTGGGTCGGGCCGGTGCCGAAGGCGGCGCCGGTGGTCGCCCAGGACCCGTAGGTGCTCCCCTCGAAGTCGGCGAGGACCGTTCCGGTGGGCGGCGTGGAGGTGGCGGGCCCGTCCGGGGTGAAGGTCGTGCCGTCGAAGTCGCCGACGAAGTACTGTGCGGCGGAGGTGTTCTGCGGGCCGCCGGGGTTGATGTTGACGACCAGGACCCACTTGGTGTGCGCCGGGTCGCCGTCCACGGGGAGCTGGAAGAGGTCCGGGCATTCCCACAGGCCGCCGGTGGCGCCGGCCGGGCCGAAGTCGCTGAGCTTGGTCCAGGTCTTCAGGTTCGGGGACGAGTAGAAGCTCACCTTGTGGTCGGCGGACAGGGCGACCGTCATGAGCCAGCTGTTGGTCTGGGCGTTCCAGAACACCTTGGGGTCGCGGAAGTTCTGGGAGCCGATGTTGAGGACGGGGCTGCCGGCGTACTTGGTCCAGGTGGTGCCGCCGTCGGTGGAGTAGGCCAGCGACTGGGCCTGCACGCCGTCGGACTTGCGGTAGCTGGTGTAGATCGCGACCAGCGGGGGGTTGGTGCTGGTGCCGAAGCCGGTGGTGTTGTTCTTGTCGAGGACGACTCCGCCGGAGAACACCATCTCGTTGGCGTCCTGCGGGAGGGCGATCGGCTGCTCGGTCCAGTGGACCAGGTCGGGGCTGGTCGCGTGCCCCCAGGACATGTTGCCCCAGGTGTTCCCCGAGGGGTTGTACTGGAAGAAGAGGTGGTAGGTGCCCTTGTACCAGATCGGGCCGTTGGGGTCGTTCATCCAGTTCTGGGCGGGCGAGAAGTGCAGCTGGGGCCGGTAGGTCTCGGTGTAGGAGGTCTGCGCGCCGGCGGAGGGCGCGAGGACCGCCAGGCCGAGGACGGCGGCGGAGAGGGCGAGCAGGCGCTTGGAGCGGTGGTGCGTGACGGTTCGGTCGCGCATGGGGATCTCCTCGGTTTCGGACCCTCGGGGCGGGTGGGGTGCCCGTGCGGCTGGGTCCTCGGGAGCGGCGTGCCGCGGTGGGGGTGGTGCGGTGCGGTAGGCCGCGGGGTGGGGGATGGCGCGGAGTTCACTCGGCGGAGGCCGGAACGGATACGGCCGGTCCCGGTCTCCGGATCGGACGGGACGCACCCTGCGCCCGTGTGGCGACGGGGCCGGGTGGACCGTGCGGGGGCGGGCACCCTCAAGCCCGCCCCCGCACGGGGCTTCTACTTGCTCCGGTAGGAACCGAGGTGCCAGAGCTTGAGGCTGTCGAGGCGGGCGGAGCCGCCCTCGGCGAACAGCTGGACGCCCTGGCTGCTGGGGTCGGGGAAGACCTGGTCGGTGATCACGGCTTCGCCCTGGCCGCCGAACACCTCGACCGAGGACCAGTCGACGACGACCCGGATGTGGATCTTGCCGTCCTTCTGGGGCTTGAGCGGGGCGGTCTGGACACCGGGGAAGTTGGGGTCGAAGTCGACGGCGCCGGACTTGGTGCGGTCGACGTAGAGCCGCTGGTTGGCGGTGTCGTAGCCGATGACGGTCTCCTGTCCGGCGCCGGTGCGGACCTTGAGGCCGAACTTCTTGGCGTCGGCGGGCGAGAAGACGGCGTCGATGTCGAGGGCCTTGCCGTTGCCGCGGGAGGGCAGGGCGGTGGTGCCGGGCCGGACGGTGACGTGGTTGAGGGCGACGGCCGGTCCCTGGCGCAGCGTGTTCAGGGACTGCACCGGCTGCTGGGTGAGCTGGAGCCGTCCGCCGACGGTGCGCAGCTGCAGCGTGCGGGGCAGGCTCTGGGCGCTGCGCCAGGGGGTGGTGGGGGTGTTGCCGGCGTACTGCCAGTCGCTCATCCAGCCGATCATGGTGCGCTCGCCGCGGGGGGCGTCGTTGTAGGTGACGGCCGCGTAGAAGTCCTTGCCGAAGTCGACCCAGTGGGCGCGTTGGAGGGTGGAGAGGGCGGGCTGGCTGGCGGTGGTGAACTGGTCGGCCATGATGTGGCCCCAGCCGCCGGTGTTCAGGTCGGCGATCTGGACCTGGACCTGCTTGCCCTTGTAGGGGCGCAGGTCGAAGGAGGCCCAGTCCAGGGTTTCGCTGTCGGAGCCGGTGGCGCTCTGGACGACCTGGCCGTCGACGATCAGGTTGACGGCGGTTTCGCTGGACTGGGGCTTGGCCTGGGTGTCGGACAGGACGACCTGGTCGACGTTGATGTGGCCCCAGCCGCCGGTGTTCTGGTCGACGATCTTGATCTGGGCGGTCTTGCCCTGCAGGTCGGACAGGTCCCAGGAGGCCCAGTCGAGCTGCTCGTTGTTGCTGCCGGTGGCACTGCGGACGGTCTTGCCGTCGACGACGAGTTCGACGGTGGTGGGGGAGTCGGAGTTGGCGGGGTGGGTGCCGCCGCCGATCTGGAAGTCGAGGTACTTCTTGTCGATGGTGAAGGTCGGGGAGGTGAGGGTGCCGGTGGTGGCGTCGCCCTGGAGGAAGCTGTTGGCCAGGCCGTGGCCGGTGTAGCCGGTGACGCTCTGCTGGCCGGGGAGGGTGCCCTGGGCCGGTGCGGTGCCGAAGGCGGTGCCGGTGGCGGTCCAGTCGCCGTAGGTGTCGCCCTCGAAGTCGGCGAGGACGGTGCCGGTGGGGGTGGGCTGCGGGTCGGTGACGGCGTTCGGGTTGTGAGGGTGGTTGCCGCCGCCGACCTTGAAGTTGAGGTAGTCGCTGGTGGCGGTGAAGGCGGGGGAGGTGAGGGTGCCGGTGGTGCTGTCGCCGTCGTGGAAGCTGTTGGCGTGGCCGGTGCCCTCGATGCCGGTGATCGCGGACTGTCCGGGCAGGGAGCCGGTGGCCGGCGCGGTGCCGAAGGCCGTGCCGGTGGTGGTCCAGGCGCCGTAGTCGGCCTGTTCGAAGTCCTGCAGGACGGTGCCGGCGGGCGGGGTGTAGGAGCCGTTGTCGTCGGGGGTGAAGGTGGTGCCGTCGAAGTCGCCGACGAAGTACTGGGCGCCTGAGCCGCCGGCGATGCCACCGGGGTTGATGTTGACGACCATGACCCACTTGACGTGCCGGGGGTCGCCGTCGACGGCGAGGGGGAAGAAGTCAGGGCACTCCCAGCCGCCACCGGTGGCCCCGGCCGGGCCGAACTCGCTGAGCAGCTTCCAGGACTTGAGGTCCTTGGAGGAGTAGAACTCCACCTTGTGCTCGTCGGCCAGCGAGACGGTCATCAGCCAGCTGCGGGTCGGCGCGTACCACTGGACCTTCGGGTCGCGGAAGGCGTGGGAGCCGATGTCGAGGACCGGGTTGCCGGTGTACTTGGTCCAGGTGCGGCCGCGGTCGGTGGAGTAGGCCAGCGACTGGGCCTGCCGCCCGTCGTCGTAGGCGCTGGTGTACACCGCGACCATGGCGGGGTTCTTGCGGGTGCCGAGGCCGGAGGTGTTGTCGGTGTCGACGACGACGCTGCCCGAGAAGATCATCTCGTCGTCGGTGCGCGGGATGGCCAGCGGCAGCTCCTTCCAGTGGATGAGGTCGGTGCTGACGGCGTGGCCCCAGGACATGTCGCCCCAGGAGTTGCCGTTCGGGTTGTACTGGTAGAAGAGGTGGTACTCGCCCTGGTAGTACACGAGCCCGTTGGGGTCGTTCATCCAGTTCTGCGCGGGGGTGTAGTGCACCTGCGGGCGGTACTGCTCCTGGAACTTCCCGGTGTCGGCCACGGCGGGGGAGCCGGCGGTCAGGCCGAGGCAGACGGCAGCGGCCAGGACGGCCAGCGAGGTGCGGCGGGTGGGTCGGGACGCGCGCATACGAGCTCCTTCACAGAGCCTGGGCGGGGTGGGTGGGGGACGCGCTCGCGATCCGTCGGTATCGGGCGGTACGAAGGCATGGCTACGCCGGGGCGTGGCCATGCCGGGGCACGGCGGCGGGACGACGGGCGTGGAGGGTGAGCGGTCGTTTGTGGTGCGGCGGTGCGGGGTGTGGTCTGTGGCGGTGGGGAACTACCGGGTGGTGGGCGGGAGTTCGCCGGAGCCGCGGGGGATGAGGCGGGTGGGGACGGTGATGGTGCGGGCCCGGGTGCGGTCGCCGTCGAGACGGGCGAGGGCGATGGCGGCGGCGGCGGTGCCGATGGCGGTGGGGTCCTGGGCGACGGTGGTGATGGCGGGCTCCAGGATCTCGGCGAACGGCAGGTCGTCGAAGGAGACGAGGGCGACGTCGCGTCGGCCGGCCCGGGTGGTGCC
Source organism: Kitasatospora saccharophila (assembly GCF_039529925.1). Lineage (NCBI taxonomy): Bacteria > Bacillati > Actinomycetota > Actinomycetes > Kitasatosporales > Streptomycetaceae > Kitasatospora > Kitasatospora saccharophila. The sequence goes on along the minus strand of NZ_BAAANS010000060.1, from coordinate 245 downwards.
CAGGACGGTGCCCATGGCGGCGAAGTTGTTGGCGGCGAGGATCGCGGTCGGCGGCTGCGGGTCGCGCAGCGCGCGCTGGACGGCGTCGGCGGCCTCGGCCTCGGTGTGGCCGTCGAGGACGAGCGAGCGGTCGTAGGGGAGTCGGGCCGCGTCGAGGGCTTCGCGGTAGCCGGCGAGGCGTTCGCGGCGGGTGTAGAGGGTGGTGGGGCGGTCGCCGACGAAGGCGATGCGGCGGTGTCCGGCGG
>NZ_BAAANS010000059.1:0-48506 GCF_039529925.1 Kitasatospora saccharophila | reverse complement strand
CCCCGACGAGCTACCTCGCCGGCCTCCACCTTCGAGGCGCGATGATCTGGATCAAGGACCTCACCAGAATCGCCACTTGATCACGACCAAATACGCGTCCTAGCCCGGTAGCCCGGTAATCCTGCCGGGGCCGGGCCCGGGGCCGGAACGGCGGACGGCCACCCGCCGGAGAGGCGGGGGCGGCCCCGTTCAGTGCCCCCGTTCACCGCCGTGGCCCGGCCCGGAGCCGCCGCCGGGCTGGGCGGCCAGGGTCTGGGTGGCGATCACCGCGGCCTGCACACGGCGTTCGACGCCGAGCTTGGCGAGCAGCCGCGAGATGTGGTTCTTCACGGTCTTCTCGGCCAGGAACACCCGCTCGCCGATCTGCCGGTTGGTGAGCCCTTCGCCGATCAGCGCCAGGATCTCCCGCTCCCGGTCGGTCAGCTGCGGGAACTCCGGCGCGGGCGCGGGCGCCTCGCCGCGCAGCCGGGCCATCAGCCGGGTCGCCGCGCCCGGGTCGAGCATCGACTGCCCGGAGGCGACCGTGCGGATCGCGGTGACCAGGTCGGTGCCGCTGATCTGCTTGAGCACGTAGCCCGCCGCGCCCGCCATGATCGAGTCGAGCAGCGCCTCCTCGTCGTCGAAGGAGGTGAGCATCAGGCAGGCCAGTTGCGGCATCCGCGAGCGCAGTTCCCGGCAGACCGTCACGCCGTCGCCGTCCGGCAGCCGCATGTCCAGCACCGCGACGTCCGGGCGCAGCGCGGGCACCCGGGCCAGCGCCTGCTCGACCGTCCCGGCCTCGCCGACCACCTGGAGGTCCGGCTCCGAATCCAGCAGGTCGTGCACCCCGCGGCGGACCACCTCGTGGTCGTCCAGCAGGAACACCCTGATCGGCGCCGAACCCTCGGACATGGCAGCAACTCCTCCTCGCAGATCCCTACACCCGGCAGTCTGCCAAACCCCACCCGTCCACCGACAGGGCTACCCGCCCCCGACCCCGTTCCGGACGCGGTCCCGACCGGTCCCCGACACGGTCCCGACCGGCCCTTGACGCTTTCCGCCCGGACGTGCTCGAACCGCCTCCGGTTCCGCTCGGCTCAGCGCTCCCCGGCCCCGCCCCGCACCCCACCGTCGCCACCGCCACCACCGCCGCCGCCGTCCCCGCCGTCCGACCAGGGCAGCGCCCGCCCCGACCAGAGCGGCTCCACCCGCCGCCACGAACGCGCCCAGGAGTCCGTCGCCCGCCGCTCCAGCACCCGCAGCCGCCAGCGCAGCCCGAACGCCCCGCCGGCCGCCACCGCCCCGAACGCCAGCAGCCCCAGCACCGCCCGGTCCACCACCCCGTACGGCGCGGCCACCAGGTCCGCCGGGAGCAGCCAGGACGGGAGCAGCCAGGACGGGAACGACCAGGACGGGAACGGTCGCCCCGGGACGCACCCGGCCGCCGCCGCACCGGCGACCAGGCCCGCCGCCGAGGTGCAGCACGCCAGGGCGACCGCCCGCCGCCGGGCTCGGTCCACCCCGCGGCGGAGCGGGTTGCACCGCGCACCCCGGCCCCGCCAGTGGTGCGCCTCCTGACGGCGGTCGAGCCGGCGGCGGGTCAGCAGGCGCACGGACGGGCGGCGCGGGTGGGGCACGCGCGGATTCCTCTCCTCGGCGGGGCGACCGGCCCCCCGTGGGCGGTCGCGCCGCTGGCAGCGTGTCGAAGCCGCGCGGCGCGCGGATAGGGCCGGGCGGTCCCCCCGGCGGGGCCGATGGTCCCGAAACGGGCGAAACGCCACAAGTCGCAGTGCGGGGGCAAACCGTACGCCAACCCCGTCCCAAGGGCCCGTCAACGCCCCGGGACCGGTGCGCCGCTGGGCCGAAGGGTGGGGCTACGCTCCAGCCTGCCCCGGTCGGCGGCGGACGTGACCTACATTGACGTGGGAGTTCGCCCCGCGGGCCGGACCCTCCGGCGGCCCGGGGCACCCCGCGTCCCGACAGGAGTCAGCACAGTGGTCGATCCCGCCCCCGCGGACGGAGGAACGGCCCGGCAGCGGCTCCGCGCCTGGCTGCTCGAAGGTCTGTCCGACATGGCCAAGCAGCACCCCGGCCCGCACGCCCAGGCCACCGACCAGCAGCACGGCCAGCGCTGGTGGAGGGTGATGTGCCTGACCGGCCTCGACTACTTCTCCACCCTCGGCTACCAGCCCGGCATCGCCGCGCTCGCCGCCGGACTGCTCTCCCCGGTCGCCACCGTCGTGCTGGTGCTGGTCACCCTGTGCGGCGCGCTGCCGGTCTACCGCCGGGTCGCCCGGGAGAGCCCGCACGGCGAGGGCTCGATCGCCATGCTGGAGCGGCTGCTGTCGTTCTGGAAGGGCAAGCTGTTCGTCCTCGCGCTGCTCGGCTTCGCCGCCACCGACTTCCTGATCACCATCACGCTGTCCGCCGCCGACGCCACCGCCCACCTGGTGGAGAACCCGCACCTGCGCAGCGCGCTCGGCGGTCACCAGGTGCTGATCACCCTGCTGCTGGTCGCCGCCCTCGGCGCGGTCTTCCTCAAGGGCTTCAGCGAGGCCATCGGCGTCGCGGTCGTCCTGGTCGGCGTCTACCTGGCGCTGAACGTGGTGGTGGTCGCCGTCGGCCTGTGGCACGTGGTCAGCGCCCCCTCCCTGGTCACCGACTGGACGCACGCCCTGACCCTGGAGCACGGCAACCCGGTCGCGATGATCGGCGTCGCCCTGGTGGTCTTCCCCAAGCTCGCCCTCGGCCTGTCCGGCTTCGAGACCGGTGTCGCGGTCATGCCGCACATCGAGGGCGACCCGGACGACACCGAGGAGCGCCCCACCGGACGCATCCGCGGCGCCCGCAAGCTGCTCACCACCGCCGCCGTGATCATGAGCTGCTTCCTGATCACCACCAGCTTCATCACCACCCTGCTGATCCCCGCCGACGAGTTCGAACCCGGCGGCGCCGCCAACGGCCGCGCCCTGGCCTACCTCGCCCACCACTACCTCGGCGGCGCCTTCGGCTCGGTCTACGACCTCTCCACCATCGCCATCCTGTGGTTCGCCGGCGCCTCCGCGATGGCCGGCCTGCTGAACCTGATGCCCCGCTACCTGCCCCGCTACGGCATGGCCCCGCACTGGGCCCGCGCGGTGCGCCCGATGGTGCTGGTGCTCACCGCGATCGCCTTCCTGGTCACCTGGCTGTTCGACGCCAACGTCGACAAGCAGGGCGGCGCGTACGCCACCGGCGTGCTGGTGCTGATCACCTCCGCGGCGATCGCCGTCACCATCGCCGCCCGGGCCGCCCGCCAGCGCGGCTGGACCATCGGCTTCGCGGTGATCGCCGCGGTCTTCCTCTACACCACCGCCGTCAACATCGCCGAACGCCCCGACGGCGTCAAGATCGGCGCCTGCTTCATCGCCGGCATCGTGCTGGTCTCGCTCGCCTCCCGGCTCGCCCGCGCCTTCGAACTCCGGGTCACCGACGTGCAGTTGGACGAGGTCGCGGAACGCTTCGTGCGCGACACCGCGCACCGCACGATCCGCTTCATCGCCAACGAACCGGCCGGGCGCGACCTCGCCGAGTACCGCGACAAGGTGCACCAGATCCGCGCCGACAACGACATCCCGGTCGAGGACGACCTGGTCTTCGTCGAGGTCACCGTCCTCGACCCGTCCGACTTCGAGGCCGAACTGCACGTGCGCGGCGAGGTCCTGCACGACCGCTACCGGGTCCTCACCCTGGAGCACTCCAGCATCCCCAACGCGCTCGCCGCGATACTGCTGCACGTGCGCGACACCACCGGCGAACTCCCGCACATCTACTTCGAGTGGACCGAGGGCAGCCCGTTCGCCCAGTTCCTGCGCTTCTTCCTGTTCGGCCAGGGCGAGGTCGCCCCCGTCACCCGCGAGGTGCTCCGCGAGGCCGAACCCGACCGGGGCCGCCGCCCCCGGGTCCACGTCGGCTGACCCCGGCCGGGGCCCGGGCGTCATGGCCCGACCGGCACCCAGGCCCCGACGCCGAGCTTCCCCGTCGTCCCCAGGTCCAGCTCCGGCGTCACCATCACCGGCGCCGCGCCCGGTGTCGCCCGCACCCGCGCGTACGGGGCGTTCACCGGATCGGACGAGGCGTCGTTCGTGTTGCGCCACACCAGGGACGAACGGGCCCGGCCGCCCGGCGGGACGGTGAAGCGGCTCGCCGGCGCGTCCGCACCCGTCCCCGTCGCGATCGCCGAACCGCCCTCCAGCGTCCGCACCCCCGGCACCGCGGCGTGCGCCTCGTCCAGCACCTCCACCTGGGGGAACCCGTCCAGCACGAGGTCCCCCGTCCCGCAGTTCTCCAGGTGCAGCCCCACCACCCGCAGCCCCATCGCCGCGTCCCCCCGGTCCGCGTACACCCGCACCCCCGAGGCCGGGCACGCCCCGCCCTCCGACGGCGCCTCGGCCGTCGGCACGCTGCGCACCCGTACGACCTTCACCCCGGGGGCCGGCCGGGCTGCCCCGGACGGGCCCGAGGAGCTCGGCGCGACGCTCACCAACGGGTCCGGCCGCACCGGGCCGGTCGGGACGCCGCCCACCGGCCGGTCCGGTTCCACCGGGCCGCCGGTCAGCTGGACCCGCCCCCGCACCGACGCCCCCGGGGCCAGCGCCCGCTGCGTCACCGACGGGTCCACCGACAGCCGTCCCCCGCTGCCCGACCAGCCGAACAGCACCGCCACGTCGGCGGGTTCGGAGCCCCGGTTGGTCACCTCGTACTCCAGGCAGTCCGCGCTCACCGCGACGATCCGCACCGGCTCCCGCACCCACCCCGCCGGCGCCGCCGTCGGCGCCACCCCGCACGGCCCCGCGCTCCCCGAAGCCGAAGCCGCCGCCGTCCCGCCGCCGGGCCCCGCGGTCGACCCGCAGCCCACCACCGCCCCCGCCGCGACCACGACGCCCACACCCACCCGAACCGCCCGCATCAGAACCATTCGGAGAGTCGACCACGAACCGCCCCCGTCGGCCGTGACCCGGGTCACACCCGGTGCAACAGCCCTGCAACGGTCGCGAACCGCGCCCCGGCCGGGCCCGGGCCGCACCGGGGCCAACTCGCCCGCCCCGAGCGGGTTCCGGGGATCCGGGGTCGGCGGCAGGTGCGGTGACCGCCCGTCACGGCCCGCCAACAGCCGTCCCAGGCAGGCGACTTGCCCAACTCCCGTCAGCTGTGCGGGAGTTCGCGGCCGCCCCGAGCACCCGGGCCGGGCCACCCCGCTCAGAACGGCAGCGAGTGCAGCCGCACCGTCCCGTCCCCGGGCCAGCGGGCCCCCGGCGCCAAGCCGGTCCACATCGCCCCGAGCCGGACGGCCTCCGGCCCCGCCGGCTGTTCGGCCGTCACCGGGCCCGGCAGCGCCGTCCACCCCAGGTGCGCGTACAGCGGGGCCCGGTCCGGCAGGCAGAACAGCATCGCGTACCCGAGCCCGTCGGCCCGCGCCGCGTCCAGCGCCGCCGCGACGACGGCCCGGGCCAGCCCGTGGCCGCGCCAGCGCGGCGCGACCAGCACCCCGCCGATCCCCGCCACCTCGAAGCGCCGCCCGCCGGCCTCGACCGGCGCCACCACGGACCCGGCGTGCGCCACCGGCCGGCCGTCCAGGAGCACCCCGAAGTGCCGGTCCTTCGGTCGCCAACTGCCCCCGACCGCCGCCACCTCGAACGGGTCCTCCGACTCGCCCAGCTCCTGCAGCGCGGGCCAGCCGCCCCACTGCGCCAGCTCGGTCGCCGCCGTGAAGTCCGGTCGATCCGCCACCGCCACCACCCTCCGCTCCCGCTCGGTCCGTTCCCCGTTCCGCCCGGGGTCAGCAGTCGCAGCCGCAGTCGCAGCCGTCGCACCCGTCGCAGCCGCAACTGCTGCAGCACCCGTCGTCCCCGCAGCAGTCGCAGCAGTTGCTGCAGCAGTCGCACCCGTCGCAGCAGTCGCAGCCGTTGCGCTGGCAGAAGCCCTCGCGCCGCTCGCGGGTGAACGGGTCGTCGTGGCTGCAGCACAGCAACTGGCAGGTGCAGGCCATCGTCGCCCACACCGCGCAGCCCGGGATCAGCGAACGCGGCTGCTTCGGCTTCCCGGAGTCGTGCGAGTGGTCCGGGGACGACGGGGCGTGGGGATCGGTGCCGGGCGGGGAGGTGCCGGCGTTGGCGCAGGCGTGGTGGCCGCGGCGCCCGAAGACCCGGTCCACGGCCTCGCCGGTCTCGTGCGCGAGCAGCCGGTGGACGAGGGCGCGGTCGGTGAACTCCACCTCGTCGAGCGCGAGCCGGATGCCGTGGACGGCGTCCCGGCAGAGGCGTTCGGCCTCGTCCCGGGGCGTGCCGGTGACGGTGAGCGGGTTCCACAGCCCGCGGGCCTCGTCGTCCGCGCGGTCCTCGGCGGCGTCCAGCAGGTGGGCGAGCCGGCCGAAGAGGCGTCCGGCTTCGGCGAGCGCGTCGGCGTTGCCGGGGCGTCCGGCGAGGACGGCGGTGTGGGCGAAGGCGGCGGCGGTGGCCTCCTCGGTGGGCGCGGTGGCCAGCAGCAGCGGTCCGCCCGCGGTGACGGCGGCCTCGGCGGCCTCCTGCCGCCCGGCGGCGGCCAGCAGGACGCCGGTGTCGAAGCCGACGACGGCGGCGCTGCCCGCGCTCTGCCGGTCCCAGCGCCGGGTGACCCGGCGGGCCCCGGCGGCGACGGTGCGGCGGGCGAACAGCCCGTCACCGTCCTGGACGTGGTCGCGGACCTTCACCGAGGCCAGCGCCAGCGACACCGCCGCCGCCAGGCGGGCCCCCTCACCGCGGGCGACGGGCGCGCTGCGCATGCCGCGCAGCGGGCACGGCCCGGCGGTGCGGCGGTCCGCGGACTTCGGGGACTGGGCTTCGACCAGGACGGATATCACCAGGCCGTCGTAGTTGGTGGCCGTCCGCGCCAACTGCCCGTGGTCGTCGCGCAGCGCGAGGCACAGCCCGCACAGGTGGGCCATCCAGGAGGCGTGCAGCCGCTCCGACAGCCGGTGCCGACACGGCCTGATGATTCCGAACACGCCCTGCCCCTTTTCCCGCCGAGATCCCGGTCATCCTACTGACGCCGTGGTCGCGGGCGGGGTTCCGTCCCCCGGCTCAGCGGTGGTCCGGCAGGTCCAGCGAGAAGTGGAAGGCCACCACCGACATCCGCCGCGCGTGGTAGAAGCGGTGCGCGCCCTGGTTGACCACGCCGGAGTCCAACTCCACGCGCACGCAGCCGGCCCGGGCCGCCCGCTGCTCCAGTTCGCCCATCAGCCAGGCGCCGACGCCGCCGGAGCGGAGCGCCGGACCGGTCACCAGGTCGTCGACGAAGAGTATCCGCCCCCGGCTGGTCGCCAGCGTCCGGTGCGTCGCCACGGCCACGCAACGGCCCTTCCCGGACGGCGCGTTGTCGTACGCGGCGGTGAACACCAGGCCCTGGCCCGCCGCTTCGGCGGCGAACGCGGCGAAACCGGGGCCGCTCAGGGCGGGGCGCAGGGCCCGGATCAGCGGCTCAACGTCCCGGTACAGGGCCGGACTCGGGACGTCCACGTCCCGTGCGAGCAGTTCCATCCGGTCATTGTTCACCGCGCCGGCCGGCCGCCGCATCCGGGTATCCGGTACCCGGATGCGGCGGCCGGCCCTCCGCGCTCAGGGGGTGAACGAGCCGTTCGGGCCGCCGGTGCACAGCAGCCCGGCGGGGGAGGAGAGTTGCCACGGGTGCGCCGGGCCGCCGGGGGCCGGGTCGGGGGCGACGGCCAGCACGTGGCCGGTGTCGAAGGCGAGCTGCAGGCCGCCCGCCGGGGTGACGGTGGCCGCGGTGATGGCGGCGTCCGCGAGCCGGCCGAGCGCGCCGGTGGGGGACAGGCCCAGCGCGGGGTAGAAGTGCTCGACCTCCGTGCCGTGCCGCAGTCGGAAGTCGTTCTCCACCGTCAGCAGCAACTCGCCGTCCAGGCGCAGCAGCAGCCGGTTGCCGCCGCCGAGCGACCGCACCGCGCGACCGTCCAGTTCGGATCCGATCGACCGTGCCATCCCGTGCCTCCCGATCTTCGCGCCGCACCGGCGGACACCGTCCCGACCTGGCCATTCATACCCGCCCGGGGCCCCGGTACCCGCCGCGAACCGCCGGGCGGCCACCGGGAACGGCCACCGGGAACGGGCACCGGGAGCCGGTGCCGGGCCCGGCGGACCCGCTGGGCCCGGCGTGCGCGGTCGGTTCAGCGGGCGGCGACCGGGGGCGCGCCGTTCACCAGCTCGGCCGGTCCGGCGGTCGGCGGCAGCGCGCGCACCGCCAGGCAGGCCGCCAGCCGGCCCGCCGCGGGCGGGGTCAGCACCCGGGTGGCCTCCCGCGGGGTGAACAGCCGCCACTCGGCGATCTCCTCCTCCTGGAGGCGGACCGCCGCCAGCAGCTCCGGCCCGGCCGTCCCGCCGTCGTACACCAGCGACAGGTGCGGCGGGTCCCACGGGTGGACGGTCACCCAGTCGATGCCCAGCAGCCGCCCCGGCTCGCGATCCCAGCCCAGTTCCTCCAGGGCCTCCCGGCGGGCGCCCGCCCGGGGCAGCTCCCGGTCCGCCTCGACCGACCCGCCGGGCAGCACCCACGGCGCCTCGCCCCGCCACGGCTTCAGCCGCACCAGCAGCACCCGCCCGTCCGGGTCGGTGAACAGCATCCGGGCCTTGGCCCGGACCTTGGGGCGGCTGGCGTAGTACGCCTGCTTGCCCAGCGGCGGGGGCGGCGCCTGGAGCCCGGCACCCGGCGGCAGCAGCCCCGCCAGGGCGGCCGCGCCCAGGTACGCGGGGGCCGGGCGGGGCGGCAGGTGCAGGACGGAGTGGCCGACGGGCAGGCCGTCCGCGAGCTCCAGCGGCGCGGCCGAGCGCGGCGCCCGCAGGCAGGCGCCCATCCGGCGCGACAGCAGCGGCGGCACGGCCGACAGCAGCAGGTCGGCGGGCAGGTGGACCATCGCGTCCAGCTCCGCCGCCTCCAGCCGGACCGCCGCCCGCTGCTCGTCGGTCAGCGGCTCGGCCCAGTACAGGAAGGCCGCGATCGGGGGCCGGTCGTGGTCCACCGACCAGTCCAGGCAGGCGAGTTCGCGCAACACCGGGGTGACGCCCAGCTCCTCGCGGATCTCCCGCACGGCGGTGTGCCGGGGCGAGGGGTCCGCCCGCTCCCAGCCGCCGCCGGGCACCGCGATCGGGTGCTTGGCCCGGTACGAGTTCCGGACCACCAGCACCCGCCCGTCCCGGTCGGGGAACAGCACCCCCGCCGCCGCCATGATCTCCCGCCCGCCCACCGCAACCCCCTGTCCGCGCGCCGTCCTCCCCGCCAGCATGCCCGACCCCCGGCCCGCCACCCCGCAACGGCCACGAGCCCGCGCCGGACCCCTCGGTCCGGCACGGGCTCGCACCCCCGGCGCGACCCGGCCCGTCGGGGCCCGGCCCGGCCGGTGCGGCGCCGCCGTCAGGCGTTGACCGGAGCCTCCAGCAACTGCGCGTACGGCGCGAGCTTGCGGATCGACTCGATGTTCTTCAGGCACTGCTCGCGAGACTCCTCCGGCTCGCCGGTCACCACGACCGAACCGTTGCTCGCCTTGAGCCGGAAGCGGTGGTTGCCCGACTCGTCCACGTACAGCTCGAACTTCCCAGCCATCGAAACGCACACCTCTCGTTGGGTACCCCCCTCGACGGCCAACGTAGGGTCAACTCCCCCTCCGCGCCTCCCGGGTGTGCCGTTCGAGTACGCGGCCGCGCTGGTGGCGGGGAGCGGGTGCCTCGATGGCCAGGCGCGGTCCGCCGCCCCGTTTCACCTTCCTTGCACATCGGGGCGAGCGGGCCGCGGGGCGGACGGCCGCGCTCCCGACCGTCGAGGGCGCGGCACCCCGCGCGGATCGGGGCACACCGACCATCCCCCGCAGAGGGGTGCATGACCCGGGCACGGTGAGACAGCCCTCAGGCTGGCGTTGTACTCGAAGTCCGCCTACCGGCCCGATCACCCGAGCGGGCGAGAAGCGCGCCCGGGCGCGAGGCGGCCGTCTCAGGTGTTGGCGCCGGCGTGGGCCCGGCGGCCCCCGGCGGTGGGGCCGTGCCAGTCCAGGCACATCACGGTGGCGTCGTCCTGGAGCTTGCCGTCGCAGGCGTCGGTGACGGCCGCGACCAGGGCGCGCACCACCTCGCGCGGGTGGTCGGTGGCGGTGGCGGCCAGGAGGGCGGGCAGGTCGACCGACTTCGCGCGGCGCTCCTGCATCCCGTCGGTGTGGAGCAGCAGCCGGTCGCCGGGCCGCAGGTCGATGTCCTGCACCTGGTAGCGGTCCTGCCCGGAGACGCCGAAGGGCAGGTCGGCGTGCAGGGGGAGTTCCTCGACGACGCCCTCGCGCAGCCTCAGCGGGCGCGGGTGGCCGGCGTTCACGAGCTGCGCGCCCGTTCCGTCCAGGGGGATCCGCAGCAGCTGGCCGGTGGCCAGGATGCCGGGCTTCTGTGCGAGCAGGGAGCGGTGCGCGTGGTCGGCCTGCTCGGCGAGGGGGGCCGCGACGCGGCGGGCGCCCCGGGAGGCGTTGACCAGGAGGGTGGCGATGAGCGCGGCGTTGAGGTCGTGGCCCATGGCGTCGGTCAGGGACAGGTGCAGCGTCTCGCGGTCCAGGGCGTAGTCGTAGGTGTCCCCGGCGACGCTCTCGGCGGGCACCAGCGCGCAGGCCAGGGTGAACTGGGCGGCTTCGCAGGAGGGTGCGTCCGGCAGGAGCTGGCGCTGGATCTCGGCGGCCAGGCTGACGGGGGCGGTGCGCCGGGCCCAGTGGTAGAGGTCGGTGAAGCGGCGGTCGGTGACCACGATGTAGGCGAGGGCGTGGGCCGCCTGCTCCACCTGCTCCAGCGCCTCCTCGGCGACCTCGGGGGTCGCGGGGAGGGACAGCTCCAGGAAGCCGATGGCGTCGCCGCGGTTGGTGACGGGGGCGATCACGCGGTGTCCGTGCCCGTCGGGCTCGTCCGGGGCGCGGACCAGGCGCTGGGTGCGCAGGACGTCCTCGTAGAGGCTGCCGTCAAGCCTGATCCGTTCGACGCCGCGCCCGTCCAGGGTGGTGGCGTCCTCCGCCACCCGCACCACGCTCTGGCCGACCAGGTCGAGGAACAGGAAGGAGACGTACCGCGCCCCGAACCGCTCGCGCAGGTCGTGCGCCACCACGTCCAGGGAGTCGACCGGCGCCGCGGCCTCGGCCGCCGCCAGTACCTCTCCCAGGACCATCCGCTCCCGCGCCACACCAGCCTCCTCAAAGATCCGCAGGGTTCCCACATTCCCCCGATCGCCCGGGGAATTCCAGCTTCCCGCGGTACGGCCCCCTCCGGTGTCGGCCAGGCGTAGCCGACCTGGAGCACCAAGCCTTTCGTTCAACAAGCAACAAATAAATTCGATCTTGCATTGCTCTGGATCTTGCCAGGGGAGCCAGCCTGACCACCTTTTCAAGCTGCCTTGACCCTTGCAGCCATGTCGGCGGAGGAAAGTTCTGCTTACTTTATTGACAGAAGCAAGAAATGGGGAGAAGTTGTTCAGCGGCCTGCGGCGCGCCCGCGGCCCGTACTGGCAGCCGGCTTCGGGTCGTCCTGTCGAGCCGGTTCGACCGCACTTCGGAAGATCGCCGACATCGGCGGCAGAAAGGAGCCGACCATGGAGCCGACGCCAGCCGCGAAGGCATCTGCGCTCGGCGGTTTCCGCATCGTGACGGGCTTGCTCTTCGCCTGTCACGGAGCGGCGACCCTGTTCAACGTGCTCGGGGGCCCGCACGGGCGGGCGCCCGAGTTCGGGCAGTGGCCCGGCTGGTGGGCCGCCGCGATCCAACTCGTCGGCGGCGCACTGGTCCTCTGCGGCCTGGCCACCCGGTCGGCGGCGTTCGTCTGCTCCGGGTCCATGGCCTACGCCTACTTCGTCCAGCACCAGAGCGAGGGACTGTTCCCCCTGGAGAACGGGGGCGAGCCGGCCGCCCTCTACTGCTGGGCGTTCCTTCTCATCGCCGCCCTGGGCCCGGGCCGCTGGCCCCTCTCGGCCCTGTTCCACCGCCCCGGGCGGGTCCTGGCCGCGCACGGAGGGAGGTGACGCGCCGCCAGGCAGCAGTACCGGCAACGAGCAAGACGCCATGTGCACGAGTCGAACCGCACCGGTCCGTGACACCGGCCGGTGATCCCCCACCACCCAGGAGGAAAGCACCATGCACGTCGAGTCGAAGAAACTGCTCCGCCGCACCGCGGTGAGCGCGGCCGTGCTGTCCACCAGCATGCTCACCCTGTTGCCCCTCGCACCGACCGCGTCCGCCCACGGGACCGTCACCAGCCCGCCCACCCGCAACTACGGGTGCGCCACCCGCTGGAGCGGCCCCGACGCGCCCGGCATGCTGGAGCAGGACCCCATGTGCTACATCGCCTGGCACCAGAGCCCGCTGGCGATGTACACCTGGAACGCCCTGTACGCCAACAACCTCGGCGAGGACATCGAGCACGTCGTCCAGAACGGGCAGATCTGCAGCGCCGGCCGCTCCGAGATGGGCCGCTACGCCCCCATGGACAACCCCGGCCCCTGGAAGACGACCGACGTCGGCAGCAACTTCACCGTCAACGTCGAGGACGTCGCCCGGCACGGCGCGGACTACCTGAAGATCTACGTCACCAAGCAGGGCTTCAACCCCGAGATCGAGCCCATCGGCTGGGACGACCTGGACTTCGTCAAGCAGACCGGCAGCTACCCCGGGCAGCTGAACTACACCACGGACGTCAACACGAGCGGCTACAGCGGACGACACGTCGTCCTGACCGTGTGGAAGGCGTCCCACATGGACCAGAAGTACTTCCTGTGCAGCGACGTCAACTTCGGCTGACAGCAGGCTGATCGGGGCCCCGCGGAACGTACGGCCGCGGGGCCCCCGCCTGTGCGCCCCCACCCAGCACCCCTCCCTCGGCCGGCCACCCCCGCACCGCGCCGAACGGAGCCCCCAAGGGCCCTCTTCCCGTCCAGAGCCGGAGGCCAGACGATGACCGACACCTCCCACACCGGCAGCACCGCGGACGCGCCCCCCGACCCGGTCGGCCGGCCCCGCGCCTCCCGTCGCCGGCGGGTCCAGGGGCAGCTCGCCCGCCGCGGGCAGCGCTACCAGCGCGTCAGCGCCACCGTCCTGCGCGTCTGCGTGGGGCTGCTCTTCTGCTGGTTCGGCCTGCTGAAGTTCTTCCCCGGTGCGAGCAGCGCCGAGGGCGTCGCGGGCCGCGCGATGACGGAGATGACCCTCGGCCTCGTCCCGGCCGGCGTCTCCCTGCCGCTGCTCGCCGTCCTCGAAACGGCCATCGGCTGCTGCCTGGTCACCGGCCTGCTGCTCCGCTGGGCCCTGGCCGCCTTCTTCCTGCACATGACGGGAGTCTTCCTCTCCCTGGCGCTGCTGCCCGGTGAGATGTGGCGCGCCTACGGAGCGGTCCCCACCCTGGAGGGGCAGTACGTCCTCAAGAACGTCGTCCTGGTGGCGGCCTGCCTCCACGTGGCCGCCGACGAACTCGCCCCCTGACCGCGCCGGAGGCGACTCGGGCCGGAGACCGGCCGGTTGCCGGAACGGGGGAGGATCAGGGCTTCGCCGCCAGAACGCCGCTGAGGTCGTGCTGCGCGGCCTTGAGCGCCTTGGCGGGGGTGGTGGCGCCGGTGAGCGCGGCGTTGACGTTGGTGTAGAGGGTCGCGCTGACCTTCGCGTAGTCGGCGGTGGTCCAAGTGGGGCGGGTGACCGGGCGGTTGGCGGCGGCGGCCCGGAAGACGGGGTTGACGGCCTGGACGTCGGCGTCGTTCAGGACGCCCTTGCGGGCGGGCAGCATGCCGCCCTTGATCGCGAGGGTCTTCTGGGCCTCGGGGCCGGTTATCCACCGGACGAAGGTGAGGCTGGCGGCGAGGTGGGTGCCGTGCGGGCTGACGTAGAGGTTCCAGCCGCCCGCAGTGGTGCGGCCGCCGCCGTTCTGCCCTTGGAACGCGGGCAGGCTGACCACGCCGACCTTGCCGCTGACCTTGGAGAGCGGGCTCTCCTGGGCGTTGGTGTAGGCGTACGCCCAGTTGCGCAGGAACGCGACCTGGCCGCTGGTGAAGAGGGCCTGGGCCTCGTCCTCCTTGAAGCCGGTGATGTCCTCGGGGGCGACGCCCTCGTCGATCAGCCCCTTCATGTAGGTGAGGGCCTTGAGGTTCTCGGGGCTGTCGACCTGCGCGGTGGTGCCGCCCGCGTCGATGCTGCTGCCGCCCGCGTCCGCGGCGAACTCGGTCCAGCCGCAGGTGAGGCCCTCGTACCCGGCCCACTGCGCGGCGAACCCGTACTTGACGAGGCCGGCCTTCTGGAGCCGCTCGGCTTCCTGCTGCAACTGCTCCCAGGTGGTGGGGGCGGGCAGGCCGGCCTTCTCCAGGAGGTCCTTGCGGTAGAAGAGGAAGGCGTGGTCGGCGAACAGCGGGGCGGCCATGATCTTCCCCTGGTACTGCAGGCTGTTCAGGAGCGCGGGGTCGAAGGACGCCCAGAAGTCGGCGTCGAAGTGCTCGTTGAGCGGGAGGGCGAGGCCGGCCTCGCCGAGCCGGGTCGGCCAGACGACGTCGCCGTTGTAGACGTCGAAGGAGTCCGAGCCGTTGGCGACGCTCTCGGCGATCGCCGCCCGCGCCGCGTCGGTGTCGGACGGGGCGTCGGCGATGAGGACGTGGATGCGCGGGTACGCCTTCTGGAACTCCTCGATGAGGGTTTCGCGCATGTCGACGTCGGCGGGACCGAACCTGCTCGCGTACCAGGTGATGGTTCCGTGGGGCTCGTCACCGGTGCCGCCGCCGGCGCAGGCGGTGCCGGAGACGGCCAGGGCGGCGACGAGGACGGTGGTGAGGCGGGTTCTGCGGCTGTGCACGAGGTGGCTCCGGTACATGGGCGCCCGATGGGCGGGCGGCAACGGGGGAGAGTGCGGTGTGGCCGCCGGAGCGGGTCCGGCGGCCACGGGTCAGGAAGCGGGGTGACGGGGGGTCAGGCGGTCAGGGTCCACTTCTGGCTGGTCCAGGTGCCGCAGTCCCAGAGGTGGAGGGCGGCGCCGTCGCTGGTGCTCTGGGCGGCGATGTCGAGGCAGCGGCCGGAGGCGGGGTTCTTGAGGGTGCCGTCGGCCTGGGGGACCCACTGCTGGGAGGGGTAGCCGCCGCAGGTCCACAGGTGGGCCTTGGTGCCGTTGGTGGTGGCGCCGCCGACGAGGTCGAGGCACTTGCCGAGGGCCTTGAGCTGGGTGCCGTCGAGGGTCCAGTTCTGGCCGGTGGCGGTGGAGCAGGTGTTCTGCACGACGGCGGTGCCGTCGGCGGAGGCGTCACCGGAGACGGCCAGGCACTTGGTGTCGCCGTTGACCACGTGCCCGGCGCCGGGCGCGGTGGACGGGCTGCTGGAGGGGCTCGGCGAGCCGGTGGCCGGGGCGTCGGCGGTGGGGTCGAAGTAGATGAAGTCCCAGTTGCTCAGCTGCGGGACGGTGAAGGAGACGTAGCGTCCGCCGGCGTCGCTGCCGCTGGTGAAGGCGAGTTCGCTGGAGCGGCCGCCGTCGCGGTCGGGGCTGGCGAGGTGGATGCTCGGCGGGACGGGGGTGTCGCCCAGGTAGTACTTGAGGGGGAGGTTCGTCAGGTTCGGCGCGCCCTGGGCGCCGGAGTCGCGCCACTTGTTGTCGTTGCCGAGCAGGTTGATCAGGTGGATGACGTCGACGCCGTCGTTCTTCATCACGTTGGTCCAGATGGTGTTGCCGGAGCCGTCGGTGCTGGTCGGCTGGCCGGAGATCTGGACGGCGTTGGAGGCGGTGTGCAGGTTGGGGCCGTAGAGGAGGTTCTCGTAGCCGGTGATGACGTCGTAGTACGTCTTCTCCCACGCCTTGAGGTCCGCGGACATGCTCTTGTCCTTGTTGAGGAAGTACTCGGTGTTGAGCATGTGGTCGTTGGGTCCGAGTTCGAGGTGGTCGGCGCCGTTGGCGGCGAACATCGCGTTGGCGAGCTGGACCGAGGTGGTGTTGAAGACGCTGTTGGAGTTGGCGGTGCCCTCCGGCGTGTTGGGCCGGTTCATGTAGGCGGGGGTGATGTGGGACTTGCCGCCGGACGCCTGGCGCTGCTTCTCCAGGTACGCCTTCACCGACGGGTTGGTCTCGTAGTTCCCCCACAGCTCGGTGTAGAGGTAGTCGGCGTTGGACCTGGCCTGCTCGGCGTCGCCGAACCCGTCGACGGCGTTGAACCCGACGGCCTTACCCTGACCCAGGACCTGCTTGGTCCTGTTGACCAGGGAGGCGAAGCCGGCCGGCCGGTCGACCTTGGCGCCGTTGACGTCGTACATCTCCTCCCAGTAGCCGACCTGGTCGATGTGGGCGCCGTCGAAGCCCATCGAGGAGACGCTGTCGGCGTACTGGCCGGTGATGTAGTTCTGCCAGTCGGTGTTGGCCGGGTTCATGAACTTCAGGACCTGGCCGGGGATCATCGTGTAGGTCCAGTCGCTCCCGTCGCCCTTCTTCAGGCGCCAGTCGGGGTTGACCTTGCTCTGGTCGTAGTCGTTCAGCGCGGCGTACGACATCTGGTAGGGCAGTGCGGCCACGCCCCGGCTGTGGCTGGAGGAGATGTAGTTGCGCACCGTCTGCGAGCTGATGGTGTGCCCGGCCCAGTCCGTCCAGGAACCGGCCACGCCGGAGCCGTCGTGCTTGACGGGCTGCTCGTGCTTCCACATCCAGTCGTAGAACTGCAGGTTGTTGATGTGGTAGCGCTGCGAGAGCTCCGCGATGTCGCCGTCGGCGTCGGAGGCGGAGATGTCGCTGCCGTAGAAGGCGAGGAAGCCCGCCCGCGGGAAGCGGGTCCAGGTGCTGGAGACGTCGATGGCGGTCTGGGCGCGGCCGGAGGAGGCCGAGATCTCCACCAGGTAGCCGGTGAAGTCGGTGCTCGGCGGGCGCACCCGCCAGCTGACCTGGCCCGATCCGTCGGCCTGGACGGTCGTGCTGGCGACGGTGTCGCCGAGGTGGGTGAGGGTGAAGGTGACGGGACCGGAGCCGTCGACCCTGGCGGTCACGACCGCGTCCTGCCCGGGGGCGTAGCGCGACGCGTCGGTCCAGGCGTCCGTGACGGTGGCCGCGGAGGCGGTGCCGGCGGGCAGCATGACGCCGGCGAGGCAGGCGAGTGCCGCCCCGGTGACGAGGGCGCCGCGCACGGGGCGGCGGCGGGGGAGGTGTGCTGACATGGGGAGCCTCTTGGGTGGGGGCAGGGCGCCCTGGGGCCCTGCGTGGCGGTCGGTGGCCCGGAGCGGCCGATCCGGTGCGCTCGTGGCGGCGGCATCCCGGTGGTGCGGGCGTGGGCTTGTCGGCGCGGGGAGCCCGGCGGGAGGCGGGACGGGGCAACGCTCCGGAGCGCGGTCAGCGGGCCGCCACCGTCTCGCGCCGGGTGGTGTTCGCGCGATGCGTGGTCGGCCCGCTGAGAGGCTGGCATTGTTAATTTCGCGTGTCAAGAAATAAGACGGAATTCGCTTGCGTGGAGCGCGGGTTCGCCCGGTGTTCAGCTCCGCGGGACGGCGCTCGCGCCGTCGGGGAGCGCGGTCGGCATGGAGACCAGCCACAGGGGAAGCGCCTGGAAGAAGGCGGAATCCGCGGTCGGCGACGGGCGGCAGGCGGAAGCGGGGGAGGCGGGGGAGGTGTGGGGGCGGATCCCAGGGGCATCGTGACCTCGCGGGGACGAGCGGCTCGTGGGGGTGCGCGGCGTGGGCGGGCACCGGATGCTCGGCCCGGGCGAACAGCGTGCCGCCATGAGCGGCCCGGGCCGCACCGCCCCCTCGGCGGCGCGGCCCGGATGTCGGGGCGGCGTGCGCGTCAGGTTCGCCGCGGCCCCGCGGACTCCTCGTGCGGGAGCCGCGTTCGAGGAGGTGGGGCCAGCATCCCCCGCTAAATTTCACCCGTCAAGTAAGTATCATGGCCTTCGGTGGTCCTGTCCGGGAGTCGTGCGATCCTGCGGTTCGGGATGTGTACTTGCGTGCGCGAAGAAACGGGCAGACTTGCAGTGGCGCCGACCGGCCGCCGGATTCGACGAGTGGAGGAATGCCGACCGTGACCATCCAGACGCCCATCGGCCGTACGGTGCCCCGGCTGCTGGCTCCGGCCGGCCCGGCGGCCACCGATCCGATCGGGCAGCGCACCCGGGCGGACGTGTTCGCCGCGATCCTGACCGCGGGGCCGCTGTCGCGTGTGCAGGTCGCGCAGCGGCTTTCGCTGTCGCAGTCGACGGTGACGAAGATCGTCAATCCGCTGATGGAGGCGGGCTACCTCGTCGAGGGGACGGCCGAGCCCGCCGGAGCGCTGGGGCGGCCCCGGCGGATGCTGCAGGTCCGCAAGGACAAGCACCTGGCCGTCGGCGTCAAGATCAGCCCCTCCAAGGTGACGGCCGTGCTGACCGACCTCGGCGCCCAGGTCCTGGCCCGCTGGGAGCAGCCGCTGGCCGACCACCGGATGGAGACCGCGGTGGCGGCGACGGCGGAGGCGGTGCGGCAGCTGGTGGCGTCCGTGCCGGGGGCTTCCGAGCGGATGCTCGGCGTGGGCGTCGGGGTGAGCGGCCACGTGGACCCGGTCAGCGGGGTGTGCCGGTACTCGGCGCTGATGGGCTGGCACGACGTGGACGTGGCCGGGCCGCTGGCCCAGGCGTGCGGGATGCCGGTGGCGGTCAGCAACGACGTCAACACGCTGGTGGTGGCGGAGCAGTGGTTCGGCCACGGGCGGGAGGTCGACTCCTTCGCGGTGGTGACGGTGGGCGCGGGCGTGGGCTGCGGCCTGCTGCTGGGCGGCCGTCCGCACCTGGGGCGCAGCGGGCTGGCGGGGGAGTTCGGGCACGTGCCGCTGGATCCGGCGGGCCCGGTGTGCAGCTGCGGGAACGTGGGCTGCCTGGAGGCGCTGGCGTCCTACGACGCGGTGCTGCGGCGGCTGCGGGAGGCGGGGCTGGGGGAGTGCGCGGACATCGACCAGGCGGTGGCGCTGGCCCGGTCGGGGCGCGGGCCGGACTCGAAGGTCGCGCTGGCGGCGTTCGCGGCGGCCGGTGACGCGCTGGGGCGCGGCCTGGCGGGTCTGTGCAACCTGCTGAACCTGGAGAAGATCGTGCTGGCGGGCGAGGGCGCCACCGCGCAGGACCTGTTCGGTCCGGCGCTGGCCGCGGCGATGCGCGAGCACGCGTTCTCCACGGCCGCGGCCGACTGCGAGCTGGTGGTCGACGAGGTCACCGACGACCTGTGGGCGCGGGGCGCCGCCTGCCTGGTGGTCCGGGACGCGGTGGGCGCCTGAGCGCGGTGGAGCGGCCCGCACCCCGGGACTCGGGTGCGGGCCGCCGTTCCACGGGGGCGGTCAGGGCGCCAGCGGGGTGAAGGGCAGGCGGACGGTGCCGTCCGTCGCCGTCCAGTCGAGGACGGTGGCCTGCGGGTGGGCGGCGTCGGTGATGATGTCGATGGTGTTGGGGTCGCGGGTGTCGGTGTCGCGGCTGTCGAGGGTGTCGTCGACGGCGCCCGCGCCGCCGCCGAAGCGGTACTGCTTGACCCAGGACGGGCCGGTGTTCCAGTAGTCGAGGCCGTAGACGGGGCGGACGTTGCCGATGCCCTCGCCGTCGTCGGCGTCGCCGAGCATGGACACCTGGTAGCGGGCGGTGGCCGGGTCGAGCGGGCCGAAGGCGCTCGCCGGGAGGGTGAGGACGATCTGCTGGCCGGCGGGGACGACGTCCAGCGCGGCGTCGGCGGTGCGGGCGAGGTCGGGCCCGTAGACGCCCTGGCCGAAGCGGGAGCCCTGGTGGCGGCCGTCGCCGACGACGGCGAGCTGCCAGGTGCCGTCGGTGGCGGTGTTGGTGCCGGGCAGGGCCGGGGTGGGGGTGGTGGGGGCCTGGGGGTCGCGGACGTAGACGTTGAGGCGCTGGACGCTGATGCCCTGGCCGCCCCAGGCGTTGGTGATCGGGCCGTCGACGCGGGTGACCAGGCGGACCCGGTCGCCGTCGCGGTAGACGTCGAAGGCGGTGAGGTCGAACGCGCCGGGAGCGAAGGCGCCGTCGGTGGGCAGGGCGTAGCCGCCCGGGCCGTGGTCGTCGCCGGACGGGTCGGTCAGGCCGCCCAGGCGCTGCCCGAAGGCGGTGACGGTGCGCACCTGCTGGGCGGTGCCGCCGTCCTTGCCGACGGCGGCGACGACGATCTTGTTGCTGATGCCGGTGAGGGTGATCTCGGTGTCGAAGCGGCCGCCGGTGACCGGCACCTCCCGCTTGGCGCCGTTGACGGAGACGTAGAGGTGCCGGGCGTCGGTGGTGCCGGTGATCCGGCTGGTGCGGCTGGCGGAGGTGGTGAGGTCCCCGGGGGCGGTGAGGTCGAGGGCGGGGACGGCGGGGGCGTGCTCGGCGCTGTAGCGGTCGGCGACGACGTCCGGGGTCTCGACGGGGCTGCCGTGGCGGATGCCCTGGGCCAGGCGCACGTACTGGGCCATGGCCCAGGCCAGCGGGGCGGCGGAGCCGGTGCCCTTGCCGAAGGTGTGGCCGTAGGAGGTGGGGTCGGCCTGGTCCCAGACCTGCTCGGGGATCAGGTAGCCGTCGTTGGCGGTGGCGGCCATGGTGCGCAGGCGGGTGAGGGCCGAGGCGTCGTCGCCGCGGGCGAGTTCGTACTCGCCGCGCTCCCCGGCCAGCAGCGGCCAGGGCCGTCCGGTGCCGGTCCCGGTCCAGGGCGCGCCGGTGTCGCTCTCGCCGTAGCCGTCGTAGGTGTAGCGCTTCCACAGGTCGCCGCTGGGGGTGGTGACCTTGAGGGAGGCGTCGACGGCGGCCAGCGAGTGGGCGACGGCCGGGTCGGTGGGCGGCTTGACGCCGAGTCGGACGAGTTCGAGGAAGCCCGCGTCGGTGACGGCGTTCTCGGGGTGGGAGCCGGCGCCGTTGGCCCAGTTGCGGGCGGCGCCGTCGTCGGGGTTGCCGCTGTTGCTGATCCGGAGGTAGTAACTTCCGTCGCCGATGGGCCCGTTGGTGGTGTAGGTCCACTCCTGGACCTGGCGCTGCCAGGAGTCGGCGCTGGACTGGTAGACGGCGGCCGCGGCCTGGTCGCCGTTGTGGCGGGCGATGTCGGCGGCGACGGTGAGGGCGGCGATGGTGGCGGCGAGGGTGGAGGGGGAGTAGCCGCCGGTCTCCTCCCAGCGCTCCTGCGGGGTGGTGGGGCCCTGGGCGACGAGGTAGTCGGCGGCCCTGCGGACGTGGTCGCGGTAGAAGGCGCCGTCGGTGCGGCCGGCCTGCTGGGCGAGGAGGATCGGGAAGGCGGTCTCGTCGAGCTGGACGTTGACCTGGTCGGGGGTGCCGTCGGTGTGCGAGGTCTGCGGGAAGTGGCCGTCGGGCAGCTGCTGGCGGGTGAAGAGCCAGTCCACGGCGCGGCGGGCGGCTTCCGGGTCGCCGGCCGCGAGCAGCGCGGTGACCTGCTGGTACTCGTCGCGGGCCCACACGAAGTGGTAACCGCCGCCCCCGCCGCCGTCGTTGGTGGCGCTGACCGCCTGGCCCCAGGGGATGGTGAGGGAGGCGCTGAACGCGCCGGGGTGGGTCTTGTCCTCGTGGGCGCGCACCGTCATCACCGACGCCCAGTACTGCTTCTCCAGGTCGGTGCCCTTGATCTCCTTCGGGACGGGTGCCAGGCGGCGCAGGTAGCCGCGCCAGGTGTCGCGGTAGGCGTCGGCGGTGGTGGCGAAGGGGCGTTCGAGGCTGGTGCGGGCGGTGGCGAGGGCGTTCTCCGCGGTGTCGGCGAAGCCGAGCGCGAGGGTGACGCGGGTGGTGCCGGTGGGGGCGACGGCGATCCGGCCGACCTGGGAGACGTTCCCGGCCCCCGCGGTCCAGTGGGTGCCGGTGAGGGTGTGGTGGGCTTCCAGGTCGGCCAGGCCGTCGCTGGCGCTGCCCACGTAGCCGGTGGTGGTCGCGGTGAAGCCGGTGGAGGAGACCAGGGCGCTGGCGACGGGCTTGCCCGCCACGTGGCTGTCGGTGGAGACCAGGGAGCCGGAGGAGGTGCGGCCGCTGTCGTTGCCCGCGTCGCCGGCGAGCGAGGGGTCGTAGAGCGTGAAGAGCTGGTACGGGCCGGGCTTGAGGGCCTGGAAGGCCAGGTCGACCAGGACGGTGGCCCGGGCGGGGTCGGTGACGTACGTCTTGACCAGCTTCCAGCGCCCGGCCTTGTCGGCGGTGGTCTGGCGGTAGGTCAGCGAGTCCTGTCCGACGAGTTCGACGGTCCGGACGGTGTCCTGGTCCTCGCGCTGGGTGAAGGTGGAGCCGTCGGTGACGGCGAAGGCGAGCTGCCGGACGTCGGGGGTGTCGGCGCTGGGGTAGTAGACCTCGCTCATGGTGCCGCCGGTCAGGGTGTACCAGACCTTGGAGCGGTCGGACAGCGCCGTCCCGACGCCCTCCTTGTCGCCGGTGGTCCAGGTCGCGGCGGCGCCGGGCGCGTCGGCGGCGTCGGCGCTGGCGGGCAGGGCCGGTAGCAGGCCGGCGGAGACCGCCAGGACGGACGTGGCGGCCAGCGCCCCTATGCGGCGGGACGCGGTGCGGGGTCTGGGGTGCGTGTCGTGCTCGGACATGCGGCTCCTCCTTGAGACGGCATGACGGTGGGTGGGGGCAAGCAGTCGGTACGCGGGTGTGCGGGAGCGCCCGGCCCGCTCCTCGGCCGTGCCGGGAGCGGACCGGGGCGTACGAGGGTGGGGCCGTCAGTGCGCGGTGCGGCGCAGGACGAGGCTCTCCCAGGGGCGGAGCGTCAGCGGCTCGCCCAGGGTGTGGGTCAGATAGGCACCGGGGAGCGGGTAGTTGGTGACGAGCCGTTCGGCGCGGTGCCAGCCGTCGGCGTCGGGCAGGGCGGCGTGGCGGACGTCGCCGCTGAGGTTGGCGAGGACGAGCAGCTCGGTGCCGCGGTGGCGGCGGGTGAACGCGTACAGGTGCTCGTCCTCGGGCAGCAGCAGGGCGAAGTCGCCGTGGACGACCGCGGGTTCGGTGTGCCGCAGCTCGATCAGACGCCGGTAGTGGTGGAACACGGAGTCCTGGTCCGCGAGTTGGGCGGCGGCGTTCAGACGGGCGTGGTTGGGGTTGACCCCGATCCACGGGGTGCCGGTGGTGAAGCCCGCGTGCGCGGTGGCGTCCCACTGCATGGGGGTGCGGGCGTTGTCGCGGCCGATCGCGCGCAGCCCGGCCAGCACCTGCTCGGCGTCGGCGCCGGCGGCCACCGCGTGGGCGTAGTGGTTGAGGGACTCGATGTCGCGGAAGTCGTCGATGGCGGCGAACGGGGCGTTGGTCATGCCGAGTTCCTCGCCCTGGTAGACGTACGGGGTGCCGCGGTGCAGGTGCAGGACGGTGGCCAGGGCGGTGGCTGAGCGGACCCGGTGGGCCGGGCCGTCGTCGCCGAAGCGGGAGACGACGCGCGGCTGGTCGTGGTTGTTCCAGTAGAGGCTGTTCCAGCCGGTGGCGGCGAGGCCCTGCTGCCACCGGGTGAGGGAGGTCTTCAGGTCGGTCAGGCGCAGCGGCTTCGGGTCGAACTTGCCGCCCGGGCCGTGGTCGAGCCCGACGTGCTCGAACTGGAAGACCATGTCCACCTCGGCCCGGGCCGGATCGGTGAACAGGCGCGCCTCCTCGACGCTCACCCCGGGCATCTCGCCGACCGTCAGCAGCCGTTCGGGGTGGGCGGCGAACACCTCCCGGTGCAGCTCCTGGAGGTACTCGTGGATGCGGGGGCCGCAGACGTAGAACGGGGAGCCGTCGCCGTGGGCCGCGCCGTCGGCGACGGGCCCGTCGGGGAAGTCCTGGTCCTTGGAGATCAGGTTGATGACGTCCATCCGGAAACCGTCTACGCCCCGCCGCAACCACCAGCGCATCATCGCGTGGACGGCGTGGCGGACCTGCGGGTTCTCCCAGTTCAGGTCGGGCTGCTTGCGGGAGAACAGGTGCAGGTAGTACTCGCCGCTGGCCTCGTCGAGCTGCCAGGCCGACCCGGAGAAGAACGAGCCCCAGTTGCTGGGCTCGGCGCCGGGCTCTCCGGCGGCGAACCCGGGGCGGGGCGGGCGCCACACGTACCAGTCGCGCTTGGGACTGTCGGGCGAGCCGACCGCCTCGCGGAACCACGGGTGCTCGTCGGAGGTGTGGTTGACCACCAGGTCCATGACCAGCTTCATGCCGCGCGCGTGCACGGCGGCCAGCAGCTCGTCGAAGTCGTCGAGGGTGCCGAAGGCCGGGTCGATGCCCTGGTAGTCGCTGATGTCGTAGCCGTTGTCGTCCTGCGGGGAGGGGTAGACCGGCGAGAGCCACAGGACGTCGACGCCGAGCGCGGACAGGTGGTCCAGCCGGCCGGTGATGCCCCGCAGGTCGCCGATGCCGTCCCCGTTCGAGTCGGCGAAGCTGCGGGGGTAGATCTGGTACACGACCGCCGACTTCCACCAGGGGTCCTCCTCCTGCGGGCGGGCGGAGAGGGGCCGCAGGCGCTCGGCGGGCACATCGGGGGACTGGCTGTGGACGTCGACAGACACGGGTGAAGGACCTCTCGGGAGGGCGGGGTCGGTTGCCGCGGGAGCTCCGCGGGGCGGCGACAGGAGTGCGGACGGGCTCAGCACCACGCAGTGGTACGCATCCGGACGGTGGCAAGCAGACCTGCGGGCTAATTACTTTTGCCGAGAAAGTCAGCTGCTGTCAACAATCACCCCTGTTCTTGCAGGGGGTCTGGCTGATGAGTCCGTTCTGTTACGTCACGGTGATCCGCAGGTTGCGAACATTTCTTGACGCTCGAAAGTATGCATGCCACGATCGCCGAAGCAGCGGCTGAGCCACCTGACGAACCGGCTGCACCCGAACACCGAACACGTCTGCCGCCCCTGCGGGGACCCGGGCCCCCGCGCCCGCAGCACCCCGGCGGCACCCGCCTGCACGCCGTGCAGTTGCGCCCGTCCACCATCCGAGGACCACCTCATGAAGCTCTCCCGCAGACGTCCCAGCTCCGCGGTCGCGGCCGCTGCGCTCGCCCTCATGCTGCCCCTCGCCGCGTGCGGCAGCAGCTCCGACACGGGCTCCGGCGGAAAGACCCTCCGCGTCTGGCACTACGAGACGCAGGACAGCGCGCTCAG
Organism: Kitasatospora saccharophila; assembly: GCF_039529925.1. Lineage (NCBI taxonomy): Bacteria > Bacillati > Actinomycetota > Actinomycetes > Kitasatosporales > Streptomycetaceae > Kitasatospora > Kitasatospora saccharophila. The sequence continues at coordinate 23,469 of NZ_BAAANS010000059.1, read as the reverse complement.
CAAGGCGTGGGACGCGGCGATCACCACGTTCGAGCAGACCCACCCCGGCGTGAAGGTCGAGTTCGAGCGCAAGACCTTCGACCAGATCCAGCAGAGCGCCGGCATGATCCTGAACTCCGACAAGGCGCCGGACGTCATGGAGTACAACAAGGGCAACGCCACCGCCGGCCTGCTGTCCAAGCAGGGCCTGCTGACCGACCTGACCCAGGTCGCCAAGGACCGCGGCTGGGCGGCGAAGATCAGCGACAGCGCCTCGGTGCCCGCCCGCTACAACGACAGGGGCGAGATGGGCGGCGACAAGTGGGTCGGCGTCCCGAACTACGGCGAGTTCGTCCTCGCGTACTACGACAAGGACCTGTTCGCCAAGTACGGCGTGAGCGTCCCGACCGACATGGCGGGCTTCGAGGACGCCCTGGCCAAGTTCAAGGCCGCCGGCGTCACCCCGCTGGCCAACGCCGGCAACGACCACCCGGCCTCCCACTGGCTCTACCTGCTGGCCCTGTCCAAGGCCGACAAGAAGTGGGTCCAGGACTACCAGACCTTCTCCGGCAAGATCGACTTCCACGGGCCCGAGTGGACCTACGCCGTCGAGACCTACAAGCGCTGGCTCGACAAGGGCTACTTCGACAAGAACGACGTCGGCCTCAAGGGCAGCGACATGACCGAGCAGTTCGTCTCGGGCAAGCGGCCCATCCTGGTCGGCGGCAACTGGTGGTTCGGCGGCTTCAAGACCGACATCAAGGACTTCGACTGGAGCACCGCGGTCTTCCCCGGCAGCAAGATCACCCTGGGCTCCAGCGGCAACCTGTGGGTCGTCCCGCAGCGCTCCAAGAACAAGACGCTCGCCGAGGACTTCATCGACATCACCATGTCGCCGGAGATCCAGGCCATGATCGGCAACAACGGCAACGTCCCGATCGCCGCCCAGCCGGACGCCATCACCGACCCCAAGTCCCGTGAGCTGGTCGGCCAGTTCGACCAGATCCAGAAGAGCGACGGCCTCGGCTACTACCCGGACTGGCCGGCCGCCGGCTACTACGACGTCTTCGTCTCCGCCACCCAGAACCTGATGAACGGCGCCGACGCCAAGTCCGTCCTCGACGAGATCGCCGCGCCGTACGAGAAGCAGGCCGCTTCCCGGCAGTGACGCCACCGCCGGGCCCGCCGCGGGCGGGCCCGGCACCGCCGGACAAGCCCGGGGTGCGGGCCGCGCCGCCCGCGGCCCGCACCCCGACCACCAAGGAGCACCGTTGGACAAGAAAACCCGCCCGCGGTCCGCGGGCTACGCGCCCTACCTCGCGCCGGGCCTGCTGCTGTGCCTGATCTTCCTGGTCGTCCCGCTGCTGATGACCTTCGGCTACAGCTTCACCAGCTGGCAGGGCATCGGGAGCCCGACGTGGACCGGCCTGGACAACTACACCCGCCTGCTGAGCGACGCCGACTTCTGGGCGTCCTTCCGCAACATCTTCTTCGTCATCGTCGGCATCGCCGTCGTCCCGACCCTGCTGGGCCTGCTGCTGGCCGCCGTCCTGTTCGACTACATCGGCAAGAAGCACGGCGACCGCCTGGTCAGCGCCTTCCGCTCCGGCCTCTACCTGCCGCAGGTCATCCCGGTCGCCGTCACCGGCCTCATGTGGGGCTGGATCCTCGCCCCCAAGGGCGCGGTCAACGGCATCCTGGAGAAGGTCGGCCTGAGCAGCCTCAGCCAGAACTGGCTCGGCAACCCCGACCTCGCCCTGTGGGTCGTGCTGTTCGTCCTGGTCTGGATGCAGCTCGGCTACCCGCTGGTCCTCTTCCTCTCCGGCCTGCAGCGCATCGACCCCGAGCTGTACGAGGCCGCCGACCTCGACGGCGCCTCCTGGTGGCAGCGCTTCACCCGGATCACCGTGCCGCTGCTGCGGCCCGAGGTCTACGTCGTCCTGGTGACCACCACCATCGCCGGCCTGAAGGTCTTCGCCCAGATCTTCGTCCTCACCGGCGGCGGCCCGGGCAACTCCACCCTGGTCCCCTCCTACTTCGCCTACCAGAACTTCTTCGAGCGCGCCGACGTCGGCTACGGCTCCGCGATCTCCAGCACCATGTCGCTGCTGGTCCTGCTCATCGCCGGCGCCTTCCTGACCCGCCAGGCCCGCGAGGACGGACGAGCATGAGCACCGACACCCGAAGCGCGGCCCCCGGCACGGCCCCCGAGCCGCGACCGGGCGGGCCCCGCGCCGCCCGCCCGCGTCGGCGCGCCGCCGCACGCTCCGGCTCCGCCCGCCGCACACCGCTGTCCTACGCCGTCACCGCGGGCATCGCGCTGTTCGTCCTGGCCTTCCTCGCGCCGTTCGTCATCATCGTCCTGAACTCCTTCAAGACCACCGCCGACTACCGAAAGAACGGCCCGCTCAGCTGGCCGGAGGCGTGGAACTGGGACATCATCGGCGACGTCTGGAAGCAGGTCGGCTTCACCGAGAAGCTCACCAACAGCGTCACCATCAGCCTCGGCGTCGTCGTCATCGCCATCGCGCTGGCCCTGTTCAACGCCTACGCGATCGGCATCGGCCGCGTCCGCTGGCGCACCCCCCTGCTGGTGTTCTTCCTCGGCGTGAACGTCCTGCCGCAGGAGGGCCTGGTCTACCCGGTCTACTACCTCTTCAAGGAACTCGGGCTCTACGACGGCAAGTTGGGCTACACCATCCTGGTCGGCGTCATCTACAGCGCGTTCGGCACCTACCTGCTCACCTCGGTCTTCTCCGGGTTCCCCCGGGAGCTGATCGAGGCGGCCTCCTTGGACGGCGCCGGCCGCTGGACCATCCTGTGGCGCATCGTCCTGCCGATGAGCTGGCCCACGCTGTCGGTGATGTGCGTGTTCTTCTTCGTGTGGAGCTGGAACGAGTTCCTCTTCCCCGTCGTCCTGCTCATCTCCAACGAGAACCAGACCGTCCCGCTCGGCCTGTCCGTCATGCAGGGCCAGTACACCAGCAACCCGACCGCCCTGAGCGCGGCCGCGCTGCTCGGCGTCCTGCCGATGGTGATCTTCTTCTTCGTCTTCCAGCGCACCCTGACCCGCGGCATGACCGCCGGCGCGGTCAAGTAGCCGCCGGTTCCCGCAGGACGGGCCGCACGCCGTACCGGCGTCGCGGCCCTCGCGCGTCTCCACCCGGCACGGCGCCGGGCCCCTGTACTGGACGACCTACGGCTACAACCAGCCCCACGACGACTACATGCCGCAGGCCGAGTGGCTGAAGAACCTCGACTGGCTGCAGGGCGGCCTGAAGTCGGCCGGGTACGACATGGCCTGCACCGACGGCTGGGTCGACTTCATCACCAGCACCGACGCCAACGGCTACGTCACCAAGTACAACGACAACTGGACCATGGCCTGGTCCGACATGGCCGCCGACCTCCGCGCCCGGGGCATGAAGCTCGGCGTCTACTACAACCCCCTGTGGGTCACCCGGGCCGCCGTCGCGGACCCCACCAAGACGCTGGTCGGCCGGCCCGACATCAAGATCGCCGACCTGGTCAACCCCGGCGACCGGTTCAACGGCAACCACAGCATCTACTGGATCGACGTCACCAAGCCCGGCGCCAAGGAGTTCGTCCAGGGCTACGTCAACCACTTCAAGAACCTCGGCGCCGCCTACCTGCGCATCGACTTCCTCGCCTGGTTCGAGACCGGCTTCGACCAGAACTCGGGCACCGTCGGCGTCGCCCACGGCACCGCCGCCTACCGCACCGCGCTGGGCTGGATGAGCGAGGCCGCCGGCGACGGCATCGAACTCAGCCTCGTCATGCCCAACCTCGCCGACCACGCCGCGGGCGAGCGCCGCTACGGCGACCTCGTCCGGATCGACAACGACGCCGGCAGCGGCGGCTGGGAGCACCTCAGCGGGGGCCGCCAGGGCTGGCAGGCGCACTGGTCCCAATGGGACAACCCGTTCCAGGGCTTCACCGGCTTCGCCGACGTCTCCGGCCGCGGCCAGCTCATCCTCGACGGCGACTTCCTCCTGATGAGCAAGTTCGGCAGCGACGACGAACGCCGCACCGCGATCAGCCTGTTCACGATCGCCGGCTCCCCGCTCGCCGTCGCCGACACCCACGACATGATCGGCACCACCGCGCAGTTCCTCACCAACCCCGAGATCCTCGACCTCAACCGCCGCGGCCTGGCCGGCAAGCCCTACTTCCACAGCGCCACCCCCTACTCCACCGACAGCGCCAGCCGCGACCCCGAACGCTGGTTCGCCCAACTCCCCGACGGCAGCTGGGTGGTGGCCCTGTTCAACCGCCAGTACAGCTCCGCCACCAAGAGCACCGACTTCGCCGCCGACCTCGGACTCACCGCCGCCGCCCCGGTCCGCGACCTGTGGACGCGCCAGGACCTCGGCACCGCCACCGCCCACGCCGTCTCCCTCGCCTCGCACGCCGGCCGGCTCGTCAAGATCACCCCCGGCGGCTCCCCGCGCTTCCAGGCCAACGTCGCCGCCTGGGGCGGCGGCGCCGGATTCGGCAGCACCGCCACCGGCTACAGCAGCTTCGGCTACGCCACCGGCCTCGGCAGCACCGGCGCCCGACTCGTCCTCGCGGTCGACGCCGCGGCCGCCGCCAGTACCAACGCCACCGTCCGCTACTCCGCCCGCACCGCGGCCACCCTCACCCTCGCCGCGACCAGCGAGAGCGGAACCGCGGCCGGAGCCCCGGTGCAGATCACCCTCCCCGCCACCGGCTCCTGGGGCACCTGGGCCACCGCCTCGGTCAAGGTGCCGCTGCTGGCGGGCACCAACGTCCTCACCGTCGAGCACACCGCCGCCGACACCGGCGAGGCGTACGTCGACTGGATCGAGATCGGCAGCGGCGGCGGATCCACCGGCACCCCGCCCGGAGCCCCCGGCACCCCCACCGCCTCCGCCACCACCGCGACCTCCACCACCCTCGCCTGGAGCGCCTCCGCCCCCGGCAGCGCCGCGCTGCGCGGCTACCGGGTCCACCGGGCCGACCCCGACGGCACCGACACCGTCGTGGCCACCACCCCGGACGCCGCCACCCGCACCGCCACCCCCACCGGCCTGACGGCCGCCACCGCCTACACCTTCTTCGTCACCGCGACCGACACCACCGGCGCCGTCTCCGCCCCCTCCGGCGCCGTCACCGTCACCACCACCGGCACCACCACCCCCACCACCGCCACCAAGGTCGCCTACGCCACCGCCGGCGACTGGGGCTCCGGCTTCACCGCCCAGCTCACCCTCACCAACACCGGCACCACCCCCATCGACACCTGGACCCTGGCCTTCACCTACGCCGGCAACCAGCACGTCAGCAGCGGATGGGGCGGCAGTTGGTCCCAGTCCGGCCCGACCGTCACCGTCACCGGCGCCTCCCTCGCACCGGGCGCCTCGCTGGCCCTGGGCTGCGTCGGGACGTACTCCGGCACCAACGCCGCACCCACCGCCTTCACCGTCAACGGCACCCCCGCCAGCGCGGGCTGAGCCCACCCCGCCACCGCGCCCGGCCCGCACACCGCCGACCCCCCCGCAGAAGGTCTGACACGCCGGTTCCCGGTGCCCCGGACAGCGCCGCCGTCCGGGGCACCGGCACGTTTCCGGCCGGGCGCCGGGCTCGGCCGCACGACGCGGGCGTCAAGGCCGCGTCAAGGTCGCCCGTCCGCCCGTATGGGGGGCGTCAGGGAACCGGGAACGGCGCTGACCGGCTGGTTCGCTGCTCTTGCCGGTCCTTCGCCGGCCCCGCCCGGAGCGTCCGCGGACCTCCGGCGGTGACAGCCCCCCTCGACCAGTTGGTGGAGCGATAGCCATGCTCGATCTCGTCTTCGTCGGTGTCACGGTCGCCGTGTTCGCCGTCATCGCCCTCATCGCGAAGGGGGTCGAGAAGCTGTGAGCGCCGAACACATAGCGGGTCTCCTCGTCGCCGCCGCACTCGTCGGCTACCTCGTCCTCGCGCTGATCCACCCGGAGAAGTTCTGACATGGGTGCCACTCTCGCCGGGTGGCTGCAGGCGCTCGCGCTGGTCGGCGCGCTCGCCCTGTGCTACCGCCCGCTGGGCGACCACATCGCCCACCTGCTCACCTCCGCCAGGCACCTGAGAGCCGAGCGGGCGCTGTACCGGGTGGTCGGCGTCGACGGTGACGCCGACCAGCGCTGGCCGGTCTACCTGCGCTCGGTGCTGGCGTTCTCCGCGCTGTCGGTGCTGTTCCTGTACGGGCTGATCCGGCTGCAGACCCACCTGCTGCTCGGCCTGGGCGTGCCCGAGATGGCGCCGCACCAGGCGTGGAACACCGCGATCTCCTTCACCACCAACACCAACTGGCAGTCGTACAGCGGCGAGTCGGCGATGGGCCACCTGGTCCAGACGGCCGGCCTCGCGGTGCAGAACTTCGTCTCGGCGGCGGTCGGCATCGCGGTGGTCGCGGCGCTGATCCGCGGCTTCACCCGCCACCGCACCGACCGGGTCGGCAACTTCTGGGTCGACCTCACCCGCGTCGTGCTGCGCCTGCTGCTGCCGGTCTCGATCGTCTTCGCCCTCGTGCTGGCCGCCAACGGCGTGATCCAGAACTTCCACGGCTTCGAACAGGTGACCACCCTGACCGGCGGTCAGCAGTCGATCCCGGGCGGGCCGGTGGCCTCGCAGGAGGTCATCAAGCTGCTGGGCACCAACGGCGGCGGCTTCTACAACGCCAACTCGGCGCACCCGTTCGAGAACCCGACCGGTCTCACCAACCTGCTGGAGGTCTTCCTGCTGCTGGTGATCCCGTTCGCGCTGCCGCGCGCCTTCGGCAAGATGGTCGGCGACCACCGCCAGGGCTACGCGATCGTCGCGGTGATGGGCCTGTTCTGGGCGGCCTCGACGGCGCTGATCACCTTCTTCGAGCACCAGCACACCGGCAGCGCGCTGCAGGCGGCCGGGGCGGCGATGGAGGGCAAGGAGCAGCGCTTCGGCGTCGCGGCCTCCAGCCTGTTCGCGGCGTCCACCACGCTGACCTCGACCGGTGCGGTGAACTCCTTCCACGACTCGTTCACGCCGCTGGGCGGCGGGCTGACGGTGTTCGACATGATGCTCGGTGAGATCGCGCCCGGCGGCACCGGCTCCGGCCTGTACGGGATGCTGATCCTCGCGGTCGTCGCCGTCTTCGTGGCGGGCCTGATGGTCGGCCGCACCCCCGAGTACCTGGGCAAGAAGCTGGGCGGCCGGGAGATGAAGTTCGCCTCGCTCTACATCCTCACCACCCCCGCCCTGGTGCTGATCGGCACGGGTGTCGCGATCGCGCTGCCCGGCGAGCGGGCCGGGATGCTCAACTCCGGTGCGCACGGCTTCTCCGAGGTGCTGTACGCGTTCACCTCCGCGAGCAACAACAACGGATCGGCGTTCGCCGGCATCACGGTCAACACGCCCTGGTACGACACGGCGCTGGGCCTGGCGATGGTGTTCGGCCGGTTCCTGCCGGTGGTGTTCGTCCTGGCGCTGGCGGGTTCGCTCGCCCGGCAGCAGCCGGTGCCCGCGAGCGCGGGCACCCTGCCCACCCACAGGCCCCTGTTCGTCGGCCTGCTGTCGAGCGTCGTCCTGATCGTCGTCGGCCTCACCTACTTCCCGGCCCTCGCCCTCGGGCCGCTCGCGGAAGGTCTCCACTGATGTCCAGCACCCTTGTCCCCGCACCGGCCGAGCAGGCCGACAAGCCGCACGGAGTGCGGTCCGGCCTGCTCGACCCGAAACTGATCGCCAGGTCCCTGCCCGACGCGGTGAGGAAGCTCGACCCCCGCGTCATGGTGAAGAACCCGGTGATGTTCGTGGTCGAGGTCGGCTCGGTCGTCACCACGGTCTCGGCCCTCGCTTCGCCCTCGGTGTTCGCCTGGTCGATCACCGTCTGGCTGTGGCTCACCACGATCTTCGCCAACCTCGCCGAGGCCGTCGCCGAGGGCCGCGGCAAGGCCCAGGCCGACACCCTGCGCAAGACCAGGACCGAATCCGTCGCCCGACGCCTCGTCGACTGGCCCGCCTCGCCGGCCGAGGAGGCGGTGCCCGGCACCGCGCTGCGGCTCGGCGACCACGTCGTCGTGGAGGCCGGGCAGACCATCCCCGGGGACGGCGACGTGGTGGAGGGCGTCGCGTCCGTCGACGAGTCGGCGATCACCGGCGAGTCCGCGCCGGTGATCCGCGAGTCGGGCGGCGACCGCTCCGCGGTCACCGGCGGCACCAAGGTGCTGTCGGACCGGATCGTGGTGAAGATCGCCTCGGAGCCCGGCAAGTCGTTCATCGACCGGATGATCGCCCTGGTGGAGGGCGCCGCGCGGCAGAAGACGCCGAACGAGATCGCGCTGAACATCCTGCTGGCCTCGCTGACGATCGTGTTCCTGGTCGCCGTGGTGACCCTGCAGCCGATGGCCGCCTACGCGGGCGCGCCGCAGTCGATGATCGTGCTGGTGGCGCTGATCGTGGCGCTGATCCCGACGACGATCGGCGCGCTGCTCTCGGCGATCGGCATCGCGGGCATGGACCGGCTGGTGCAGCGCAACGTGCTGGCGATGTCCGGCCGGGCGGTGGAGGCGGCGGGCGACGTCAACACGCTGCTGCTCGACAAGACCGGCACCATCACCCTCGGCAACCGGCAGGCCGCCGAGTTCCGGCCGGCCGAGGGCGTCACCGCGGACGAGTTGGCCGGCGCCGCGCAGCTCTCCTCGCTCGCCGACGAGACCCCCGAGGGCCGCTCGATCGTCGTCCTCGCCAAGACCGGGTACGGCCTGCGGGCCCGCGCCCGGGGCGAGTCGGCGCACGCCACCTGGGTGCCGTTCACCGCGCAGACCCGGATGTCGGGCGTCGACCTGGACGGGCGGCAGGTCCGCAAGGGCGCGGCCGGTTCGGTCGCCGACTGGGTGACCGCGCACGGCGGTTCGGTCGGTGCGGACGTGGCCGCGCTGGTCGACGGGATCGCCGCGGCCGGCGGCACCCCGCTGGTGGTGGCCGAGCGCGAGGCCGCGGGCGCACCGCGCGTCCTCGGTGTCATCCACCTCAAGGACGTGGTGAAGGAGGGCATGCGCGAACGCTTCGACGAGCTGCGGCGCATGGGCATCAAGACCGTCATGATCACCGGCGACAACCCGCTGACCGCCCGGGCGATCGCCGAGGAGGCGGGCGTGGACGACTTCCTCGCCGAGGCCACCCCCGAGGACAAGATGGCCCTGATCAAGAAGGAGCAGGAGGGCGGCAAGCTGGTCGCGATGACCGGCGACGGCACCAACGACGCCCCGGCGCTGGCCCAGGCGGACGTGGGCGTGGCGATGAACACCGGCACCATGGCGGCCAAGGAGGCCGGGAACATGGTCGACCTGGACTCCAACCCCACCAAGCTGATCGAGATCGTCGAGATCGGCAAGCAACTGCTCATCACCCGGGGCGCGTTGACGACCTTCTCGATCGCCAACGACGTCGCCAAGTACTTCGCGATCATCCCGGCGATGTTCGCGGGCGCGTACCCGGGGCTGCGCCACCTGAACATCATGGGCCTGCACAGCCCCACCTCCGCGATCACCTCCGCGATCGTCTTCAACGCCCTGGTCATCGTCGGCCTCATCCCGCTCGCCCTGCGCGGCGTCAAGTACCGACCCGGCAATGCGAGTTCGCTGCTCGCCCGGAACATCGGGATCTACGGGATCGGCGGCCTGATCGTGCCCTTCGTCGGCATCAAGGCGATCGACCTGATCGTCCGGTTCGTCCCCGGCCTGAGCTGAGAGAGGCCAGAATCCCCATGCCCGCTTTTCTGCGCACCCACCTCACCGCGCTGCGGATGCTGCTGGTGCTGACCGTGATCCTCGGCCTCGCCTACCCCCTGCTGGTCACCGGCGTCAGCCAACTCGCCTTCGCCGACAGGGCCAACGGCTCGATCGTGAAGTCCGACGGCAAGGAGATCGGCTCCAGCCTCCTCGGCCAGAACTACGACCTCCCGAAGCAGGACCCGAACAACGCCGACGAACCGGCCCGGCCGGACCCGAAGTTCTTCCAGCCGCGCCCGTCCGCCGGCTCCTACGACCCGAAGGCGTCCGGCGCCTCCAACCTGGGCCCGAACAGCGACGACCTGCTCAAGGCCGTCAACGACCGCCGGGCCGCGATCGCCGCCTTCGACGGCGTCGACCCGTCGGCCGTCCCGCCGGACGCGGTCACCGCCTCCGGCTCCGGACTCGACCCGCACATCTCCGTCGCCTACGCCGAGGAACAGGTGCCCAGGGTCGCCAAGGAGCGCGGCATCCCGGCGGAGGAGCTGAACCAGCTGATCGAGAAGTACACCGAGGGCCGCTCGCTCGGCTTCCTCGGCCAGGACGGCGTCAACGTCGTCCTGCTGAACAAGGCGATCGGCGAGCGGAGGTGACGACCGACGGCTGACCGCACCGACCCGGGCCGGGACGTGCTCCCCGGCCCGGGTCGGTCTGCTGTCGCAACTGCCGCCCGCTGAGCGGGAGTCGCGCGCAGCCGGAACGCCGATCACGAAGCACCCGCCACCGGCCGTCCTTCGTCGAGAAAGAGCAGCGCCCATGCCCCGTGACCACACTCCCGGCACCGTGCACCGCCGCGGGCAGTTGCGGGTCTACCTCGGTTCGGCCCCCGGCGTCGGCAAGACCTACCGGATGCTCGACGAGGCCCGCCGCAGACGGGACCGGGGTGCGGACGTGGTGGTCGGCTTCATCGAGTGCCACGGCCGACGGCACACCGAGAACATGCTGCGGGGCCTGGAGACGGTACCGCGCCTGACCCGGACCTACCGGGGCGGCGACTTCCAGGAGATGGACCTCGACGCGATCCTCGCCCGCCGCCCGCAGGTCGCCCTGGTGGACGAGCTCGCGCACACCAACATCCCCGGCGGGCGCAACGCCAAGCGCTGGCAGGACGTCGAGGACCTGCTCGCCGCCGGCATCGACGTGGTCACCACCGTCAACGTCCAGCACCTGGAGTCGCTCAACGACGTCGTCCGGAAGATCACCGGGATCCCGCAGCGCGAGACCGTCCCCGACGAGGTCGTCCGGCGCGCCGACCAGCTCGAACTGGTCGACATGGCCCCCCAGGCCCTGCGCCGCCGCCTCGCCCACGGCAACGTCTACCGGGCGGAGAAGGTGGACGCCGCGCTCTCCCACTACTTCCGGGTCGGCAACCTGACGGCCCTTCGGGAGCTCGCCCTGCTCTGGGTCGCCGGACGGGTCGACGAGGGCCTGCGCGACTACCGCGCCGGCCACCACATCGACCGGGTCTGGGAGACCCGCGAACGCGTCGTCGTCGCGCTCACCGGCGGACCCGAGGGCGCGACCCTGGTCCGCCGGGCCGCCCGGATCGCCGACCGCACCGCCGGCGGCGAACTGCTCGCCGTGCACGTGACCCGCAGCGACGGGCTGGCCGGGGCCTCGCCCGGCACACTCGCCGAGCAGCGGCAACTGGTCGAGACCCTGGGCGGCAGCTACCACGTGGTGGTCGGCGACGACGTCCCCGGCAGCCTGATGGCTTTCGCCCGGGCCCACGACGCCACCCAGCTGGTCCTCGGCACCAGCAGGCGGGGCCGGCTCAACCGCTTCCTCACCGGGCCGGGCACCGGACAGACCACCGTGGACGCCTCCGAGGACATCGACGTCCACATGGTCACCCACGAGTTCACCGGCCGGGGCCGGCTGCCCGCGCCGGGGCGCCGCCACTCGCGCCGGCGCACCGTCGCCGGCTACCTGGCGGGGGTCGTGGTGCCGAGCCTGCTGACCGTGGTCCTCTCGCGGTGCCACGCCCGGGTGAACCTCACCACCGACGCGCTGATCTTCCAACTCGGCGTCGTCGGTGTCGCGTTGCTGGGCGGTGCGACCTCCGCCCTGCTGGCCTCGCTGGTCGCCTCGCTGCTGCTCAACTACTTCTTCATCCCGCCGGTCCACACCTTCACCATCGGCGAGCCCAACAACGTCATCGCCCTGGCCGTCTTCGCCGCCGTCGCGCTCACCGTCTCCACCGTCGTCGACCGCGCCACCCGGCTCACCCGGCGCGCGGCCCGGGCCACCGCCGAGGCCGAGACGCTGTCCACCCTGGCCGGCAGCGTGCTGCGCGGCGCCGACGCCCTGCCCGCCCTGATCGAGAAGACCCGCACCGCCTTCGCCCTCGACTCCGTCGCGCTGCTCGACCGCACCAGCGGTGACCCGATCGCGCGTAGCGACACCGAAGGGGAACCGGCCGACGACCGGACCGTCACCGAACTCCCGGTCGGCGGCGGAGCATTGCTGGTCCTCGCGGGGCGCCGACTGCCGGCCGCGGACCAGCGCGTGCTCACCGCGTTCGCCGCCCACGTCGCCGCCGCGCTGGAACGCGACCGGCTGGCCACCGTCGCGGCCGAGGTCGAGCCGATCAAGGCCGCCGACCGGATGCGCACCGCGCTGCTCGCCGCCGTCAGCCACGACCTGCGCACCCCGCTCGCCGTCGCCCTCGCCTCCGTCGGCTCGCTGCGCAGCCCCGACGTCGAGTTCTCGCCCGACGACCGGGCCGAACTCCTCGCCACCGCCGACGAATCGCTGGTCAAGCTGACCCGACTGGTCGACAACCTGCTCGACATGAGCCGCCTACAGGCCGGCGCCCTCACCCTGCACCTGGAGCCCACCCACCTGGACGAGGTGCTGCCCCGCGCCCTCGACTCCCTGCTCGACGCCCACGCGCCCGTCCAGCCGCTCGACCTCGCCACCGCGCCCCCGGTGCTGGCCGATCCGCCGCTGCTGGAGCGGGTGCTGGCCAACGTCATCACCAACGCGCTGCGGTACAACGCGCCCGGCGCGCCCGTCCTGGTCGCCGCCAGCCACCACCTCGACCGGGTCGAGATCCGGGTGATCGACCGCGGCCCCGGCATCCCGCCCGGCGACCGCGACCGGGTCTTCCTCCCGTTCCAACGCCTCGGCGACACCGACAACACCACCGGCGTCGGCCTCGGCCTCGCCCTCTCCCGCGGCCTCGCCGAAGCGATGGGCGGCTCCCTGGAGGTCGAGGACACCCCGGGCGGCGGCACCACCGTGCTGCTCACCCTGCCCGCCGCCGAACCGAGCGTGGACGACCCGACCACGGACGACCCGACCACGGACGAGAACGGAGGGCCGGGACGGTGACGCGGATCCTGGTCGTGGACGACGAACCGCAGCTGCTGCGCGCGCTGAGGACCACCCTGCACGCCCTCCCGCGAGAAGGTCCAGGCCCTGGACGCGGGCGCCGACGACTACCTGACCAAGCCGTTCGTCATGGACGAACTGCTCGCCCGCTTGCGGGCCGTCATGCGCCGACCCGCAGGAGAGCCCGCCGCCGTGCCGCGGTTCACGGTCGGCGCCCACACCGTCGACCTCGCCGCCGCCGTCGTCACCGGCCCGGCTGGCCCGGTGCGGCTCACCCCCACCGAGTGGAAGATGATGCGGCTGCTGCCGGCCAGCCCGAACCGTGGACGGACCCGGACTTCCCGCTCCGGGTGCTGGAACTCCAGCGGGCCCGGCAGCGCCGGTGCGCGCCGCCGCCCGGTGGCGGCGTGCTGCTGCACGACCGCTCGCCCGTGTGCACGCACGCGCTGGCGGTGTACCTCGGCCGGCCCGTCCCGCCCGCGCTGACCGCCGAGTCGGAGCGGATCGTCGACGAGCGGGTCCACCGGCGCGAGGTGTTCCTGGTCCGTCCGATCGGCTTCTGCACGCCCACCGCCGCCCGCCGGATCGACCACCCGGCCTCGCTCGCCTTCGAGCGCGTCCACCTCGCCTCCTACCGCCGGTACGGCTTCCGGCTGCTCGACGTCCCGCCCGGGCCCGTCCCCGCCCGGGCCGACCTGATCGCCGACACCCTGGCCCGGCTCACGTCCTGACCCCCCGTCGCCCCGCCCGCGTCGTACGCTCGACCGGGGCCGAGGCCGAAGCCGAGGCCACGGCGGGGGACAGCGGGGGACACCGACGGAGGACACCCATGGACGCGACGGACGCCACCACCCTGTACGCCGAGCTGGACCGCCGCAGCGCGGCCGTCGCCGAGCAGGTGATCGCCTGGCGGCGGCACCTGCACCGGCACCCCGAGCTGTCCAACCGGGAGGGGGCCACGGCCGAGCTGATCGCCGGGCACCTGACCTCGCTGGGCCTGGACGAGGTCCGCACCGGCATCGCCGGGCACGGCGTGGTCGGGGTGCTGCGCGGCGGCCGGCCCGGCGGCCGGGTGGTGGCGCTGCGGGCCGACACCGACGCGCTGCCGGTCGCCGACCTGTGCGGCACCGACTTCGCCTCCTCGGCCGTCGACCGCGACTACCCCGGCGGCCCCTTCCCGGTCTCGCACGCCTGCGGCCACGACGGCCACACCGCGATGCTGCTCGGCGCCGCCACCGTGCTCGCCGGGGTGCGCGAACAGCTTCCCGGCACCGTGCTGTTCGTGTTCCAGCCCGCCGAGGAGGGCCCGCCGGTCACCGAGGCCGGCGGCGCCCGGCAGATGCTCGCCGAGCACGCCCTCGACGACCCCGAACCCACCATGGTGTTCGGCATGCACCTCACCCCGCACCCCAAGGGCCACGTCGGCTACCGGGCCGGGAACCAGTACGCGGCCTCCTGCCTGGTCAAGATCACCGTGACCGGCCGCCAGGTGCACGGCTCCACCCCCTGGCAGGGCGTCGACCCGATGCCGCCCGCCGCCGCGATCATCACCGGCATCGGCCAGCTCTACCGCCAGCTCGACGCCTACCACCCGGTCACCGTCACCATCGGCCACGTCGAGGACATCGGCCGCTTCAACATCATCGGCGAGCGCGTCACCCTCTGGGGCACCGTCCGCTGCGCCGTCGAGAGCGACATGGCCGACGTCCAGCGGCGCCTGACCCGGCTCGCCGAGCACACCGCCGAGGCGCACGGCTGCACCGCCACCGTCGAGCACCTGCAGGACGTCCCGGCCGTCGACAACCGCCAGGAGTGGCTGGACGCCGCGCTGCCCACGCTGCGCCGGGTGGTCGGAGCGGACCGCGTCCTGGAGACCGGCGCGACCCTCGGCTACGACGACGTCTCCGAGTTCGTCAACGCCTACGGCGGCCTGTACGTCATGCTCGGCGCCCAGGACACCGAACTCGACGCCGCCGGCAACCCCGTCCCCACCCCCGGCGGCCGCGGCATCGTCCCCAACCACAACCCGCACTTCTACCTCGACGACGACACCCTCCCCACCGGCGTCCGGCTCCACGCCCACCTCGCCGCCGACCACCTCACCGGCCGGCTGCTCCCGGCCGACCGGGCCTGAAACCCCTTGGACGGGACGGGAGTCCACCTGCTGCAATGACCGGACGACCCGGTGGCGGAGGGAGCCCGAGGATGCCGGAGATCGCGCTGCGCCTGACGGTGCGCGACCTCACCGAGGCCGACCTGCCCTCCTGCGGCTGGGCCGGCTCGCCCAAGCACGTGCGCGAACTCGTCCACCAGCTCCGCCGCGCCGAGGCGGGCGAGGTCGACTACCTGGCGGTGTGCACGCCGGCCGGCCTCCCCGTCGCGGTCGGCGGCGTCGACTACGCCCCCGCCCCCGGCGCCGGGACGCTCTGGCAGCTCGGCGTCCACCCCGCCCTGCGCTCCTGCGGCATCGGCACCCTGCTGATCCGCGCCGCCGAGCAGCGGATCACGGCCCGCGGCCTCGCCGTCGCCGAACTCGGCGTCGAGGAGTCCAACCCGCGCGCCCGCGCCCTCTACGAACGCCTCGGCTACCGCGCCTTCGGCCGCGCCCTCGACGGCTGGGACGTCGAGGACGCGGACGGCACGCTCCGCCGCTACGAGACGGTGTGCACCCTGATGCGCAGGCGGCTCGCCGTCAGCCCCGCAACTGCCGCTCCAGCGAAGGCCGTTGATCAGCCAGCCAGGACTGCAGCCGGTCCCAGCGGGCCCAGCCGCCGTACGAGTCGAAGGACGTGACGAACGCGGCGTCCCCGGCCGCGACCCGGCGGGCGACGAAGGCCCGGCAGACGGCGGTGGCCTGCTCCAGGACGGACGGCAGGGCGCGGCGGTCGGCGGCGGAGAGAGCGTACGCTCCGGCGAACAGGGCCAGCCGGCGCGGCACTTCGAGGTGCGCGCGGCCGGTCTCGGCAGCCGTCGCCGGGTCGAGCGCCGGCACCCAGTAGCGGGCCGTCAGCGCCACGTCCCAGAGCGGCCGGCCCGGGGCGGCGAAGTCGAAGTCGATCAGCGCGGCCGCCCCGCCCGCCCGGAACACCACGTTCTCCGCGCACACGTCGTTGTGGCACAGCAGCGGCCCGCCCTCCGGATCGGCGAACTCGTCCGGCCAGTGCGCCGCCGGGTCGAACGGCGTGCGCGCGCTCGCCGCGTGCCAGCGGCGCAGCAGCCGGGCCACCGACACCAGCGCCGCGTCGTCCAGCGCCCAGGCCGGGTACGGCGGCACCGCGACCTCCCCCGGCAGGAACTCCAGCCGCTCCCGGCCGCCGGTCACCGGCCCGACCGGCACCGGCGCCCCCGCGAACCCGCCCGCCCGCAGCGCCGCCAGGAACCCGTGCAGGGCGGCGGCGTGCGGCGGCGCGGGCCGCTCCACCACGCCGCCGCGCCGCCGCACCGCGCCCGCGTTGGCCAGCCCGCCCGCCAACAGCTCCCCGCCCACCGGCTCTCCGTCCATCCCGCGATCCTTCCACGGGTGGCCCGCCCACCCGGACCGGCGCGATACTCGAACGGACACCGAACTCCGCGGAGGTGAGGGCGATGCCCGCGACCGTTACCGGAACGACCACCAGGGGAACGACCACCAGGGGAACGACCGCCAGGGGAACGACCGCCACCGGTGGGCCCGGCCCCGGTGCGTTCCACCGGTTCGCCGCCTGGCTGAACGCCAAGCACAACACCTCGCTGGTCTTCCTGCTCGCGCTGTCCCTGGGCCTCGGCCTGGTCGCGGCGCAGCTCGACCAGCTCTGGCTGCTGATCGTGTTCTCGGTGGTGTGGGCCGTCACCATCGTCGCGTTCGCCGCGCAGTTCCTCGGCCGCCACGAACGCGCCCACCCGCACGCCGCCTGAAGCCGCACGCGGCCTGAAGCCGTGCGCGGCCCGGGCCGTGCGCCGCGGGCGGTCAGCTTCCGGACCACACCGTGGTGATGTTGCAGAACTCGCGGATGCCGTGGCCGGACAGCTCCCGCCCGTAGCCGGAGCGGCGGACCCCGCCGAACGGGAACGCCGGGTGCGAGGCGGTCATCCCGTTGAAGAAGACCCCGCCGGCCCGCAGGTCGCGCACGCACCGCTCGCGGTCCGCGTCGTCCGTGGTCCAGACGTTCGAACTCAGGCCGAACGGCGAGTCGTTGGCGACCGCGACGGCCTCGTCCAGGTCGGCGACCCGGTACACGGTGGCGACCGGGCCGAACGCCTCCTCGCGGTGGATCCGCATCTTCGGGGTCACCCCGGTCAGCACCGTCGGCAGGTAGTACCAGCCGCCCGCCAGTGCCGGGTCGTCCGGCCGGGCGCCGCCGCAGGCCACCGTCGCGCCGTGCCCGATCGCGTCCGCGACCAGCACCTCCAGGTCGGTGCGGCCCTGCTCGGTGGCCAGCGGGCCGACCTCGGTGTCCGCCGCGGTCGGGTCGCCGACGGTCAGCGCCCGCATCCGCTCGGTGAACGCGGCCAGGAACTCCTCGTACACGTCCGTGTGCACGATGAAGCGCTTCGCGGCGATGCAGGACTGCCCGTTGTTCTGCACCCGCGCGGTCACCGCCCGCTCGGCCGCGGCCGCCACGTCCGCCGAGGGCAGCACCAGGAACGGGTCGCTGCCGCCCAGTTCCAGCACCGTCTTCTTGATCTCGTCCCCGGCCACCGCCGCCACCGACCGGCCCGCCCCCTCGCTGCCGGTCAGCGTCACCGCCACCACCCGCTCGTCCCGGATCACCGCCTCCACCTGGGACGAGGAGATCAGCAGCGTCTGGAAGCAGCCCTGCGGGAACCCGGCCCGGGCGAACAGCTCCTCCAGCGCGAGCGCCGTGCGCGGCACGTTCGAGGCGTGCTTGAGCAGGCCCACGTTGCCCGCCATCAGCGCCGGGGCGGCGAACCGCACCACCTGCCAGAACGGGAAGTTCCACGGCATCACCGCCAGCACCGGCCCCAGCGGCCGGTACCGGACGTACGCCGACACCCCGCCGGAGTCCGCCACGTCCTGCTGCGCCGGGTGCTCGTCGGCGAGCAGCGCCTCGGCCCGGTCCGCGTACCAGCGCATCGCCTTCGCGCACTTGGCCGCCTCGGCCCGGGCCTGCGCCAGCGGCTTGCCCATCTCCAGCGTCATCGTCCGGGCGACCTGCTCGTTCGCCTGGTCCAGCAACTCGGCGGCCCGGTGCATCAGTTCGGCGCGGTGCGCGAAGGTGGTCAGCCGCCAGGACTCGAACGCGGACTGCGCGCGGGCCAGCCGGCGCTCCACGGCGGCCTCGTCCAGCGGGTCGAAGACCTCGACGCTGCGGCCGTCGGCCGGATTGACGGTGGCGATGGCCATCGGACCATTCCTTCCTCGACTGCCGCCCGGCCAACCGGGCGGGGGCGGACATCGAGGGGAGCGAGGAGGTGGAGACAGGAATCGAACCTATGTACACGGCCCTGCAAGCCGTTGCCTCGCCTCTCGGCCACTCCACCGGGCTCCCTCGCGTGACTCAAAAGCTAGCAGCGGGGGAGCGGGGGACGGGAATCCGAACCGCCCGGACATCACCCGAATGCCCCGTTTCGACCGAAGTGTGACGAACGGTCAGCAGATGATCGAATCATCCCCCCGCCCGTCCGGGGCCGCGACTACCCTGGACCCGTGCAGATCGACGACCTCAAACGCCTCCGCCGGGCCCGCGACACCATGGACCGCGACTACGCCGAACCGCTGGACGTCACCGCCCTCGCCCGGGTCGCCCTGATGTCCGTCGGCCACTTCCAGCGCAGCTTCCGCGCCGCGTACGGCGAAACCCCCTACAGCTACCTGATGACCCGCCGGATCGAGCGCGCCAAGGCGCTGCTGCGCCGCGGCGACCTGTCCGTCACCGAGGTGTGCATGGCCGTCGGCTGTACCTCGCTGGGCTCGTTCAGCACCCGCTTCACCGAACTCGTCGGCGAGAGCCCCAGCACCTACCGGGCCCGCGACCACAGCGCCGCCGAGCACATCACCGCCTGCGTCGCGATGTACCTCACCCGCCCGATCCGCGGCACCGACACCGGGCGGCCGCAGCGGACCCCGGCGCAGGAGATCAGGAACGGAGAAGCACCGACCGGCCCGGATCGGTAGCGTCGGGGGCATGGACATCAAGCTCTCGCAGTGCTTCATCGCCGTCGACGACCACGACGCCGCGCTCGGCTTCTACCGCGACGCCCTCGGCCTGGAGGTGCGCAACGACATCGGCTTCGAGGGGATGCGCTGGGTCACCCTCGGCTCGACCGCCCAGCCCGAGGTCGAGGTCGTGCTCGAACCCCCGGTCGCCGACCCGGGCGCCACCGACGCCGACCGGCAGGCCGCCGCCGAACTGCTCGCCAAGGGCCTGCTGCGCGCCGTCAACTTCCGCACCCCCGACTGCGACGCCACCTTCGAGAAGATCCGCGCCACCGGGGCCGACGTGCTCCAGGAGCCGATGGATCAGCCCTACGGCGTCCGCGACTGCGCCTTCCGCGACCCGGCGGGCAACATGGTCCGCTTCGCCCAGCCCCGGGCCTGAGGGGCCACCGCGCCGTCCGGCCGCCGCCGGTGTAGTGCTGCCGGCGGTGCCGCGGACCACCAGCACCACTCGGACCAGGGTCGATGGGTGGGTGTCAACCTCAGGTTGACGGTACTCGACTGTCAACCTAAGGTTGCCTCATGGCTGACACCACTGGAGCGAAGAAGCCCTCCGTCCGGCTCGACGACCTGATCGAGGGCATCAAGAAGACGCACCCCGAAGCGCTCGACCAGCTGTCCAGCGCGGTGCTGGTCGCCGACCACCTCGGCGACGTCGCCGACCACCTGATCGGCCACTTCGTCGACCAGGCCCGCCGCTCCGGCGCCTCCTGGACCGACATCGGCCGCAGCATGGGCGTCACCCGGCAGGCCGCCCAGAAGCGCTTCGTCCCCAAGGACCCCGGCGAGGTCACCGAGATCGACACCGCGCAGGGCTTCAACCGCTTCACCCCGCGCGCCCGCAACGTCGTGATGGCCGCCCACCAGGCCGCCAAGGACGCGCACAACGGCGAGGTCCGCACCGAGCACCTGGTGCTCGGCCTGCTCGCCGAACCCGACGGCCTCGCCGCCGCTTACCTCGTCACCAGCGGAATCACCCTCGACACCGTCCGGGAGGCCGCCCTGGCCGCCCTCCCGCCCGCCGTCGAGGACGCCCCCGAACTCGTCCCCTACGACGCCGGCGCCAAGAAGGCGCTGGAGCTCACCATGCGCGAAGCCCTCCGCCTCGGCCACAACTACATCGGCACCGAGCACCTGCTGCTCGCCCTGATCGAGCACGAGGACGGCGACGGCATCCTCACCGCCCTCGGCCTCGACAAGGCCGCCGCCGAAACCGAGTTCCTCGCCACCCTCGCCCAACTCCCCAACGGATCCTGACGATCCACCCCACCGCCCCGGGAGCGGCGGGACCGCCCTGGGACGGGGGCGGCCCCGCCCCTCCCGCCTGCCCGCCTCCCGGCCGCACGCGGCGGGACACCCGGCGGGCAGGTGGACCGGTGGGCAGTCAGTCGACGGGCAGGTCCCGGACGCGGGCGAGCGGGCCCCGGCGGAGCCGGACGGCCGCGCCGGACAGCAGCGCCGCGCTGAGCCAGAGCGCGGCGCGCGGGCCCGCGGCGGCCGCGACCGCTCCGCCGAGCAGCGCGCCGAGCGGCAGGGTGGCGTGGTTGAGCGTCATCGCCGAGGTGACCACCCGGGTCAACAGTGCGGCGGGGACGCGGCGTTGGCGGAAGGTCGTGAAGACGACGTTGCCCGCCACCACGCCCGCCACCAGCACCGTCGAGCCCAGCGCGGACAGCGCCACCCCCGCCCCCGGCCGGGCCAGCGGGAGCAGCGCCGCGAACGGCACCGCCAGCAGTTGGACGGCCGCCGTGCCGCGCGCCGTGCCCCAGCGCCGTCCCGCCGGTCCGGCCGGCGCCGCGCCCGCCGCCCCGCCCAGCGCCGAGAGCGCCGCCAGCGGCCCCACCAGCCCGGCTCCGAGCCGCAGTTCGCGCACCAGGTACGGCACCAGGACGGACTGGCCGACCGCCAGCGCCAGGTTCGCCACTGCCCCGTACGCGGTGATCGCCCGCAGGTACGGGTCGTGCAGCAGGTGCCGGAAGCCCGCGGCGACCTGTGCGCGCAGCGGCTCGGGCTCCTCCGGCCGCTCCTTCCCGCGCCCCGGGGCCGGGCGGGTGCGGACCAGCAGCAGGGACAGCGCCGAGCACAGGAACGTCAACGCGTCCGCGAACAGCCCCGAGCGGGCGCCGAAGGTCTGCGCGGCCGGCCCCGCCAGTGCCGGGCCGACCAGCTGGGCGAGTGAAGTGCCGCCCTGGAGACGGGCGTTGGCGGAGGACAGGCGCTCGGGCGCGACCAGTTCGGGCAACTGCGCCTGGAACGCGGCCTGGAAGAACACCCCGCCCGCCCCGGCCAGCAGCGCCACCGCCAGCAGGTGCCCCAGGGTCAGCGCCCCGCACCACCCCGCCACCGGGACGCTCGCCAGCAGCGCCGCCGTCGCCAGGTCGCAGCCGACCATCACGGGCCGCCGGGGCCACCGCCCCACCCACACCCCCGCCGGCAGGCCCAGTAGCAGCCACGGCAGCCACACCGCCGCCGCCAGCAGGCCCACCGCCGCGGGGCCCGCGTCCAGGTCCACCACCGCGACCAGCGGCAGCGCCACCGCGGTGACCGCGCTGCCCGCCGCACTGACCGTCCGACCCGCCAGCAGCAGCCGCAAGTCCCGCCGCTCCCCGGCAAGTCGAGGGTCGGATCGCTGCCCCGATCGCTGCCCCGATCGCCGCGCGGACCGCCGTGCTGTCCGCCGCGCGGGCCGTACCGGTACGGGGGTCACGGCGCGGCGGGCACCGTGTGCCCGACCACCAGGACCGACTCGCGCGCCGCCCCGTCCGCCGGCACGGTCCGGGACGCCCAGGAGTCGATCAGGGCCAGCAGTTGCGCGTTGAACTCCCGGGCCTCCCCGGGCGTCAGCCGCAGCCAGGTCTCGGCCGACATCGCACACCCCTCCCGCCACGGCTCCGGGTACCCGGCACTGCGCGCCGCCCAGCTCCGCAGCAGCGCGAACTGCCGCTCCAGCAGCAGCGATCCGGCCGCCTCATGGGCCGCCGCCGCGGCCGGGTCCCCGGTGAAGTCCCCGCGGGCCCAGCGCACTTCGGCCGCGGTCAGCCGCCACCAGCGCTCCCGCCGGTCCCGCGCCAACTCCGGTGCCTCTTCGATCAGTTCGGCCTTCGCCAGGACCCGCAGGTGGTGGCTGGCGCTGCCGACCGCCTCGCCCGAGCGCTCGGCCAGCAGGCCGACCGTGGCCGGGCCGTGCACCTTCAGCAGGTCCAGCAGCCGCCGCCGGAGCGGATGGGCGAGGGCGGAGAGGGCGAGCGCGTCGGTGATCCGCCGTGCGGCGGTGGGGAGTTCGTCGGCCATGCCGGGAACGTACAAGAGATGTCGTACAACGACAAGAGTACAAGATTCCTTTTAGGTAAGGGAGTTGGCGTCCGGAGGGCGAAACTCCGTTGACGTGCCGACGGGTACCCGGTTCGCTGCTGCCAAACGATCACTGCGGGCGCTCCGCGAACGGACCGTGGACCGGCGGGGGCGGCCGCACCTGCGAGGGGAGCAGACATGGCGTACCGACTTCAGGGCCCGGTGCTGGAGGGGACCAGGGTGCGGCTGGAACCACTGGAGCAGCGGCACGCGGCGGAGCTGGCGCAGGCCGCGGAGGAGAGCCGGGGCAGCTACGGGTTCACCTGGGTGCCGCGCGCCGACGAGGTCGCCGACTACATCGCCACCCAGCACGGACGGGTCGCCACCGGCCGGCTCGCCCCGTACGCGCAGATCTCGCTGGCCACCGGCCGGGCCGTCGGCGCCACCGCCTTCTGGGAGCCGCGCACCCTGCCCGACACCGACGTGCTGTACGCCGTCGAGGTCGGCTTCACCTGGCTCGCCGCCTCCGCCCAGGGCACCGGCGTCAACGCCGAGTCCAAGCTGCTGCTGTTCCGGCACGCCTTCGAGCAGTGGAACGTCCGCCGGGTCGACCTCAAGACCGACGCCCGCAACGCACGCTCCCGCGCCGCCATCGCCTCCGTCGGCGCCCGCTTCGAGGGCGTCCTGCGCAACTGGTCGCGCTCCTGGGCCCCCGGCGAGGACGGCGCCCTGCGGGACGCGGCGATCTTCTCGATCACCGACGACGAGTGGCCGCAGGTGAAGGCCGCCCTCCAGGAGCGCGTCGCCCGCTACGGGAACTAGGGCGCGTATTTGGTCGTGATCAAGTGGCGATTCTGGTGAGGTCCTTGATCCAGATCATCGCGCCTCGAAGGTGGAGGCCGGCGAGGTAGCTCGTCGGGG
>NZ_BAAANS010000058.1:0-48708 GCF_039529925.1 Kitasatospora saccharophila | reverse complement strand
GGCGGCGAGGGCGGAGCCGGGGAGGGTGGCGAGGAGTTCCGCGGCGGTGGCCCGGCGGCGCGGGCGCTCGGCCCGGGCGGTGGCGGCCGCGGTCTCGGCGGCGGCCTGCACCGGGATCTCGATCTGCGCCTGCGGCTGCGGCTCGGCGGCCGGGGCGGGCCGGGTGCGGCGGGCGGCGGGCGGCGGGGCCGCTTCGCCCTGCTCCTCGGCCGGGGCGGCCTCGGCGGCGGGCGCGGCGGCCTTGGCGGCCTTCTTCGCGGCCGGGGCGGCGGAGCCGGAGGCGCCCGCGAGCAGCGGGTCACCGCCGCTCTTCTCCTTGATGGCCTCGATCAGCTGGCTCTTGCGCAGCCGCCCGGTGCCGCTGATCCCGAGGGACGAGGCGAGCTTCTGGAGCTCGGCCAGCACCAGGCCGTCCAGGCCGGCGGCAGCGGTACGACGGCGTCGCGCCGGAGCCGCAGGGGCTGCCGCGTCCGACGCCTCGGCGTCCGGGCGCGCGCCCATCAGATCGGTGGTGTCGCTCACTAAGGGTCCTTCCCTGGAGCGGACGTCGGCCTGTCTGGCACGGCGACCGGTTGTGCTGTCCTGTCCAGCGGCTCTTTGCGCCGGCCAGGGGCTGGATTCCCGCGGAAGGCTGGTCCTTCCGGGGAGCTGCGAAGTGCGGTGCACTGTGGTGCGAAGCGGCGCGGACGGCCGGGTTCTGCTGCCGACCTCGCTGCGCCTGTTGATGCCCGGGCCCCCGTCGCGCGGCGGCACTGCGGGCCCCGCCCGGCCGAGCCTCAGTGCGGAGGCTGGAGGTGGGAGTCCGGTGCCGTCACGGCTTCGGGATGGGCCCCACTTGCGCAGGCAGGCTGCGTACGCGGTGTGGCGAGCTCCCGGAGAATCGTGCTCCCGAGCTTCCGGCCCCCGTGCGGACGGGGGAACGGGATCGGGATGCGTCGCACCGGCGCCCGGAGGGCACCTGGTGCAGCAATGAGGTTAACACTACCTACCCCCTGACACATTCCCCAGCCCTTTGCTTGTCAATCGTGTCCGTCTCACATGTCGAGCGGCAGGACGGTGGCGCCGGTGCGGTCCAGCTCCAGCCGGTGCGCCGCGAACTGCGCCCCCGCGCTGTTGAGCACCTTGCCGACGTGGGCCTCGTCGGTGAGCGCGAGCACGGTCGGTCCGGCACCCGAGATGACGGCGGGGACGCCCTCGGCGCGCAGGGCGGCGACCAGGGCGGCGCTGTCCGGCATCGCGGAGGCCCGGTAGTCCTGGTGCAGGCGGTCCTCGGTGGCGGTGAGCAGCAGCTCCGGGCTGCGGGTGAGCGCCTCGACCAGCAGGGCGGCCCGGCCCGCGTTGAGCGCGGCGTCGGAGAGCGGCACGGTCTTGGGGAGCAGGCCGCGGGCGGTCTCGGTGAGCACCTCGGTGGAGGGGATGAACACGACCGGCACGACCCGGTCGGAGGGGTCAAGCGTGATGGTGCGGGCGCCGCCGTCCTCGGTCCAGGCGACGGTGAAGTTGCCGCGCAGGCAGGCCGCGACGTTGTCGGGGTGGCCCTCCAGCTCGGAGGCGAGGGCCAGCAGCGCGTCGTCGCCGAGCGCGGAGGCGCCGCCGATGGTGACGGCGCGGGCGGCGACGATGCCGGCGCAGATCGCGGCGGACGAGGAGCCCAGACCGCGGCCGTGCGGTATCCGGTTGGCGCAGACCACTTCGAGGCCGCGGGGCTGGCCGCCGAGCCGGTCGAAGGCGGCGCGCATCGAACGGACCACCAGGTGGCGCTCGTCGCGGGCGAGGTTCTCGGCGCCCTCGCCGGCGATGTCCACGGTCAGACCGGAGTCGGCGACCCGGACCACCACGTCGTCGTAGAGACCCAGGGCGAGGCCGAAGGCGTCGAAGCCGGGGCCGAGGTTGGCGCTGGTCGCGGGGACGCGGACCCGGACGGCGGCGGCGCGGAACGCGGGACCGGCCATGCGGTGGACACACTCCTGAGAAAGTGGGGGGAGCCAGGCCCGGACGACGCGGACGACGGGGGCGGCGGTGGTTCTGGCGGCGGGGTCTCGAAAGGGGGCGCGCAGCATGGCGCGGCCCGCCGGGGTCCAGCGTATCGAAGAGAGGTTCCGGAGCGGTACACCCTGCTCGACTCGGATCTTCCGTGTTGCCCCGAGCAGCGCGAAAGCGCCGGTGGGGTGACCGGAAAACGGCGGCGAGCGGCCGGCCCGGAGGGGGCCGGCCGCTCGCCGGGTTGACGCCCGGTCAGTGGCGTCGGTGGCGTCAGTCGAGCAGGCCCAGGCGGCGGGCGGCCGTCTCCGGGTCGATCGGGACGACCTGCGGCTGCGGGGCGCCGGCCACCGCCCAGTCCGGGTCCTTGAGGCCGTTGCCGGTGACGGTGCAGACGATCCGCTGGCCGGGGTCGACCAGTCCGGCCTCGGCCTTGGCCAGCAGGCCGGCCACCGAGGCGGCGGAGGCGGGCTCGACGAAGACGCCCTCCTGCGCGGCCAGCAGGCGGTAGGCGGCCAGGATCTGGCGGTCCGTCACCTTGTCGATCAGGCCGCCGGAGTCGTCCCGGGCGGCCAGCGCGTAGTCCCAGGAGGCCGGGTTGCCGATCCGGATCGCGGTGGCGATGGTCTGCGGCTTGAGCACCGGGGCGCCGTCCACGATCGGGGCCGAGCCGGACGCCTGGAAGCCCCACATGCGCGGGGTGCGGGTGGCCAGGCCGTCCGCGGCGTACTCGCGGTAGCCCTTCCAGTAGGCGGTGATGTTGCCCGCGTTGCCGACCGGCAGGACGTGGACGTCCGGGGCGTCGCCGAGCATGTCGACGATCTCGAAGGCGGCGGTCTTCTGGCCCTCGATGCGCACCGGGTTGACCGAGTTGACCAGGGCCACCGGGTACTTCTCGGAGAGCTCGCGGGCCAGCGTCAGGCAGTCGTCGAAGTTGCCGTCGACCTGCAGGATCTTGGCGCCGTGCACCAGCGCCTGGCCCATCTTGCCCAGGGCGATCTTGCCCTGCGGGACGAGCACCGCGGAGACCATGCCGGCCCGCACCGCGTAGGCGGCGGCGGAGGCGGAGGTGTTGCCGGTGGACGCGCAGATGACGGCCTGGGCGCCGTCCTCCTTGGCCTTGGAGATGGCCATGGTCATCCCGCGGTCCTTGAAGGAGCCGGTCGGGTTGGCGCCCTCGACCTTGAGGTAGACGTCGCAGCCGGTGCGCTCGGAGAGCACCTGGGCGGGGACGAGCGGCGTGCCGCCCTCCAGCAGGGTCACCACGGGGGTGGAGTCGGAGACCGGGAGGCGGTCGCGGTACTCCTCGATGAGGCCGCGCCACTGGTGGGTGTGGCTGCCTCGGGCTGTGCTTTCGGCAATGGCGTTCATACCGGTTTTCCTTATTCCCCTTCGACCCGCATGATGCTGGCCACGTCGCGCACGCTGTCCAGTGCGCGGAGCTTGTCGACCGTCGCCGACAGGGCGGCGTCGGTGGCGCGGTGGGTGACCACCACGAGCGCGGCGTCGCCGTCCCGGCCCTGCTGGCGCACGGTGTCGATGGAGACGCCGTGGTCGGCGAAGACCGAGGCGACCTGGGCGAGCACGCCCGCGCGGTCGTCCACGTCCAGGCTGACGTGGTAGCGGGTGACCACCTCGTCCATCGGCTTGGCGGGCAGCGCGGCGTAGACCGAGTCGCCGGGGCCGGTGGAGCCGGTCAGCTTGTTGCGACAGACCGCGACCAGGTCGCCGAGGACCGCGGAGGCGGTCGGCGAGCCGCCCGCGCCGGGGCCGTAGAACATCAGCCGGCCGGCCGCCTCGGCCTCCACGAAGACCGCGTTGTACGCCTCGCGGACCGAGGCCAGCGGGTGGCTGAGCGGGATCATCGCCGGGTGGACCCGGGCGGTGACCGAGGCGCCGTCGGCGGCCCGCTCGCAGATCGCCAGCAGCTTGACCACGCAGCCCATCTGCTTGGCGGAGGCGATGTCGGCGGCGGTGACCTCGGTGATGCCCTCGCGGTAGACGTCCGCGGCGGTGACCTTGGTGTGGAAGGCGATCCCGGCCAGGATGGCGGCCTTGGCGGCGGCGTCGAAGCCCTCCACGTCGGCGGTCGGGTCGGCCTCGGCGTAGCCCAGCGCGGTGGCCTCCTCCAGCGCCTCGGAGTACCCGGCGCCGGTGGAGTCCATCTTGTCCAGGATGAAGTTGGTGGTGCCGTTGACGATGCCCAGCACCCGGTTCACCTTGTCGCCGGCCAGCGACTCGCGCAGCGGGCGCAGCAGCGGGATCGCCCCGGCCACGGCGGCCTCGTAGTAGAGGTCGACGCCGGCCGCGGCGGCCGCGGCGTGCAGTTCGGCGCCGTCCTTGGCGAGCAGCGCCTTGTTCGCGGAGACGACCGAGGCGCCGCCCTCGAAGGCTTTCAGGATCAGCGACTTGGACGGCTCGATGCCGCCCACGACCTCGATCACCACGTCGATGTCGCCGCGGCCGACCAGGGCCTCGGCGTCGGTGGTGAGCAGGTGCTCGGGGACGCCGGGGCGGGGGCGGCCGGCCCGTCGGACCGCGATGCCCGCGAGCTCGACCGGGGCACCGATGCGGGCGGCGAGGTCGTCGGCCGTCGTCGTCATGATGCGCGCCACCTCGGAGCCCACCACACCACAGCCCAGCAACGCCACCTTCAGCGGGCGCGTACGCATCATCCGACTCCGCTCTGCATTCTTCGGTCCCCGTCGGGGCGCTCCGTCGTCCCCGGGGGCATGTCTGTTCACACCAGTCTCCGGGACTTTCCGCACAGATCTACGGCTGGTCCACGTTCTGAGACGAAAATTTCGTCAGCCGATATCCAGCCGCAGGAGATCCTCCTCCGTCTCGCGGCGGACGATCACCCGGGCCGCGCCGTCGGCGACGGCCAGCACCGGGGGCTTGAGGGCGTGGTTGTAGTTGCTCGCCATCGAGCGGCAGTAGGCGCCGGTCGCGGGCACCGCGATCAGGTCGCCGGGGGCCAGGTCGGCGGGCAGGAAGGCGTCCTTGACCACGATGTCGCCGGACTCGCAGTGCTTGCCGACCACCCGGACCAGCATCGGCTCGGCGTCGCTGGTGCGGGAGGCCAGCGCCACCGAGTAGGCGGCGTCGTACAGCGCGGTGCGGATGTTGTCGGACATGCCGCCGTCCACGCTGACGTAGGTGCGCAGGCCCTCCAGCGGCTTGACCGTGCCGACCTCGTACAGCGTGAACGCGGTGGGGCCGACGATCGCCCGGCCGGGCTCGACGCTGATCCGAGGGACCGTCAACCCGGCCGCGGCGCACTCCCGTCGGACGATCTCGCCGAGCGCGGCGGCGATCTCGGCGGGCTCGCGCGGGTCGTCCTCGGCGGTGTAGGCGATGCCGAGCCCGCCGCCCAGGTCGACCTCCGGCAGCTGGACGCCGTGCTCGTCGCGGACCTCGGCGAGCAGGCCGACCACCCGGCGGGCGGCGACCTCGAAACCGGCGAAGTCGAAGATCTGCGAGCCGATGTGCGAGTGGATGCCGCGCAGTTCCAGGGCGGGCTCGGCCAGCACCCGGCGGACCGCCTCGGCGGCCAGGCCGCCGGACAGCGAGAGGCCGAACTTCTGGTCCTCGTGCGCGGTGGCGATGAACTCGTGGGTGTGCGCCTCGACGCCGACGGTGATCCGGATCAGCACCGGCTGCCGGACGCCCTGCGCCCCGGCGATCTCGGCCAGCCGCTCGATCTCCTGGAAGGAGTCCACCACGACGTGGCCGACGCCGGCCTTCACGGCCTGCTCCAGCTCGCGCACCGACTTGTTGTTGCCGTGCAGCGCGATCCGCCCGCCCGGCATCCCGGCCGCCAGCGCGACGTGCAGCTCGCCCGAGGAGCACACGTCGACGTTCAGGCCCTCCTCGTGCAGCCAGCGCACCACGGCCTTGGACAGGAACGCCTTGCCCGCGTAGTACACGTCGGCGTCCGTGCCGAAGGCGTCCCGCCAGGCCCGGGCCCGGGAGCGGAAGTCGGCCTCGTCCAGCACGTAGGCGGGGGTGCCGAACTCCTCGGCCAGGGTGCGCACGTCGACCCCGCCGACGGTGAGCGCGCCGTCCGCGCCGCGGGCCACGGTGCGCGCCCACACCTTGGGGTCGAGGGCGTTCAGGTCGGCCGGCGGGGCCTGGTAGTGCCCCTCGGGCAGCACGTCGCCGTGCCGGGGGCCCGCCGGGTGAGCGGATCGACTCATCTTGCTGTCACTTCCTCGACCTATGGCGAGGGGCGGCGACCGGTCCGCCGTGGACCGGTCCGCCGCCCCTTCGCTCCGTACCGTGCGCTGGGGGCTTGGTGCTTACATCCGCTCGGGCGCCGAGACGCCGAGCAGTCGGAGGCCGTTGGCCAGCGTCGTTCGCGTGGCGTCGGCCAGCCAGAGCCGGGCGTGCGTGAGGTCGGTGACCTCCTCGTCGCCCTTCGGCAGGATCTGGCAGTTGTCGTAGAACCGGTGGTAGGCGCGGGCCAGCTGCTCCAGGTAGGTGGCCACGTGGTGCGGCTCGCGCAGCTCGCCGGCCTTGGCCAGCACCCGCGGGAACTCGCCGAGCTGGCCGAGCAGGTCGTTCTCCCACTCGGTGCTCAGCAGCTCCGGGGCGAAGTCCGCGCTGCGGGTGATGCCCTTCTCCGCCGCGTTGCGCTGCACGGAGCACATCCGGGCGTGCGCGTACTGCACGTAGAAGACCGGGTTCTCGGCGGTCTGGCTGGTGACCACGTCGATGTCGATGGTGATGGTGGAGTCGGTGGACTGCCGCACCAGCATGTAGCGGGCGGCGTCCACGCCGATCCAGTCGACCACGTCGTCGATCGTGATGATGTTGCCCGCGCGCTTGGAGAGCCGGACCTCCTTGCCGTCGCGCAGCATCTTCACGAACTGGCCGATCATCACCTCGATGTTGCGGTCCATGTCGTCGCCGGCGCAGGCCGCGATGGCCTTGAGGCGGTTGACGTAGCCGTGGTGGTCGGCGCCGAGCATGTAGACCGAGACCTCCGCGCCGCGGTCCCGCTTGCTCAGGTAGTAGGCGGCGTCGGCGGCGAAGTAGGTGGTCTCGCCGTCGGCCTTGATCAGGACGCGGTCCTTGTCGTCGCCGAAGTCGGTGGTGCGCAGCCAGATCGCGCCGTCCCGGTCGAAGACGTGGCCCTGCTCGCGGAGCCGCTCGATGGCCTTCTCGACGGCGCCGGAGTCGTGCAGCGTCTGCTCGGAGAACCAGGTGTCGAAGTGCACGCCGAACTCGGTCATCGAGCGCTGGATCTCGGCGACCATCAGCTTGAGGCCCTCGGTCCGGAACGCCCGGAGCTGCTCGTCCTCGGGCAGGTCGAGGATGCCGGGGACGCCGTCGGTGACGGCCTTGGCGATGTCGGTGATGTACTCGCCGACGTAGCCGTCCTCGGGGGCGGGCTGCCCGTTGGCCGCGGCCTTGAGCGACTTGGCGAACTTGGTGATCTGCACGCCGGCGTCGTTCAGGTAGTACTCGGTCGACACCTCGGCGCCGGTCGCCTTGAGCACCCGGGCCAGCGAGTCGCCGACGGCGGCCCAGCGGACGCCGCCGATGTGGATCGGGCCGGTCGGGTTCGCCGAGACGAACTCCAGGTTGATCTTCAGGCCCTTGAGCGCCTCGTTGCGGCCGTACGCCTCGCCCGCCTCGACGATGGTGCGCGCCAGCTCGCCCTGGGTGGCGGCGTCCAGCGTGATGTTCA
This sequence comes from Kitasatospora saccharophila, assembly GCF_039529925.1. Classification (NCBI taxonomy): domain Bacteria; kingdom Bacillati; phylum Actinomycetota; class Actinomycetes; order Kitasatosporales; family Streptomycetaceae; genus Kitasatospora; species Kitasatospora saccharophila. The sequence continues at coordinate 41,033 of NZ_BAAANS010000058.1, read as the reverse complement.
GGAAGCCCGGACCGGCGATGTCGACCTTCGCGACGCCGGTGATCCCTCGCAGACGCCCGGCCAGGATCTCCGCGACGGCTCGCGGCGGCTTGCCGGCCGGCTTCGCGAGCTGGAGGGCCACGTTGGTGGCGTAGTCGCCGTGGTCCCTGTTCTTGGGCCGCTCGACCGTCACGTGCGCGGGCACGTCGACGGTCAGCTCGCCCGCCTCGATGGCGGTGCTGACGGCGGCCTGGACTGCCTGGGAGAGTTCTGCGGGTGTCACGGTGCCCAGCCTAGGCGAGACGGGGGACCCGGCCGCCACTCGGTTTGTCCGCGGCGGCGCGCGTCGCGGCTCCGGACGTGCTTCGTGTCGTCGGACGCCGCTGCTGGCGGGCACATCTCACGGGCGCGGCTCGTCCGGCCGGACGAGTTCCTGCCTCCGTTCGCTCTGAGCTGAATCGCGCGGGTCCGGCCCGCCGGACGGCGCCGGGCTGCCGAAGTCGTAGGCGAAGCGCCGCTCCGCCGAGGCCGCCGCCCGCAGCCGCCGCACCAGCGCGACCAGCTCCGCCGGGTCGAAGGGCTTGGCCAGGTAGCCGTCCACCCCCACCGACTCGCCGCGCTCCAGGTCGGCCGGCGTGCAGGCGCTCACGATCGCGATCGGCAGGTGCGCGGTGTCCCGCGAGGCGCGCAGCCGGGCCGCCGTCCGCAGGCCGTCCAGCCGGGGCATCACCACGTCCAGGGTGACCACGTCCGGCGCGACCCGGCGGACCACCTCCAGGCACTCGGCACCGTCGGCGGCGGTCACCACCTCGAAGCCCTCCAGCTCCAGGTTGACCCTGATCAGTTGGCGGATCACCTCGCTGTCGTCCACCACGAGGACCCGCCCCGACGTCGCCGCCACCTCACCGAGGGTAGCCGCGCCCCGCCCCCCGCGTCCGGCCTTTGGGTCACATCCGGCGGCCCGCTGACGGGCCGTCGGCGGGGGCGGGGAAGAACCCTGTGCGGAGGCGCGCACTTTCCCTGGTAGTGTTTTCCCCGTCAGGCCGGGCAACACCGCGAGGTCAGCCCAGGCCCCCGTAGCTCAGGGGATAGAGCACCGCCCTCCGGAGGCGGGTGCGTAGGTTCGAATCCTACCGGGGGCACTTCAGCAGGTGAGTCTCGACGAGGCCCGGGTCCAACGGACTTGGGCCTTCTTGCTGTCCGGGCCGAGCCGCCCGCCGGGTGTGGCAGGGTACCCGGGTGATGATCTCTCCCGAACAGGTCCGGCTGGTCTCCGGGGCGTCCGCGCCGATCCTGCTGCTCGGCGGCGCCCCCGTGCACGGCGGCCTGCCGGTGCTGCGCGTCACGGACGGCTCGGTGCCCGCGCTGGACGGCTGGTCGGTGTTCGCCCGGCTGACCATGTGCGTGCTGGACGGCCCCGGCGACGAGGGCTGCGTCTTCCCCACCCTGGGCGGCTCCTTCGACACCGACGGCGTCGCCCGCTGGTGCGAGGAGGTCGAACAGGCCGGCGGAGCGCTGGTCGTCTCCCTCCCCGACCCCGCCGGCCTGACCGGACCGCTCGACTGGCCGGCCCTCCTCGACGGCGGCTCGCACGGCGGCTTCGCCCCCGCTATGGGCTGACCGCCCGACCGGCGGGAGGCGAATCAGGGGCTCGGGGAACGGCGAGTCCGTGCTGCTGGCGGCCGGAGCCCATCGAAATGTCCGTGCTGCTGCGTGTAGTGACAAGAACCAGAAGCAGACGCGCGCAACAGCAGTGAACCCGCAACAGCCACGGCCTCGCCGTTCCCCGAGCCCCTGAGTGCGCGCACTCGTGAGCCCCTGAGTGCGCGCCTCTGAATGCGTGCTCCGCTATCAGCTTGCCTCGGCGAGGAGTTCGGCGATGGTGTGGTCGAAGGCGGCGCTGTAGGAGGTGTCGGCGGTGTCGCCGCCCTGCTGGTAGCCGCCGATGACGCCGATGACCTCTCCGGTGTCGGTGTCGACGAAGGGGCCGCCGCTGGTGCCGCCGGGGAAGGCGGGGCAGTCGATCCGGCGCTGGTAGGTGTCCTGGCGGGTGGTGGTGTTGGTGCAGCGGATGGGGAGTTCGGTGCTGGCGGGGTAGCCGTAGAGCCGGACCCGGGCGGTCCAGGGGGCGTCGGTGCCGAGAAGGTTGCCGCCGACGGCGTCCTCGATCTGGCGGCCGTCGTTGGGGGCGACGGCGAGGATCGCGAAGTCCTCGTCGGGGTCGCCGCCGTTGCGCCAGCCGTCGGCGGTGTAGACCTTGGTGACCCGCCAACTGCCGTACGGGGCACGGCCGTCGCGGTAGCCGGGGGCGAAGGTGGTGCCGTTCGCGCCGGAGAGGCAGTGCGCGGCGGTGAGGATCAGGTTGCGGCCGGGGCTGTCGATGACGCTGGCGGTGCAGAAGTGGTTGCCGGGGGTGGCCTGGCCGGAGAACAGGGCGCCGACCCGGCGGGACTCGGCGTCGTCGGGGGCGGTGGTGGTGACGCCGAGCGGGACGCCCTCTGGGGCGAGGGACGCGGAGGAGGACGGGGACGGGGACGGGGACGGCGAGGACGAGGGCGTCGGGGTGGGCGCGGCGGTGGTGGGGACGGCCAGGGCGACGGTGTCGCTGCTCGGGCGACCCGGGTGCCGCGGGTGGGCGGCGAGCAGCCCGGCGGCCGTCAGCGCGCCGACGACGCCGACGGCGAGGAAGGAGGTGAGCGCGGCCGTCCGCAGCGGGCGGTGGCCGTCCTGTCCGGTGTGTCGTCGTCCCATGTGCTGTCCCGTCCTCGCCGGTCCTGGTCGCGGTGGCGCCCGCGTCGGCGTTCCGGCGTGGGCGCGTGCCGGACGGCTTCCCCAATATCCGCCGTCGAACTGGGAAAGCCGTCAGGACTTGCTGGGAGGTCGGTGAGTTTCCGGTGGCGCCGGGCGGCCTCCCGCGGTCGGGTCAGACCGTGGCGCGGGCCTCGGCGGCGGCGTCCTTGCCCCGGGCCTCGCCGGGGGCCGGGCGGTGGTTGATCATCAGGAAGGCGACCAGCGCGGCGCCCAGCAGGATGGCCATCGCGACGGTGGTGGCGACGGCGTAGCCGTGCACCGCGCCGTTGGCCTGCACCAGCGGGTCGGTGGGGTTGCGGGCGGCCAGGTAGGTGGCGGTGACGCTGGCGGCGATGGTGTTGAGCAGGGCGGTGCCGATCGAGCCGCCGACCTGCTGGGCGCTGTTGATGATGGCGGAGGCGGCGCCGGTCTCCTCGGGGGCGACGTTCAGGGTGGCCAGGCTCATGGTGGGCATGAAGACCAGGCCCATGCCGAAGCCGAGCAGCAGTTCGGCGGGCAGCACCATGGTGGCGTAGGGGCTGTCCACCTTGATCTGGGTGAGCCAGGCCATGCCGGCGGCGCCGAGCAGCAGGCCGGGGACGACCAGGTTCCGGGTGGGGATCCGGTTCATCAGCCGGGAGGCGATGCCGGCCGCGCTGACCACGATGGCGGCGGTCATCGGCAGGAAGGAGACGCCGGCCTTGATCGGCGAGTAGCCCTTGATCACCTGCAGGTAGTAGGTGAGGAAGAGGAACAGGCCGAACATGCCGATCACGGCGAGCCCGACCGAGAGCGCGCCGCCGGCCCGGTTCCGGTCGCCGATCAGGTGCATCGGCAGCAGGGCGTGCTCGGTGCGCCGTTCGACCAGCGCGAAGACGGCGAGCAGGGCGACGCCGCCGCAGAGCGCGGTGAGCACCAGCCAGTCGTCCCAGCCGCGGGTGACCGCCTCGGAGGTGCCGTACACGATGGCCAGCAGGCCGCCGCAGCCGAGCACCGCGCCGGGCAGGTCGAGCCGGACCCGGCGGGAGCGGTCGACGTGGTCGCGCACCAGCAGGTAGTACGCGGCGATGCCGGTGATGATCGCGATCGGCACGTTGACGTACAGGCACCAGCGCCAGGACAGGTACTCGGTGAGCAGTCCGCCGGTGATCAGGCCGATCGCCGCGCCGCCGCCGGCCAGGGCGCCGAAGATGCCGAAGGCGGTGGCGCGCTCGCGCGGGTCGCGGAAGGTGACGGAGAGCAGGGAGAGCGCGGACGGGGCGAGCAGCGCGCCGAAGGCGCCCTGCAGGGCGCGGGCGGCGAACAGCATGCCGCCGGTGGTGGCGAAGCCGCCGATGCCGGAGGCGAGGGCGAAGCCGAGCAGGCCGACCATGAAGGTCCGCTTGCGGCCGAAGAGGTCGCCGATCCGGCCGCCGAGCAGCAGCAGTCCGCCGAAGGCCAGCGTGTAGGCGGTGATCACCCACTGCCGGTTGGCGTCGGAGATGTCGAGCGCCTTCTGCGCGGACGGGAGGGCGATGTTCACGATCGTCGCGTCGAGGACGATCATCAGTTGGGCGATGGCGATGACCGCCAGGGCCCACCAGCGGCGCGGATCCGCGGCAGGAGTGTCGGGGGCTTGCTGGGGTGTCACCGTGGGGCCGCCTTCCGCCGATCGGGAGTGGGGCAGGGCGCGTACGGCGCTCTTCCCAGGGAAACCCCCGGACGGACCGGCGGCAAGGCGAATTGGCCGGTTTGTCAACATTTGGGACGGCGGTCCCGGGTGCCCGGCCGCATCGGCCACCCGGGACGCGGTCCGTCCGGTTACAGCGCGCTCAGCTCGGTGACCAGGTCGTCCAGGCCCAGCGAGCCCTGCGACAGCGCCGCCATGTGCCAGCTCTTGAGGTCGAACTCGCCGCCGCGCGCCTCGGCCGCCGCCCGGGCCGCGGCCCGGCCGCGCAGCCAGGCCCGCTCGCCGAGCTTGTAGCCGATCGCCTGGCCGGGCAGGCCCAGGTAGCGCACCAGCTCGCTGTCCAGGAAGTCGGCGGACAGGCCGCAGTAGGCGCCGAAGAACTCGCGGGCCCGCTCGGGGAGCATCGGCTCGCCGGGGGCGAACGGCGAGTCGGCGGGGAAGTCCAGCTCGGCGTGCATGCCGATGTCGACGATCACCCGCAGCGCCCGCATCATCTGGGCGTTCAGGTAGCCGAGGCGGTGGCCCGGGTCGGTCAGGTGGCCCAGCTCGTCCATCAGGCGCTCGGCGTACAGCGCCCAGCCCTCCATGTTGGCGCTGACCCCGCCCAGGGTGACCTGGTAGGTGGAGAGCCGGTCGGCGACGTACGTCCACTGGGCGAGCTGCAGGTGGTGGCCCGGGACGCCCTCGTGGTACCAGGTGGAGACCAGGTCCCACTCGGGGAACGCCTCCCGGCCCAGGGTCGGCAGCCAGGTCCGGCCGGGGCGGGAGAAGTCCAGCGAGGGCTGGGTGTAGTACGGGGCGGCGGCGCCGCCGGGCGGGGCGATCCGCGACTCGACCCGGAGCAGCGGCTCGGCCAGGTCGAAGTGGGTGCCCTGGAGGTCGTTGATCGCCCGGTCCATCAGGCCCTGCAGGTACTCCTGCACCTGCTGCTCGCCGCGGATCGCCGGGCCGTCGGTCTCCAGCCACTTCATGACCTGCATCGGGGTCTCGCCCGGGCGGACCTTCTCCGCCTCGACCCGCATCTGCGCGTCCAGCTCGTGGAACTGCTCCCAGGCCCAGCGGTACGCCTCGTCCAGGTCGAGCTCGGCACCCGTCCAGTAGCGCACCCAGCGGGTGTAGCGCTCCCGGCCGACCGCGTCGGGGGTGCCCTGGGCGGCGGGGGCGTACACGTCGCGCATCCAGTCGCGCAGCTCGGCGAGCGCGGCGGTGGCCGCGACGGCGGTGGCGGCCAGCTGCTCGCGCAGGTGCTCGGGGGCCGGGGCGACCAGGTCGCCGAACCAGCCGCCGGGGGTGTCGCCGTCGATCCACTCGCCGAACTGGCCGACCGCCGTCTCCACCTGGCGCGGCGCCGACAGCAGGCCGCGCCGGACGCCCTCCTCCAGGCTCGCCCGGTACTGGGCCATCGCCAGCGGGAAGCGGGCCAGCCGGCGGCCGAGCCGCTGCCAGTCCTCGTCGGTGTCGGTGGGCAGCAGGGTGAACACCTCGCGGGTGTTGTGCACCGGCGAGCCCAGGTTCCGGACGCTGCGGTAGTCCTCGCCCGCGTCGTGCACGGCCAGTTCGGCGGTCAGCCGCTCGCGCAGCAGCCGGGCGCAGCGGCGTTCGGCCTCGTCCTCGACCGGGCCGGACGCCTCCAGCGCGTCCAGGGCCGCCAGGGTGCGGCGGGCCAGTTCGGCGGTGGCTTCGACGCCCTCGGGCGACAGGTCGGTCAGCCGGTCGTCGTCCGGGTTGAGGCCGAGGTAGACCGCGGTCAGCGGGTCGGCGTCGGCGAGGGCGTGGACGTAGGAATCAGCGAGGCGGCGCGGGGTGGGGCCGCTCGGGTGAGGGTCGTTCAGTTCATGAGCCATCCGGCCATTCTGTTGGAGCCGCAGGCGAATTCAACCCCTGTCCGCTCTCGGCCTCGTCAGCCCTTGACGGGGGTCGGCCGGCGCACGCCGCGCCACGGGTCCCAGGTCGGCCGGCCCCGGGTGATCGGGTAGAACGCCAGGCCGATCAGCACCGAGCAGAAGTGCCCCAGATCGGTGAACGTGTGCGAGGTCAGCAGCGGCACCAGGTAGAAGCCGACCAGCCCGCACCCGTACACCCAGCGCCACGCCCCGGCCAGCCCGTACGTCAGCACGCCCTCCACCCCGGCCAGTGCGTACGACACGCCGACGTCCACCGTGGTCGACATGTTCGGCGGCAGCACCTGGTGGTTGACGCCCCAGGCCACCACGCCCTCGCTGACGAAGGTCGCCAGCACGTGCGCGGTCAGCGCGACGGTCAGCCAGCGGCGGGTGCCCAGCCAGCGCTCGGCCGGCACGTGGAAGACGTGGAAGACCACGAAGTAGAACAGGAAGTTCGACTGCTCGGTCCAGATCAGGCTGGCCAGCAGGGCGTGCACCGGGCGCGAGGTGAGCTGGTCGACGTTGGTGGAACGCTTCTGCAGGAAGTAGTCTAGCGCCGCCGGATCCATCCGGGCCACCACGAAACTGGTGAGCGCCAGCAGCAGCAGCCACACGTACGTCCCCGGCGACCTCCCGATCCACCGCCACACCGCCCGCACCCACCGCACCGGCCGCTCCTCGCCGTCCTCCGCTGGCCCCGGCCCCAGTCTGCGGCCGCGGACCGGGCCCCGCCCGACGGGAACTCCGCCGGTCGCGGCCGTGCGCAGGGGGTGCGGCGGCCCGCCCGAGGTCTACCCTGGCACCCATGGCAGCGACCCCCTCCCCCGTCGGGGACCCCGTCGACGACCCCACCGCCGCGCAGCGCCCCCGCCGCGCCACCTACCGGAGGCTGCCCGTCCAGCAACGGCGCGAACAACTGATCGCCGTCGCCCTCGAACTGTTCGCCTCCCGCCCGCCCGAGGAGGTCTCCCTGGACGACGTCGCGGAGGCCGCCGGCGCCTCCCGGCCGCTGGTCTACCGCTACTTCGCCGGCGGCAAGCAGCAGTTGTACGAGGCGGCCCTGCGCAGCGCCGCCTCCGAACTCACCACCCGGTTCACCGTCGAAGCCGCCGACGGCACCCCCACCCAGCAGCTCGGCGCCGTCCTGCACCGGTACTTCGACTTCGTCGGCGAGCACGCCGCCGGCTACGGCGCGCTGCTGCGCGGCGGCTCGGTCGTCGAGACCGCGCGCACCTCCGCCATCGTCGACGACGTGCGCCGCGCGGCGCTGAGGCGCACCCTGCGGTACCTGGGGGTGCGGGAGGCCGGACCGCGACTGACCCTGCTGGTCCGCTCGTGGATCTCGGTGGTCGAAGCCTCCGCGATCAGCTGGCTCGACGAGGGGCGGCAGATCCCGGCCGACTCGCTGTGCGCCTGGCTGGTCGACCAGTTCGTGGTGATGGCCGCGGCCACCGCCGTCCGCGACGCCCAGACCGCGGAGGTCCTGCACGGCTGGCTGGCGCTGGAGACCGCGGACAGCCCGGCGGGCGTGCTCATCGCGCGCCTGCGCGCGATGGGGCTGTAGGGGTCAGGGGCTCGACAGGGAGCACCATCAGGGGCCCGGGGAACGGCGGGTCGATGCTGCTGACGGCCGGAGCCCATCGGAGGTCCGTGCTGCTGCGTGTAGTGAACGGAACCGGAAGCAGATGCGCGCTCCGGCAGTGAACCCGCAGCAGACCCGAGCTCGCCGTTCCCCGAGCCCCTGACGGTGCTCGTACTAGGCCTGGCCGAGCGTCGTCTCCTGGCGGCCGAGGCCGGTGACTTCGAGGGTGAGCTTGTCGCCCTCGCGGAGGAAGGGGGTGCCGGGGCGGCCGAGGGTGACGCCGGCGGGGGTGCCGGTGATGACGATGTCGCCGGGGTCGAGGCGCATGAAGTGGGTGAGGTAGCGGACGGTTTCGTGCACCGGGAAGATCATCTCGGCGGTGGAGCCGTTCTGGCGGAGTTCGCCGTTGACCCACAGCCGCAGGTCGAGGGCCTGCGGGTCGCCGAGTTCGTCGGGGGTGACCAGCCAGGGGCCGAGCGGGGTGAAGGTCTCGGCGGACTTGCCCTTGTCCCACTGGCCGCCGCGCTCGAACTGGAAGGCGCGCTCGGTGACGTCGTTGGCGGCGGCGTAGCCGGCGATGATCGCGGCGGCGTCGGCCGGGGTGTCGAGGTAGCGGCCGGTGCGGCCGATGACGACGGCGAGTTCGACCTCGTAGTCGGTCTTCAGGCTGCCGCGCGGGACGAGCACCCGGTCGTGGGGGCCGACCAGGGTGTTGACGGGCTTGAGGAAGACCACCGGCTCGGTCGGGATCTCGGCGCCGGCCTCGGCCGCGTGGTCGCGGTAGTTGAGGCCGATGCCGACGATCTTGCCGGGGCGGGCGACCGGCGGGCCGACGCGTTCGCCGGTGAGGTCGGTGACCGGGAGGGTGGCGGGGTCCAGGGTCGCCGGGTCGAACCCGGCGAGGAAGGCGCCGTCGAGGTCGGGGGTGAGCGGGCGGAGGTCGCGGGCGGTGCCGTCGGGGGCGAGCACGACCGGTCGTTCTGCGCCGGCCGGGCCCACGCGGAGGAGCTTCACTGTCCGTCACCACCTGTTCGTCTCGGGAGCGGGTCGTCCCCGCCCCGGGACATCGAGGTATATCAGGGGTGCTCGCCTGCGGAACAGCGGTGCCGCTTCGGCGAATTCCTCCCATTCGGAGGGGGCCGGGCGCAGGCCGAATCATCGGCCCGCACCCTTGACAGCGGCCGCCCGCCGCCGGTCAGGTCTCGCGCTGCGGCCGGTAGTCGGCCTCCTCGACGCCGAACGTCCAGGCGACGCCGGCCCGGGCGGTGCGGGTGCCGGGCGGGACGCGCAGGTAGTAGGTGCGGTGGGTGCCGTCCGGTTCGGGGGTGGAGTTGACCACCTCGACCATCACCACCGGCTCGTCGTCGGGCAGTTGGATCCGCCACAGGACGCCGGTCTCGTCCCGGTGCAGGGGTTCGGCGCCGGACTCGGCGAGGTAGCGGTCGTAGCCGAAGTGCTCCAGCATGACGCGGCGCAGTTCGGCGTTCTCCTCGGTGCGGATGCGCTCGGGGGTGAGGCCGGTCAGCCGCTCGGGGAAGTCGGCGGGGACGGGCATGCCGCGCCAGGCGTACAGGGCGAAACCGTCGGCGTAGGCGAGGGCCGGGCCGTCGGCGCGGTCGAGCCGGCCGGCCTCGTCGCGGTGCAGGGCGGCGGGGCGTTCGCTGAGCAGCACGGTGCGCTCGTACGGCCACCACCAGCCGGTCTGGCGGGCGACGCCGGCCAGCGCGGCGAGGGCCGCGTCGCCGGTGCCGGCGGTGTCGAAGGCGGCGAGCCAGGCGGCGTCGTGCTGGCCGGCCACGGCGTCCAGCAGGGCGAGCCGGACCCGGCCGCGCCGTTCGGCGGCGGCCTGGCGGAGCGCCAGGTTCTCGGGCTTGCGGGCCTCGCGCCAGTCGTCGATCGGCTCGGGCTCGGGGGCGAAGTGGTCGAGCAGCGCGGTGCGGACGCGTTCGGCGGGCAGGTCGGTGGTGCCGACGAGTTCGCCGCCGGTGGTGTTCCACAGTTCGGCCCAGCCGGTGGGGCCGAGCGCGCCGAGGGCGCCGGCGCGGGCCCGTTCCCAGGCGGCGGTGCGCACCTGCTCGCGCACGCTGGCACCGAACTCGCCCCGGTGGTCGAGGAGTTCGGCGAGGGCGGCGCGCGGCGAGGGGTACCAGCGGAACTCGGTGGGCTCGGCGAGTCCGGCGGCCCGGTAGGCGTCCCTGACGGCCTGTTCGGCGGTGGCACGGTCGGCGGGGCCGGTGGCGGCGGCGACGGCCCGCCAGTGGGCCGCCGAGAGGTCGGCCGGGCGGCCGGTCAGCTGGCTGGTCATCGGTTCTCCGTGGGCTGGGTCTGGGGCGGGTGGCGGGCGGGCGGGCTCAGTCGGCGACCATGCGGACCGCGCCGGGCGCGTACTCGCGCTGGCGGACCACCCGGAACCAGCCGCTGGGCAGGGTGATCGCCGCGTGCTCCTCGTGGACGACCCGGCCGCCCTCCGGCAGGTGCAGCCAGGCGGGGGCGAACGGGCCGCCCTCGCGGGCGAGTTCGCCCGGGCCGACCACCGCGTGGGCGTGCCCGGTCACCTCGCCGAGGGCCAGCACCAGCCGCCCCCGGGCGTCCCGCGGCCGGCGCGCCAGGTGGGCGACGGAGGCCGGCACCGCGCTCCGCGCGACCGGCACGATCAGTACGTCTCCCTGGCGGTACACGGGGCCTCCCGCTGTCAGGTCCGGCCCGCTGCCGAACTCCGTGCCCCGAAAACTAGGCCGTGCCACCGACAACCCCGCTCCCGTCGCGTCCTTCGTGCGGGTGAACGTCACGGGCGCCTGGTAGACAGGTCTCCGGCCCACCACGGGCCGCGGGGTCCTCACGGGCCGCGAGGTCCACCACGGGCCGCGACGGACAGCAGCGGTACGACGAAGAAGCAGCGAGGAGCAGCGCATGGTTGTCAGGGACCACGCCGAGGAGTTCCACGGCCTCCCGGTCACCGATTTCCACACCGCCCGGGAGAAGGGCGACCTCCCGGCCGCGGGCAGCACCGCCTGGCGGGTCGGCCTGGACTGGGAGGACGAGGACGGGGAGTTCCCCGCGCTGTGGCAGGCGTTCGTGGACGCCGTCGACCTGTCGGAGGTCACCGCGCTGGTGCTGGGCCGCTGGTTCCCGGAGGAGCCGGAGCCGCTCTCCGAGGCGCTGTCGCTGATCCTCGCCGCCGCCGACCGGCTGCCCGCGCTGCGGGCGCTGTTCCTCTGCGACGTCACCGGCGAGGAGTGCGAGATCTCCTGGCTCCAGATGTGCGACGTCACGCCGGTGTTCGAGACCTTCCCGCTGCTGGAGGAACTGGTGGTGCGCGGCTCCGCCGCGGACTACGAGGACAAGGAGCGGCTCGCCCTCAAGCCGCTGCGGCACGAGCGGCTGAAGGCGCTGCGCTTCGAGTCCGGCGGCCTGCCCGCCCCGGTCGTCCGGGCGGTCGGCGCCTGCGACTTCCCGGCGCTGGAGCGGCTGGAGCTGTGGCTCGGCGTCGACGGCTACGGCGGCGACTGGACGCTGGAGGACCTCGCCCCGTTCCTGTCCGGCGCCAAGCTGCCCGCGCTGACCCACCTGGGCCTGCAGGACTCCGAGGAGCAGGACCGGATCGCCGCGCTGGTCGCCCGGGCCCCCGTGGTGCCCCGGCTGACCGGCCTGTCGCTGTCCATGGGCGCGTTCACCGACGAGGGCGCGGCGGCGCTGCTGGAGGGCCAGCCGCTCACCCACCTGAAGACCCTGGACCTGCACCACCACTACCTCACCGAGGGCATGCAGCAGCGCCTGCGCGAGGCGCTGCCCGGGGTCGCGATCGACCTCTCCGACGCCGAGGACCCGGGCGACAACTGGCGCTACGTCGCCATCTCCGAGTAGGCGGGACGGCGGAACGTTGACCTCGCACCAGCCGTCCCCCCTGGTCGTCCTGGGCTGCCCGGGGCACCGCCGGGTCACCCTGTTCGCCGCCGCGGCCCGCGCCGCGGGGCGGCCGGAACCCGCCGTGCTGCCCTGGTCGGACCTGCTGCGCGGACGGTACGAACTGCCGCCCGGCGCGGTGGTCCGGCTCGACTCGCCCGGCGAGGACCCGGAGGCCGACCGGCTGCTGCGCGGTCCCGTCCTCGGCCCGGGGTACGCCGCGACCCGGGTGGAGGGCGGCCCCGCCTGGTACGCGGGCGTCACCGCCGCCCTGCGCGGGCTGGCCGCCCGGCCCGGGGTGCGCCTGCTCGGCGACCCGGACGAGATCGCCGTGATGTTCGACAAGCGGCGCACCCACGCCCGGCTGGCCGCCGCCGGGGTGCCGGTGCCGCCCGCGCTGCCCGGCGGACTCCCGTCCGGCTTCGAGGAGTTGCGGGAGCGGCTGGCGGCGGCCGGGATGCGCCGGGTGTTCCTCAAGCCGGTGCACGGCTCCTCCGCGTCCGGCGTGGTGGCGCTGGAGTTCGGCCCGCGCGGCCGGGTCCAGGCCACCACCTCGGTGGAACTCGCCCCGGGCGGGCTGCACAACTCGCTCGCCGTCCGCCGCTACCGCTCCGCGGCGGAGGTCGCCGAACTCGTCGACCGGCTCGCCCCCGAGGGCCTGCACGTCGAACGCTGGATCCCCAAGTCCGGCCAGCACGGCCGGGCGGCGGACCTGCGGGTCCTGGTGGTCGGCGGCCGGGCCACCCACGCGGTGGTCCGCACCAGCCGGCACCCGATGACCAACCTGCACCTCGGCGGGGCCCGCGGCGGGACCGACCTCGCCCGGGCCGCCGCGGGCGAGCACTGGCCCGAGCTGCTCGCCACCGCGGAGGCCGCCGCGAGGTGCTTCCCGCACGCCCCCATGGTCGGCGTCGACCTCCTCCCCCACTCCCACTGGCAGCGCGCCGCGGTCGCCGAGGTCAACGCCTTCGGCGACCTCCTCCCCAACCTCCCCGGCCTCCCCGAGGGGCCGGCCGCGGGCCTGGACACGTACGCGGCGCAACTGGCTTCGCCGGCCTACGCGTTCAGGGGCTCGGCGGAGCGTGCACACAGGGGCTCGGGGAACGGCGAGCCCGGGGCTGCTGACGGTGCACTGCCGGAGCGCGCATCTGCTTCCGGTTCTGTTCAGGCACGCAGCAGCACGGACCTTCGATGGGCTCCGGCCGTCAGCAGCACGGACTCGCCGTTCCCCGAGCCCCTGGTTTCGCCCCACGGGATTCCCGACATGAACGAGGTCGTCGGGTCGCACGACCTGCTGCTGGTCACGCTCGACACGCTGCGCTTCGACGTCGCCGCGGAGCTGTTCGCGGCGGGGCGGCTGCCCAATCTGGCGAAGGTCCTGCCGCCCGCCGGCTGGGAGCGGCGGCACTCGCCGGGGAGCTTCACGTACGCCGCGCACCAGGCGATCCTGGCCGGATTCCTGCCGACGCCGGCCTCGCCGGACGGGCCGCACCCGCGGCTGTTCGCGGCGCGGTTCGCCGGTTCGGAGACCACCGAGTCGCGGACCTGGGTGTTCGACGCGCCGGACCTGCCGACCGCGCTCGCCGGGGCCGGGTACCGGACGGTGTGCATCGGCGGGGTGGGGTTCTTCAACAAGCGGGGGCCGCTGGGTTCGGTGCTGCCGGGGTTGTTCCAGGAGAGCCACTGGGCACCGGAGTTGGGGGTGCCGTCGCCGACCTCCTTCGAGTCGCAGGTGGCGGTGGCGGAGCGGGTCGCGGCCGAGCAGCCGCCCGATCGGCCGCTGTTCCTGTTCCTGAACGTCTCGGCGCTGCACCAGCCGAACTGGTTCCACCTGCCGGGTGCGACCCGCGCGGACGGGGACAGCCGGGAGACGCACGCCGCCGCGCTGGAGTACGTGGACGCGCACGTGGGCAGGCTGTTCGCGGCGATGAGCGCCCGGCGGCCGTGCTTCGCGATCGTCTGCTCCGACCACGGCACCGCGTACGGCGAGGACGGGTACACCGGCCACCGGATCGGCCACGAGGTGGTCTGGACCGTCCCGTACGCGCACTTCTTCCTTCCCGCCGGCCCGTCACGGGAGTCCTGATGAGCACCACCACCGCCGAGTCCCCGTACCGGAGTTACGTCTACGCGTACCCGCACAAGACGGCGTACCGCGCGCTGCCGGAGCGGCCGCGGCTCGCGGAACTGTGGCGGGGGGAGAAGCAGGACGCGCTGTCGCTGTACCTGCACGTGCCGTTCTGCGAGGTGCGGTGCGGGTTCTGCAACCTGTTCACCCGGATCGGCAGTCCGGAGGGGCTGACCACCGCGTACCTGGACGCGCTGGAGCGGCAGGCCGGGCAGGTGCGGGAGGCGCTGGCGCCGGACGCCCGGTTCGCGCTGGCGGCGTTCGGCGGCGGGACGCCGACCTACCTGACCGCGGCCGAGCTGGAGCGGCTGTGCGACATCGCCGAGTCGCGGATGGGGGCGGACCTGCGGGCGGTGCCGCTCTCGGTGGAGGCGTCGCCGGACACCGCGACGGCGGACCGGCTGCGGGTGCTGGCCGAGCGCGGGACGACCCGGCTGAGCCTGGGCGTGCAGTCGTTCCTGGACGGGGAGGCCCGGGCGGCGGTGCGCCCGCAGAAGCGGGCGGCGGTGGAGGCCGCGCTGGGGCGGGTGCGGGACGCCGGGTTCCCGGTGCTGAACATCGACCTGATCTACGGCATCGACGGCCAGACGCCCGCCAGTTGGGTGGAGTCCCTCAACGCGGCCCTGCGCTGGCAGCCGGAGGAGCTGTACCTGTACCCGCTGTACGTCCGGCCGCTGACCGGCCTGGGGCGGCACGGCGCGGCCGACGCGCCGAGCCCGGAGTGGGACGCCCAGCGGCTGGCGCTGTACCGGACGGGCCGCGACCACCTGCTGGCCGAGGGGTACGAGCAGGTGTCGATGCGGATGTTCCGCCGGGCCGGCGCGGCGCGCGCGAGCGCGGGCGAGTACGCCTGCCAGACCGACGGCATGGTGGGCCTGGGCTGCGGGGCCCGCTCGTACACCTCGCGGCTGCACTACTCCTTCGACTACGCGGTGGACGCCCGCGAGGTGCGCCGGATCATCGACGACTACGTGGCCGCGCCGGACTTCTCCCGGGCCGAGCTGGGCTGGGTGATGACGGACGAGGAGACCCGCCGCCGCCACCTGGTGCAGTCGCTGCTGCAGGGCGAGGGCGTCGACCTGGCGGCCTACCGGGAGCGCTTCGGCAGCGCCCCGGAGCTGGACTTCCCGGCCGAGCTGGCCGAGTTCGCCGCCCGCGGCTGGCTGTCGGCGCGGGACCCGGCCCGGCTGCTGCTGAGCGCGGAGGGCCTGGCCTGGTCGGACGCGGTGGGGCCGCGGCTGTTCTCGCCGGCGGTGCGCGCCAACATGGCGGAGTACGAGGCCAAGTGAGCGACCACCTGACCCTGCTGTACCGGGGCCCGCTGTCCTCCTGCGACTACGACTGCCCGTACTGCCCGTTCGCCAAGCGGCGCGACACCCCCCGGCTGCTGCGGGCCGACCGGGCCGCGCTGGAGCGGTTCACGGCCTGGGCGGCGGCGTACCGGCACGGGCGGCTGTCGGTGCTGTTCACGCCGTGGGGCGAGGGGCTGGTGCGCGGCTGGTACCGGCGGGCGATGGTGGAGCTGAGCCGGCTGCCGCACCTGGAGCGGGTGGCGATCCAGACCAACGCGAGCTGCCGGACGGCCTGGCTGGCGGAGGCGGACCGCGCGAAGCTGGCGCTCTGGGTGACGTACCACCCGGGGCAGGTCGGCGAGCCGCGCTTCCTCGCCAAGTGCGCCGAACTCACCGCGCTGGGCGTGCGGTTCAGCGTGGGCGTGGTCGGGCAGCCGGAGCACCTGGCGGCGGCCCGCCGGCTGCGGGCGGCGCTGCCGGCGGAGGTGTACCTGTGGGTGAACGCGGCCGACGGGCTCACCTACACCGACGCCGAGGCGGCGCGGTGGACGGAGCTGGACCCGCTGTTCGGCTACAGCCGGCACCCGCACCGCAGCGCGGGGCTGCCGTGCCGGACGGGCGAGAGCGTGCTGTCGGTGGACGGGGACGGGACGGTGCGCCGCTGCCACTTCGTCCGGCCGCCGCTGGGCAACCTGTACGACGACTCGTACCGGGCGCAACTGCGGCCGCGGGCCTGCCCGTTGGGGTCGTGCGACTGCCACATCGGCTACGTGCACCTGGAGTCGCTGCCGCTGTACGACGTGTTCGCGGGCGGCGTGCTGGAGCGCATCCCGCACGGCTGGTGAGGGATGCGCTCCGGAGCGCGCCGGGGAGGCGTCAGCTGTTGGTCTTGGGCAGGCCGGGCGGGTTGATCTCGGAGGTCTGCACGGCCTCGTTGTCCAGGCCCCAGCGCTTGAGGACCTGGGCGTAGGTGCCGTTCTTGATGGTCTCGTTGATCGCCGCGTTGAGCGCGTTGACCAGGCCGTTGTCCTTCTTGGTGGTGGCGGCGATCTTGCCGAGGACGGTGTCGCCGGCGCCGGAGTAGGTGCCGATCACCTCGGTCTCGCCGGTCTGCGCGGAGTGGAAGGCGGCGGCCGGGTTGGGGCCGAGCCAGGCGTCGATCCGGCCGGAGCCGAGGGCCAGGTAGTAGTCGGAGGCGTTCTGGTAGTACTTCACGTCGACCGGCTTGAGGCCGTTCTTGACGTCCTGGTCGCTCCAGGCCAGCAGCAGCTTCTCCTGGTTGGTGCCGGAGGAGACGCCGATGGTGTGCCCGGCGACGTCGGCCGGGCCGGTGACCTTCCAGCTGCCGCCCTTCTTGGCCTCGAAGCCGAGGATGTCGAGCCGGTAGGTGGCGAAGTCGTACTTCTCCTTGCGGGCCTCGGTGACGGTGACGTTGGTGATGCCGACGTCGTACTTGCCGCTGTCCAGGCCGACGAAGACGTTCTCCCAGGAGACCGGGTTGACCTCGATCTTCAGGCCGAGCACGTCGGCGATCAGGTGCGCCAGGTCGGGCTCGGTGCCGATGACGGTCTTGTCGTCGGTGGCGTAGAAGCCCAGTGGCGGGACGGTGCCGACGCTCGCCGCGACCTGGAGGGTGCCTCTTCGGCGGATCTCCTCGGGGAGGAGGGCGGCGATCGAGTCGACCTTGGGAGTGGTGATCCGGTTCTGGTCGGGCGTCAGGTTGATCTTCACGCCGTTGGGCGCGGTGCCCTCCTTCTTGCCCTTGAGGTCGGCGGAGGCGTTGTTCGAGGAGCCGCAGGAGGTGAGCAGCAGGGTGGCGGCGAGGACGGCGGCGGCCGAGGCGATGGTGCGGCGGTTCACGGACATGGGGGCGACTCCTTTGTCAGGAAGGGGATTTCAGAGGACCTTGGCGAGGAAGGCGCGGGTGCGTTCGTGCTGCGGGTCGTCCAGCACCTGGGCCGGCGGGCCCTGTTCGACCACCACGCCGCCGTCCATGAACACCACCGTGTCGGCGACCTCGCGGGCGAAGCCGATCTCGTGGGTGACCACGATCATGGTGGTGCCGGTGCGGGCCAGGTCCTTGATCACGTCGAGCACCTCGCCGACCAGTTCGGGGTCGAGCGCGGAGGTCGGCTCGTCGAACAGCAGCACCTTGGGCTCCAGGGCGAGCGCCCGGGCGATGGCGACCCGCTGCTGCTGGCCGCCGGAGAGCCGGCGCGGGTACTCGGCGGCCTTGTCGGCGAGGCCGACCCGCTCCAGCAGTTCCAGCGCCCGGGCCCGGGCCTGCTCCTTGGGCACGCCGAGCGCGCCGACCGGGGCCTCCACCAGGTTCTCCAGCACGGTCAGGTGCGGGAACAGGTTGAAGTTCTGGAACACGAAGCCGAGCCGGGTGCGCTGCTTGAGCACCTCGCGCTCGGGCAGTTCGCGCAGCTTGTCGCCGACCCGCCGGTAGCCGATCAGTTCGCCGTCCACCCGGACGTACCCCTGGTCGAGCTTCTCCAGGTGGTTGACCGCCCGCAGCAGGGTGGACTTGCCGGAGCCGGACGGGCCGAGCACCACGGTGACGGTGCCGGGGCGGACGTCGAGGTCGATGCCGCGCAGCACCTCCAGCCGCCCGAACCGCTTGTGCACGCCGCGTACTTCGACCATGGCCGTGGCGCCGTCGCCGCTCATGCCCGCTTCTCCTTGATCTCGGTGACGGTGGCGCGCAGCCGCTGCCAGGGGGTGGGCGGCGCGTGGCGTTCGCTGCCGCGGGCGAAGTAGCGCTCGACGTAGTACTGGACGAGCGAGAGGGCGGTGGTCAGCAGCACGTACCAGACGGTGGCGACCATCAGCAGCGGCACCACCCGGCCGGTGCGGCCGTAGATCACCTGGACCTGGTAGAAGAGCTCGCCGATCGCCATCACGTAGACGATCGAGGTGCCCTTGAACAGCGAGATCACCTCGTTGGCGGCGTTCGGCAGGATGCCGCGCATGGCCTGCGGCAGCACGATCCGCCAGGCCTGCCGGAACTTCGGGATGCCGAGCGCGGCGGCGGCTTCGAGCTGTCCGGCGTCCACCGCGAGCACCCCGCCGCGGATGATCTCGGCGGCGTACGCGGCCTGGTGCAGGGCGAGGCCGAGGACGGCCGCGCCGAGGGCGCCGAGCAGGTCCATGGTGCCGAAGGAGGCGAAGGTCGGGCCGAACGGGATCCCGATCCCGATCCGCTTGTACAGGTAGGCCAGGTTGAACCAGAACACCAGCTGCACGATCAGCGGGATCGAGCGGAACGCCCACACGTACGTCCAGGCGATGGTGCGCAGGATCGGGCTGCCGGACAGCCGCAGCGCGGCGATCACCGCGCCCAGCGCGAAGCCCAGGACGGTTCCGTAGGCGGTGAGTTGGAGGGTGACGCCGACCGCGCGCAGGATGCTGTCGGAGAACACGAAGGCGCGGAAGGTCGGCCAGTCCCAGCCGGGGTTGACGGCCAGTCCGTGCAGGAACTGGGCGGCCAGCACCAGCGCGGCCAGGCCGGCCACCAGCCGCCACGGCCTGCGGTGCGGGACGATCGTCAGCCCCTCGACGGAGTCGGCGGGTTGTCGGAGCGGTAGGGCCTGTTCGGGGGTCACGGCGGTCATCGGGGGCTCCCGGGATCAGCTGTGCTCGGGCGGGTTGATCTTGGACTCGGTGATCGCCGAGTCGGTGGTGCCCCACTTGGCCAGGATCTTCTGGTACGTGCCGTCCTTGATCAGCTCGTTGACGGCGGCCTGGAAGGCGGGGGTGAGCGTCGAGCCCTTCTTGAACGCGAAACCGACGTCGAGCCGGTGGTACTCGCCGAGGAAGCGGGTCTTCGAGGCCGGCTGGTTCGCCTGGTAGCGCAGGCCGTTGATGGTGGACATCACCACGTCCAGCCGGCCCTGCTGGAGGCCGGTGATCACGGCGGCGTTCTCGGAGAAGGACTTCACCTCGTACGGCTTCTTGCCGTTCTGGGCGCAGACGTCCTTCTTGGCGTTCAGGGTGGCCTCGAAGGTGGTGCCCGCGCCGGTGCCGACGGTCAGGCCGCACAGCTGGGACAGGTCGGTCACGCTGGTCAGCGCGGTGTTGTCGGCGCGCACCGCGAAGCCCTGGCCGTCGTCGATGTAGGTGACGAAGTCGACGGTCTTCAGCCGGGCCTCGGTGACGCCGAAGTTGCCGGTGCCGACGTCGTACTTGCCGCTGCCGAGCGCGGGCAGGATGGTCTCGAACGCGGCGTCCTCGCGCTGCACGGTGATCCCGAGCACCTTGGCGACGCCGTTGACCAGGTCGACGTCCAGGCCGGCGACCTGCTTCTGGCCCTCCGGGTAGTACGCCGCGGGCGCGGCTCCGACCGAACCGCCGAGCTTGATGCTGCCGGCGGACTTCACGTCGGCGGGCAGCAGCGCGGCGGCCGCCTCGTTCTTCTGCACGCCGGACAGCACGTCCTGGCTCGGCTGGACGCCGACCGGTGCGGCCTTGGGGCCGGTCGCCGGGTCGGAACCGCAGCCCGCCAGCGCCAGGGCGGCGACGGAAGCCAGGGCGACGGCGGGGAGGTGGCGCTTCATCTGGAGGGTGCCTTTCCGGCCGCCGCGGCGGCCAGGTCTTGCGGGTGGGACGGACGGGGATGGGACGGACGGGGGTGGGGCAGGTCCTTCTCGAACGGCAGCGGCCGGTCCTGCGGCGGCGCGTCGGGGTCGAACAGCGGGGTGTAGCCGGCCGCCAGGTAGAGGCCCTTGGCCTCGGGCTGGCGGGGCCCGGTGGTGAGGAAGACCCGCCGGTAGCCGGCCTCCCGGGCGGCGGTCTCCAGTTCGGCCAGGACCCGCCGGCCGAGGCCCTGCCGGCGGTGCCCGGCGGCGGTCCACATCCGCTTCACCTCGGCGGTGCGCTCCTCGTGGTGGCGGCGGTAGGCGCCGCCGGCCACCGGCTCGCCCTCGCGCAGCAGCAGGAGCAGCAGGCCGTCCGGCGGGGTGAACTCCTCGGCGCCGTACCGGGCCATCTCCTCGTGCCCGCCGGGGCCGTAGCGGGTGACGTACTCGTGGGTGAGTTCGCGGACCAGCGGCTCGGTGAGGGGGTCGCCGAGGGCGGCCCGCACCACGGTCAGGGCGCTCATCCGGCTGCGGCGTCCCCGACCCGGGCCGCCTTGGCGGCGTCGCGCTTGGCGACCTCCTCGCGGACGATCGGGATGACGTGCCGGCCGAAGTCGATGGCGTCGTCGACGTGGTCGTAGCCGCGGGCGGAGAGGATGTCCACGCCGAGGTCGTAGTAGTCGAGCAGCGCCTGGGCGACCGTCTCGGGGGTGCCGACCAGGGCGTTGGAGTTGCCCGAGCCGCCGATGGCGGCGGCGGTCGGGGTCCACAGCGCGCGGTCGTAGCGCTCGCCGGCCTCGGCGATCTCCAGCAGCCGCTGCGAGCCGGAGTTCTCCGGCGCGTTGCCGTTGCTGAACCGGCGGCGGACCTGGGGGCTGGACTCCCGGTGGGCCTTGATCGCGGCGACCGTGCGGTGCGCCTTCTCCCAGGCGAGTTCCTCGGTGGGCGCGATGATCGGCCGGAAGGCGACCTGGATCCGCGGGGTGTCGGTGCGCCCGGCGGCCCGGGCGGCGGCCTTCACCAGCTCGATCTGCTCGGCGGTGCGGGCCAGCGGCTCGCCCCACAGCGCGTAGATGTCGGCCTCGGCGCCGCCGGCCGCGAACGCGGCGGGCGAGGAGCCGCCGAAGGAGACGTCCGGCCGGGGCTGCTGGACCGGGAAGACGCTGGAGACGAAGTCGTTGAAGCGGTAGTACTCGCCCTCGTGGTCGAAGGGCTCGCGGCTGGTCCAGGCCTTCTTGACGATGCCGATGTACTCGCGGGTGCGGTCGTAGCGGCGGTCCTTGGGCAGGAAGTCGCCCTCGCGCTGCTGCTCGTGGTCGTTTCCGCCGGTGATGAAGTGCACGGTGAGCCGGCCGTCGCTGATCCGGTCCAGGGTGGCGAAGGTCTTGGCGGCGAAGGTCGGGTACGAGACGTTCGGCCGGTGCGCGAGCAGGATCTGCAGCCGGTCCAGCTTGGCGGCGAGGTACGCGGCGGCGGCGGCGGGTTCGGGCGCTCCGGCGCTGTAGGCGAACAGCACCCGGTCCCAGCCGTGGTCCTCGTGGGCGCGGGCCAGGCGCAGCGTGTAGTCGCGGTCGAAGGCGTGGGTGGTGCGGGCGGTGGTTTCCGAACCGTCGCCGGTGGCGGCGATTCCGAGGAACTCGACGGGCATGGCGGAGCCTCTTCCAGTGGTGCGGGGCCGGGTCCGGGCGTGCCGGAGGAAGCCTCGGCAGGCGGGTGCGGACGGCGGCGGCGGGTGGGGAGGACGGGCGCGGGCGCGTGACGGGGCGCCGGCTCAGGAGCGAGCGGGAGGTGCTGGGGGAGGCGGCAGCGTACGCCTGTCGATCCGTCCGGACGGACGGTGTCCCGGCCCGCAACAGGGGCGACCGAGGGAGGACTCCCGGAGGGAGGAAGGGCCGGTCAGGCGGCCCGCTGCCGGGTCAGCCGCGACACGCTGCGGACCACACCCGACCGAAGTCGATGTGGCCTCGCGTCACGAGGGCGGGCTGCTCGGCTGTCATGTCGAACAGTTGAGCAGTGCCGCCGACGGCCCGTCAACCTTTCCGGCCGGTACGAAACACCGACGTCACACCCGCGTCCTTGACAGCCTCCAGTCGCTCACGCGTACGATCGAATCGGAGCGAGAACTGCCCGGGCCCGGCCGAACTGCCGCCAGGCCCAGCCGCGTTGAGGGACGCGGTCGCGTGAGTGACGGCATGCGGAGACCGCCTGCCCCGCCGCCCGTTGGAGCCCTCCATGGCCTCGCCCGCCGTCCCGTCCACCAGCCCCCGCTCCGCCCCGCCACCCACCCCCGGGGCCCCGGCCGAGGCGTCCGCCGCCGCCGGCCCCACCGCCCTGGCGACGCTGCCGATCGTGCCCCGCCACCGCCCCGGGCGGTACGTGAGCGGCGGCCTGGCGCTGCTCGCCACCGCCCTCGTGGTGCGCTCGCTGATCGGGAACAAGGCCTTCGAGTGGTCGGTGGTCGGCACCTACCTGACCGCCCCGTCGATCCTGCGCGGCCTGCTGCTGACGCTCTGGCTGACCGGCGCGGTGACCGCCCTCGGCTTCGCCCTGGGCACCGCGCTGGCGGCGGCCAGGCTCTCGGACAACCCGGTGCTGCAGAGCCTGAGTTGGGGCTTCGTGTGGATCTTCCGGGCCACCCCGCTGCTGGTCCAGCTGCTGATCTGGTTCAACATCGGGGCGCTGTACCCGACGCTGTCGCTGCCCCTGCCGTTCGGCGGCGAGCTGTTCGCGGTGAAGACGGTCAACCTGCTCGGCCCGGTGCTCACCGCCCTGATCGGCCTGACCCTGCACGAGGCCGCGTTCGCCGCCGAGGTGGTGCGCTCCGGCCTCCTGTCGGTCGACCAGGGCCAACTGGAGGCGGCCGCCTCGCTCGGCCTGAACCGCGGCCGGGTGCTGCGCCGGATCGTGCTGCCGCAGGCGATGCGGGCGATCCTGCCGCCCGCCGGGAACATGCTGATCGGCACCCTCAAGGGCACCTCGATCATCAGCGTGCTGGCCGTCCACGACCTGCTGTTCTCCGCCCAGTTGATCTACAACCAGACCTACCGGGTGATCCCGCTGCTGATGGTGGTCACCCTCTGGTACATCGCGGTGACCAGCGTGCTGTCCGTCGGCCAGTACTACCTGGAGCGGCACTTCGCCCGCGGCGCCACCCGCGCCGGGCTGCCGCCGACGCCCTGGCAGCGGTTCCGGACCCTGCTGGGCCGGCTCCCGTCGCGACGCCCGGCCGGGCGGTGAGCGCGGTGCCCGTACTGGTCGTGATCGGGGCCGGGCCGCGCGGCACCGGCCTGCTGGAGCGGATCGCCGCCAACGCGCCCGAACTGCTGGGCCCCGGCGTCGAGTTGGACGTCCACCTGGTCGACCCGCACCCGCCCGGCGGCGGCCGGATCTGGCGGCACGCGCAGTCCCCGCTGCTGCGGATGAACTCGATGGCCGAGGACGTCACCATGTTCACCGACGAGCGCACCACCATGGACGGCCCGGTCCGCCCCGGCCCCTCGCTCGCCGAGTGGGCCGCCGACCCGGCCGCCCACCCCCCGTACCAGCCGGTCGAGGACCCGGAGGTGGCCGCGGAACTGCACGCCCTGGCCCCCACCGACTTCCCCACCCGGCGCGCCCAGAGCGGCTACCTGGACTGGGTGCTGCGCCGGTCCGTGGGCGAACTCCCGGACAACGTACGGCTGTTCGTCCACCAGGACACCGCCCGCCGGATCACCGGCGACCCGGAGGGGCCGCAGCGCGTCCACCTCTCCGACACCGTGCTGCTCGCCGACCGGGTGGTGCTCGCCCTCGGCCACCTGGACTCCGCGCCCGGCCCCGACACCGCCGAACCGCGCGAGTTCGCCGAACGGCACGGCCGCAGCTACCTGCCGCCCGCGTTCACCGCCGACTCCGACCTGTCCGGCCTGGCCCCCGGCGAGCACGTGGTCGTCCGCGGCCTCGGCCTGGCCTTCGTCGACCTGGTCGCGCTGCTCACCGAGGGCCGCGGCGGCCGCTTCACCCCGAAGCCCGGCGGCGGCCTGCGCTACCACCCCTCCGGCCGCGAACCCGTGCTGCACGCGGGCTCCCGGCGCGGCGTCCCGTACCACGCCAAGACCGGCTACCGGCTCCAGGGGCCGCCCCCGCCGCTGCCCCGCTACTTCGGCCCCGACCTCGAACTCCCGGACGGGCACATCGAGTTCAAGCGCGACCTGTGGCCCGCCATCGCCAAGGAACTCGGCTTCGCCTACTACCACGAGCTGTTCCACGGCCACCCCGAACGCACCACCCTGCCCTGGGCGGAGTTCCTGGCCGGCTACGACCCGCTCCCCTGGGACGCTCCCGAGCGCGCCGCCCTGGTCGCCGCCGCCGTCCCCGACCCCGAGGACCGGCTCGACCTGGACCGCCTGGACCGCCCGCTCGCCGGCCTGCGGGTCGGCAGCCCCGCCGAACTCCAGGAGCACCTGCGCTCCCACCTGCGCGCCGACCTGGCCCGCCGCTCCGACCTGCGGCACAGCGCCGACCTCGGCGCCTTCTACGCCCTGCTCTCGGTCTACGGCACCCTCATCCGCCTGCTGCCGCTGCACCCGCTCACCGCCCGCTCCACCGCCGCCGAACTCGACGGCTGGTGGCAGGGCTTCTTCTCCTTCTACGCCTCCGGCCCGCCCGGCTTCCGGCTGGAGCAGCTGCTCGCCCTCTCCGACGCCGGACTGCTGCACTTCCTCGGCCCCGACCTGCGGGTCGACCTCGACGAGGAGCACGGCACCTTCCGCGCCTCCTCCCCCGCCCTGCCCGGCCACCACGTCCACGGCACCGCCCTGGTCGACGCCTTCCTCCCCCGGCACGCCCTGGACCGCACCAACGACCCGCTGCTGCGCCAACTCCTGCGCGACGGCCGGATCGACGAGGAACTGCTGGCCGACCCGGACGGCCACACCTACCGCTCCGGCCTGATCCGCACCGACCCCGACGCCCGCGTCCTCGACCCCGCCCTCGGCGGCCGCCCGCACCCGCGCCGCACCGCCCTCGGCGCCCCCACCACCACCCGCGCCCCGGCCGCCTTCGCCCGCCCGGGCACCGACGCCCCGTCCTTCCGGCAGAACGACGCCGTCGCCCGCCGCCTGCTCGTCGAACTCCAGAAGGAGGACTGACCGCCGCCGCACGACACGTCCACCCGCACCGGATACGCTCCGAGGACCCCGAGTCCTCCGGAGAGCCCGCCATGGCCAAGCAGCCCCCGCCCCGCGACCCCGCCCAGGACGCGCCGCACGTCGCGCCCCCGGCCCACGCCGCCGCCGGCCTGCCCGCGATCGGGCACACCCTGCGGATGGCGTCCGAGCAGATGTCGCCGGGCCGGGTGCTGGCCACCCTGCGCCGGGTCAACCAGCCCGGCGGCTTCGACTGCCCCGGCTGCGCCTGGCCCGAGCCGGACAAGCCGCACCTGGCCGAGTTCTGCGAGAACGGCGCCAAGGCCGTCGCCGAGGAGGCCACCGAACGCCGGATCACCCCGGCCTTCTTCGCCGAGCACCCGGTGGCCGCCCTCGCCGAGCGCTCCGGCTACTGGCTCGGCCAGCAGGGCCGGCTCACCACCCCGATGCTGCTGGACGAGGGCGCCACCCACTACGCGCCGATCGGCTGGGACGACGCCTTCGCGCTGATCGCCGAGGAGCTGACCGCGCTCGACTCCCCGAACGAGGCCGCCTTCTACACCTCCGGCCGCACCTCCAACGAGGCCGCCTTCGCGTACCAGCTGTTCGCCCGCCGGCTCGGCACCAACAACCTGCCGGACTGCTCCAACATGTGCCACGAGTCCTCGGGTTCGGCACTCACCGAGACGCTCGGCGTCGGCAAGGGCAGCGTCTCGCTCAAGGACCTGTACCAGGCCGACCTGATCGTCGTCGCCGGTCAGAACCCGGGCACCAACCACCCCCGGATGCTCTCCGCCCTGGAGCGCGCCAAGCGGGCCGG
Organism: Kitasatospora saccharophila; assembly: GCF_039529925.1. Taxonomy (NCBI): domain Bacteria; kingdom Bacillati; phylum Actinomycetota; class Actinomycetes; order Kitasatosporales; family Streptomycetaceae; genus Kitasatospora; species Kitasatospora saccharophila. The sequence continues at coordinate 15,281 of NZ_BAAANS010000058.1, read as the reverse complement.
CGCGAAGATCGTCAGCGTCAACCCGCTGCCCGAGGCCGGGCTCGAACGCTTCAAGAACCCGCAGACCCCGCGCGGCCTGGTCGGCGGCGGGACCAGGCTCACCGACCTGTTCCTGCAGATCCGGCTCGGCGGCGACCTCGCCCTGTTCCGCGCCCTCAACCACCTGCTGCTCACCACCCCGGGCGCCGTCGACGAAGCCTTCGTCGCCGAACACTGCGCCGGCTACCCGGAGTTCGCCGCCCAGGCCGCCGAACTCGACCGGGAGGCCGTGCTGCGCGCCACCGGCCTGCCCTGGGAGCAGATCGAGGAGCTGCACCGCCTGGTGCTCGGCTCGCGGAAGGTCATCGTCTGCTGGGCGATGGGCCTCACCCAGCACAAGCACTCCGTCCCCACCATCCGCGAGGTGGTCAACTTCCTGCTGCTGCGCGGCAACGTGGGCCGCCCCGGCGCCGGGGTATGCCCCGTCCGCGGGCACAGCAACGTGCAGGGCGACCGCACCATGGGCATCTTCGAACGCCCCTCCGCGGCCTTCCTGGACGCCCTCGGCAAGGAGTTCGCCTTCGAGCCGCCGCGCGCGCCCGGCCACGACACCGTGGACACCATCCGGGCGATGCGCGACGGCCGGGTCAAGGTGTTCTTCGCGATGGGCGGCAACTTCGTCTCCGCCAGCCCCGACACCGGGGCCACCGAGGCCGCGATGCGCCGCTGCCGGCTCACCGTGCACGTCTCCACCAAGCTCAACCGCTCGCACGTGGTCACCGGCGCCCGCGCGCTGATCCTGCCCACCCTCGGCCGCACCGACCGCGACCTGACCGCCGCCGGACCGCAGTTCGTCAGCGTCGAGGACTCCATGGGCATGGTGCACTCCTCCCGCGGCGGCCTGCGCCCGCCCGCGCCCGACCTGCTCTCCGAGGTCGCCGTCGTCGCCCGCCTCGCCCGCGCCGCCCTCGGCCCCCAGGACCCCACCCCCTGGGAGGAGTTCGCCCTCGACTACGACCGGATCCGCGACCGGATCGCCCGGGTCGTCCCCGGCTTCGACGACTACAACACCAGGGTCCGCCGCCCCGGCGGCTTCGCCCTCCCGCACGCCCCGCGCGACAGCCGCACCTTCCCCACCGCCACCGGGAAGGCCAACTTCACCGTCAACCCGCTGACCGCCCCCGAGGTCCCCGCGGGCCGCCTGCTGCTCCAGACGCTCCGCTCGCACGACCAGTACAACACCACCGTCTACGGCCTGGACGACCGCTACCGGGGCATCACCGGCGGCCGCCGCGTGGTCCTGGTCAACCCCGCCGACGCCGCCGAACTCGGCCTCGCCGAAGGGCAGTTCGTCGACCTGGTGAGCGAGTGGACCGACGGCACCGAACGCCGCGCCCCGCACTTCCGGGTGGTCCACTACCCCGTCGCCCGCGGCGGCGCGGCCGCCTACTACCCGGAGACCAACGTCCTGGTCCCGCTGGACTCCACGGCCGACATCAGCAACACCCCGACCTCGAAGTCCGTCCTGATCCGCTTCGAACCCGAGTAGCCCGACCAGGGAGCCGCCCCCGGGGCCCCGCCGTGCGAGGGCCCCGCCAGGGGCCCGGGGAACGGCGGGGCCGTGGCTGCCGCCGTCGCGCGCCGCCGTTCCCGGCCGCCCGCGCCTCAGCCCGCCGACCGGCTCCCCGACGGCGTCGCCGAGTCGTCCCCGCTCGGCGACCCCGACCCGCTGGGCGTCCCGCTCGAACTCGCCAGGCCCGAAGCCGAAGCCGGAGCCGAACCCGAGTCGCTCGGCGCGGCGGAGGCCGAACCCGACCCCGAAGGCGACCCCGAGCCGCTCGGCGACCCCGAGCCGCTCGGAGAACCGGACCCGCTCGGCGACCCCGACCCGCTGGGAGAACCGGACCCGCTCGGCGACCCCGACCCCGACCCCGAAGGCGTCGCGGACGCACTCGGCTCGCCCGGCACGGTGGGCGTCGGCGACGCCGCGGGCGGTGTCGGGAGCGTGGACGGCTTGGCCGGCTGGATCTTCACCGCGCCCAGCTCGACGTCCGGCACCTTCCACTCGCCGCCCGCGTCGTCCGCCGCGTCGTCCCCGTCCGGGCGCACCGCGCCCAGGATCGGCATGGCGCCGACCTGCGAGACCTTCACCACGTCCCCGGTGTGCGGGGCCTGGACGATCAGGCCGCCGCCGATGTACATGCCGATGTGCGTCGCGCCGCCGAAGTAGACGATCAGGTCGCCCGGCCGGATCTGGTTCAGCGGCACGTGCTTGAGCTGCGCCCACTGCTCCTGGCTGGTGCGCGGGATCGGCACCCCGGCGTGCAGCCAGGCCTGCGAGGTGAGGCCGGAGCAGTCGAACACGTCCGGTCCGGCGCCGCCCCACACGTAGTCCTTGCCGAGCTGCTGGAGCGCCCAGGCGACCGCCTTGCGGCCCGCCGCCGACGGCGTCCGCTCGCCCTTGCCGAGCGCCCCGGAGGCGAGGAAGGCGAGTTGGGCCTCGCTGGCCTGCTGCTTCTCCAGTTCGGCCAGTTCGTCGCGCTGGGCGCCGGTGAGCGAGCCGACCAGCTGCTCGACCTCGGCCAGCTTGGCGGCCACGTCGTTCTTGGCCTTCTCCTGGTCGGCGGCCAGCGTCTTCGACTCGGCGACCGCCTGCTGGGCGGCGGTGCGCAGCGCGTCGAGGGTGTCCCGGTCGGCCTTGAGCCGGTCCAGGAACTCCTTCTGCGAGTGCCCGGCGGAGCGCAGGAGTTCGGCGATCACCACGGCCTCGTACGGGTTGTCGGCCATCAGCAGCTCGGCGTACCCGGAGATCTGGTTGTTGCGGTACTGCGCGGCGGCGAGCTGCGAGGCCAGGTCCGTCCCGGCGTCGACGGCGGCCTGCTGCCGTTCGGCCCGCGAGTCGAGGTCCTCGACGGTGGTCTGCTGCTCGGCGAGCGCGGCGACGGTGCCGTTGTACGTCTCGGTGGCGGTCTCGGCCTGCTGGTAGAGGTCGTGCAGCTGGTCGAGCAGCGGCCCGAGGGTGCGCTTGGCGTCGGCCAGCGGGTCGGTTCCGGGGGCGACCGTCGGGGCGGCGACCGTCGGGACGCCCGGCTCGGGCACCGCGTACGCGGCCGAGCCGAGGAAGGGCAGGGTGAGCGCGGCGGCGGCGAGCACCGCCCCGCAGCGCAGCGCGGCGCGCACCCACGGTCGCAGGCCGGTCGATTCGGTCCGCTGTCCAGCCCCCATCGGCCGGCCCTCCCCTGATTGTCCGTCGGCGATCGGACCGATCCTGCCACGGGAACCCCTGCTCGCGGCAGGTGCTTTCGGGACCGCCGGGTGAATTCTCATCCGGCCCGACGTGTGAGAACGGTCTCACGGCGGGACGCGGGCGCCCGGCCGCCCTCCACGGAAACCGGCCCCGCCGGTAACTCCCCCGCCACGAACGGAACCACTACTCCGCTCCCAGTTAACCTCCCGTTCACCATCCCTCCCTACCTTCGCCAAGGACAGCAACGTCAGTCCGACCACTACGACGATTGTTTGGGTATGGAACACATCACGTTCCTGGTGGCCGTTGTGATCATCACGGCGCTCGCCTTCGACTTCACCAACGGCTTCCACGACACCGCCAACGCGATGGCCACCTCCATCGCGACCGGCGCACTCAAGCCCAAGGTCGCCGTCGCGATCGCGGCGGTGCTGAACTTCGCCGGTGCCTTCCTCTCCGTGAAGGTCGCCACCACCATCTCGGGCGGCCTCGTCAACGAGAAGGCCGGACTGCAGCCCTCGATCATCTTCGCCGCCCTGGTCGGCGCGATCCTGTGGAACCTGCTGACCTGGCTCAAGGGCCTGCCCTCGTCCTCCTCGCACGCCCTGTACGGCGGCCTGATCGGCGCCACCGTGGTCGGCGTCGGCCTGCACGGCGTGAACTTCACCACCGTGGTCTCCAAGATCCTGATCCCGGCGGTCGCCTCGCCGGTCATCGCGGGCGTGGCCTCCTGGGGCGCCACCAAGCTGGCCTACCTGATCACCCGGGGCGCCCCGAAGGCGGGCACCGAGAAGGGCTTCCGCCGAGGCCAGGTCTTCTCGTCCTCGCTGATCTCGCTCGCGCACGGCACCAACGACGCGCAGAAGACCATGGGCATCATCACGCTGACCCTGATCTCGGCCGGCGCGCTGGACAAGGGCGACGGCCCGCCGGTCTGGGTGATCGTCAGCGCCGGTCTGGCCATCGCGCTCGGCACCTACATGGGCGGCTGGCGGATCATCCGCTCGATGGGCTCCGGCCTGGCCGACATCCGGCCGCCGCAGGGCTTCGCCTCGGAGACCGCGGCCGCCACGGTGATCCTGACCTCCTCGCACATGGGCTACGGCCTGTCCACCACCCAGGTCTGCTCCGGCGGCATCATGGGCGCGGGCCTGGGCGGCCCGTCCGGCAAGCTGCGCTGGGGCATGGTCCGCCGGATGGCCTACACCTGGGGCCTGACCCTGCCGGCCGCCGCCGTGGTCTCCGGCGCGGCCGCGCTGGTCGCCGACCGCGGCAACTGGGGCGTGGCCCTGGTGGGCCTGGCGCTGGTGGCGGGCGCCGGTTCGATGTGGCTGGTCTCGCGCCGCCAGCCGGTGCACGCGGACAACGTCAACGGCGAGGCGCAGCCCGCCGTCGAACTGCCCGCCGTCCCCGCCCCGACCACCCTCGCGGCCTGAGAGGAACCCCCGCCATGAACATCAAGTGGGCCGCACTGGCCGAGACCACGGGCGTCAGCCTGCTCGTCACCCTCGGCGTGGTCGTCGTCTTCGCGCTCGGCAACCTCGCCCTGTCCCGCCGGGAGGCCGCCGTCACGGCGGGCACCGGCAAGGGCGTCCCCGCCCTGGTCGCCGCGGGCGTCTGCTTCGCGGCCTGCGCGGCCGTGGTGCTGTACGGCATCTCGCTGATCGCCGCGAAGTAACCCCCGCGCACCACGGATCCGCGCACCACGCGGCACGCAGGACGCACGACGAAGGGCCCCCGCCACGCCGGCGGGGGCCCTTCTCGCATGTCGTCGGCGGACGGCCGCCGGGTCAGTCGGCGACCAGCTCCGCGGCCTTGGCCCCGGCCTCGGCGGGGGCGGCCGGGCGCTCATCGTTGGAGGTGCGCAGCGGCACCTCGCGGATGAACAGCACCAGCAGGAAGCCCACCACCGCGAACGGCGCGGCGATCAGGAAGACCGTGCCCACGCCGTGCCCGAAGGCGTCGGTGACCAGCGGGACGACCTGCGCGGGCAGCTTCTTGAGGTCCGGGATGCCGTCGCCGCCCGCGCCGGAGGCGGGGATGCCGGCCTTGGCGAAGTTCTCCGCCGTGTAGCTGGCGACCTTGTGGCCGAGCAGCGCGCCGAGCGCGGAGACGCCCATCGCGCCGCCCATGGTGCGGAAGAAGGTGACGGTGGAGCTGGCGGCGCCGAGCTCGTTGCGCGGCACCGTGTTCTGCACCGCGAGCACCAGGTTCTGGCTGGTCAGGCCGAGGCCGATGCCGGCCAGCAGCATGTAGAGGGCGAGCAGCCCGTACGCGGTGTCGGCCCGGGCGGTGCCCATCAGGCCGAGGCCGGCGGCGAGCAGCACGGTGCCGGCGACCAGGAAGCCCTTCCACTTGCCGTACTTGGTGATCAGCTTGCCGGCCACCGTGGAGGAGACCGCCAGGCCGAAGATCATCGGCAGGGTGAGCAGGCCGGCCTGGGTGGGGGTCTTCTCCTTGGCGAGCTGGAAGTACTGGCCGAGGAAGGTGGTGGTGCCGTACATGCCGACGCCGACGAAGGCGCTGGCGACCGCGGCGAGGGTGACGGTGCGGTGGCGGAACAGGTCGAGCGGGATCAGCGGCTCGGTGGCGCGCTTCTCGACCAGCACGAACAGGCCGGCCAGTGCCAGGCCGCCGATCACCATGACGGCGGTCTGCCAGGAGACCCAGTCGTAGTTCTTGCCGGCCAGCGAGATCCAGATCATCAGCAGGCAGACCGAGGCGGTGACCAGCGTCGCGCCCAGGTAGTCGATCTTGGGCTTGCGGGCGGGGGCCTCGGGGAGCTTGAGGGTGCGCTGCAGCACCAGGATCGCGATCAGCGCGAACGGGACGCCGACGTAGAAGCACCAGCGCCAGCCGAGCCAGGAGGTGTCCACGATGACGCCGCCGATCAGCGGGCCGCCGATGGTGGCGAGCGCGAAGACCGCGCCGAAGTAGCCGCTGTAGCGGCCGCGCTCGCGCGGCGGGACCATCGCGGCCAGGCAGATCTGGCCGAGCGCGATCACGCCGCCCGCGCCGATGCCCTGCAGCACCCGGCAGAAGATCAGCATGCCGATGCTCTGCGACAGGCCGGCCAGCGCCGAGGCCAGCACGTAGATCACCATGGCGATCTGGACCAGCAGCTTCTTGCTGACCAGGTCGGAGAGCTTGCCCCAGAGCGGGGTGGCGGCGGTGATCGACAGCAGGGCGGCGGTGACCACCCAGGTGTAGGCGGACTCACCGCCGTGCAGGTCGGTGAGGATCCGCGGCAGGGCGTTGGAGACCACCGTGGAGGAGAGCACGGCCACGAACAGGCCGAGCAGCAGGCCCGAGAGGGCTTCGAGTACTTGACGGTGGGACATCCGGTCCTGCGGGGGTGCGGGGAGGGTCGACGACATGCGGTTCCTTCGACTAAAAATTCGTTGCCTCAAGCAACTATACGTGGATAGTTGACTAAGGCAACTTTCTTCAAGCCCAGGTAAAGAAACCCTCCCGACGCGGCGCCCTCAGACCCCCTCGGTCAGCTCGTTGAACCGCTCCAGCAGCCGGGCGAACTGCTCCAGCTCGACCAGCTCCCACCCGGCCAGCGACTCCCGGAACCGCGCCATCCGCTCCTCCCGGGCCGCCGCGAACCGCCGCTCGCCCTCCTCGGTCAGCGACACCAGCGAGGCCCGCCGGTCCAGCGGGTCGGTCTCCCGGCGCAGCAGCCCCAGCTCCTCGATCGCCCGGATCTGCCGGCTCACGGTGGCCTTGCCCACCCCGAAGTGCAGCCCGACGTCGGTCACCCGGGCCCGCCCGGACTCCCGGATGAACCCGAGCAGCACGTACGCCCCGGCCTCCAGCTCGGGGTGCACCAGCCGGGAGATCTCGGCCGCCCGCGCCCGGCTGCGCCTGAACAGCGTCGCCACCTCCCGCTCGACCGCGAGAAACGCCAGTTCGGCGGGGTTCGGCCCGTCCAGGGGGTCACTCATGGCGGACAGTATCGCGCAGCCCGCGCCTCCCCCGGCACCCGACCGCTTCATGGTACGAAGTAACGATTTGGACGTTTTCCCCGCCTTTGCCCCCGTTGAAGGAGACGCCTCACCATGGCCCACCAGGCAGAATCCGGAAAGGGCTTCCTCGGCGACCTCCGGGACGCGGTCACCCCGCGCGCCTTCTTCCTGGTCGTCGCCGTCCTACTGCTCCAGCTCGGCTTCATCACCTCGTACGTGGGCGCCCTGCACCACCCGGCGCCGCACGAGCTGTCCATCGCCGTGGTCGCCCCGGCGGAGGCCGCGCCCAAGCTGGTCGGCGCGCTGGAGTCCGTCCCGGACGACGCGGTGCGCGCCTCCGTCCTGCCGGACGGGGACACCGCCCGGGCCCGGATCAAGGACCAGAAGATCTACGCGGCCTGGGTGGTCGACCCGACCGGCACCGAGGACGCGCTGCTGGTGGCCGGCGCCCGCGGCCCGGCCGCCGCCACCGCCGCGGAGGGCATCGTCGGCAAGCTGGCCGCGAGCCAGGGCCGGACGATCGTGGTGGACGACACCGTCCCGCTGGCCAAGGGCGACGCCGAGGGGCTGTCCGCCTTCTACCTGGTGGTCGGCTGGTGCGTGGGCGGCTACCTGGTCGCCTCGATCCTCGGCATCAGCGCCGGTTCCCGCCCGGCGAACACCGCCCGGGCGGTGCTGCGGCTCGGCACCCTGGCGCTGTACTCGGTCGCGGCGGGCCTGGGCGGCGCGCTGATCATCGGACCGATCCTGCACGCGCTGCCCGGCTCGATCGCCGCGCTCACCGGCCTGGGCACCCTGGTGGTGTTCTCGGTCGGCGCCGTCACCATGGCCCTGGAGTGCCTGTTCGACGTGGTCGGCATCGGCCTGGCGGTGCTGCTCTTCGTGGTGCTGGGCAACCCCAGCGCGGGCGGCGTCTTCCCGCCGCCGCTGCTGCCCGCGTTCTGGCGGGCGATCGGCGAGTGGATCCCGAACGGGGCCGGCACCTCGGCGGCCCGCTCGATCGCCTACCTGGACTCCACCAACCTCACCGTGCCGTTCCTGGTGCTGGCGGCCTGGGCGGTGGTCGGCGTCGCGGTGACCTTCCTCGCGGTGGCCCGGGCCCCGCGCTTCGGCCGCCCCGTCCCCGCGGAGACGTGAGCGGCCGAAGGGGCTCGCGGGGTCAGACCCGCTCGGGCTCCCGGCCCGGCTCCTGGCCCTGGGTGATCCGGTCCGAGAACTGGGTGAACACGAAGCGGTTCATCGCCCAGTAGCGGAACACCATCGCCACCAGGGTGCCCACGATGATGCCGCTGGCGAAGTCGGCGATCTCCTGGGTCATGTGGCTCACGTCCGGCTCGCGCAGGTCGAACACGTACCGCGAGGCCACCAGCGGCAGGTCGTTCACGCCCACCGCCAGGGCGCTCACCACGAAGAACCCGGCGGCCTCGCGCTTGCGCCCGGCCGCACGGAACGACCACTGGCGGTTCATCACGTACGAGACCAGCGTGGTGATCACGGTCGCGATGGTGAGCGCCATGACCGGCTTGCTCTCCAGCACGGACATCTTCAGGGCGAAGTTGATGATCATGGTGAGGACGAAGCACGTTCCTCCCACCACGAGGAACTTCACCAGCTTGCGGTGCTTGACCAGGAACGGGCGGTAGCGCTCCGGGATGGCGGTCAGCGCGCGCTGCGTAGGGGACGGCATGCGGGAAGTGTCCCACGGGCTCGTTTCGGCAACCACCAGGGGCCTCGGAAGTACGCGCACTCCCGGGGCCCCCGGCCGGATCAGGCCGCCGCGACCAGCAGTTCCGCCGGTTCCAGCGCCAGCGCCAGCACCTCCCGGACGTCCGAGACCGGGTGCACCGACAGGCGCTCCAGCACCTCGGCGGGGACGTCGTCCAGGTCCGCCTCGTTGCGCTTGGGGATGATCACCGTGGTGACCCCGGCCCGGTCGGCGGCCAGCAGCTTCTGCTTCACCCCGCCGATCGGCAGCACCCGGCCGGTCAGCGACACCTCACCGGTCATCGCCACGTCGGTGCGCACCTTGCGGCCGGACAGCAGCGAGGCCAGCGCCGTGGTCATGGTGATGCCCGCGCTCGGGCCGTCCTTCGGCACCGCGCCGGCCGGCACGTGCAGGTGGATGCCCCGCTCGCGCAGCCCGGTCACCGGCAGCTCCAGCTCGGCGCCGCGCGAGCGCAGGTAGGAGAGCGCGATGTGCGCCGACTCCTTCATCACGTCGCCCAGCTGACCGGTCAGGGTCAGCCCGGTCGAGCCGGTCTCGGCGTCCGCCAGCGACGCCTCGATGTAGAGGACGTCGCCGCCGGCGCCGGTGACCGCCAGGCCGGTGGCCACGCCGGGCACCGCGGTGCGCCGCTCGGCCGGCTCCTGCGCCGCCTCCGGCACGTGGTGCGGGCGGCCCAGCAGGGCCCGCAGGTCGTCCGCGCCGATCGCGGCGGGCAGCTCGCGCTCGCCCAGCTCGCTCTGCGCGGCGACCTTGCGCAGGATCCGCGCGATCGACCGCTCCAGGTTCCGGACGCCCGCCTCCCGGGTGTACTCGGCGGCCAGCCTGCGCAGCGCCGCCTCGTCCACCGTCAGCTCGTCCCCGCCCAGGCCCGCCTTGGCGAGCTGGCGCGGCAGCAGGTGGTCGCGGGCGATGGCGACCTTCTCGTCCTCGGTGTAGCCGTCCAGGCGGACCAGGTCCATCCGGTCCAGCAGCGGCTCCGGGATGGCCTCCAGCACGTTGGCGGTGGCCAGGAACACCACGTCCGAGAGGTCGAGCTCGACCTCCAGGTAGTGGTCCCGGAAGGTGTGGTTCTGCGCCGGGTCGAGCACCTCCAGCAGGGCTGCCGCCGGGTCGCCCCGGTAGTCCGAGCCGACCTTGTCGATCTCGTCCAGCAGCACCACCGGGTTCATCGTCCCGGCCTCCTTGACCGCCCGGACGATCCGGCCGGGGATCGAGCCCACGTACGTCCTGCGGTGGCCGCGGATCTCCGCCTCGTCCCGCACGCCGCCGAGCGCGACCCGGACGAACGACCGGCCCATCGCCTTCGCGACCGACTCGCCGAGCGAGGTCTTGCCCACCCCGGGCGGCCCGACCAGCGCCAGCACCGCTCCCCCACGACGCCCGCCGATCTGGCCCAGGCCCTGGTCGGCCCGGCGCTTGCGGACCGCCAGGTACTCGACGATCCGGTCCTTCACGTCCGCCAGCCCGGTGTGGTCCGCGTCCAGCACGGCGCGGGCCCCGGCGATGTCGTACGCGTCCTCCGAGCGCTCGTTCCAGGGCAGCTCCAGGACGGTGTCCAGCCAGGTGCGGATCCACGAGCCCTCGGGCGACTGGTCGCTGGCGCGCTCCAGCTTGTCGACCTCCTTGAGCGCCGCCTCGCGCACCATCGTAGGCAGCGCGGCCGCCTCGACCCGGGCCCGGTAGTCCTCCTCCTCCGTGTCGGCCTCGCCGTTCAGCTCGGCCAGCTCCTTGCGCACCGCCTCCAGCTGGCGGCGCAGCAGGAACTCCTTCTGCTGCTTGGCCACGCCCTCCTCGACGTCCTTGCGGATGGTGTCGTTGACCTCCTCCTCCGCGAGGTGGTCGCGCAGCAGGCCCAGCGCGTACTCCAGCCGGGCCGGGCGGTCCGCCTCCAGCAGCACCTTCAGCTTCTGCTCGGCGGTCGCGAACGGCGCGTACCCGATGTTGTCGGCCAGCTCGCCGACGTCCTCGATCGCGGCCACCCGGTCGACGATCTGCCAGGCCCCGCGACGGCGCAGCCACTGCGTGGACAGCGCCTTGTACTCCCTGACCAGCTCGGCCGACCGCCCCGCCACCGGCAGCCCCTGGTCCGACTCCTTGAACGGCGTGGTCTCCACCCACAGCGCGGCCCCCGGCCCGGTCGTCCCCGCACCGATCCGCACCCGCCGGACGGCCCGCACCAGCGCCGCCGGGTCCCCGTCCGCCAGCCGCCCCACCTGCTCGACCGTCGCCAGCGCCCCCACCGCCGCGTACGACCCGTCCAGCCGCGGCACCAGCAGCACCTGCGGCTTCCCCCCTGCGCTCCCGGCCCGGGCCGCCTCCACGGCCGCCCGCACCTCGGGATTCGAAAGTTCCAGCGGAACCACCATGCCGGGGAGCACCACCTCGTCATCGAGCGGCAGCACAGGCAGAGTGAGCGGAACGGACGTCGATGCCATGATCTCTCCCCAGTCAGTGAAGTTGAGCTGACCTGACTAAGGTCTGGCACCCCCCGATTGTTCCCCACCCCCCGTTCGCTCCCGGAGAACACACCCCGCCCCCGAAGCAGACGCGCCCCAGAGAACCCGGCGCCGCGTCAGGGGCGCGGGGAACTGCGCGGGGCGGAAGGAGCACGCCGGAAAGATCGCGGCACGAACAGCAGCCCGCCCCACCCCGCGAACCCCGCGAAAGCCCTCCGCGCCGACCCGGCTACCCCTCCGCCGGCGCGACCTTCGACCGGCCGCGCACGCGGCCGCGCGCCCGGGCCCCGACCGCCCGCCAGGGCCGCCGGGGGCCGCCGCCGCGAATGAGCGGCCAGAGCGCGACCCCCACCGCCAGCGCCGCCGGGTGTCCGACCGAGGTGACCAGGTCGGGGTCGGTCGCCACCTGGTGCGCGATCAGCGCGAGCCCGGCCCCCAGCGCGACCTTCCGCCCGGCGGGGCCGAGCAGTCCGGCGAGCGCGCCGAGCGAGGCGAGCACCCCGTACGAGACGCCGATGTCCATCGCGTCCAGCAGTCCGGCCTCGGCGTGGTCGGTGGCGACCGCGGCGACCACGACGGTCTGCGAGAGCAGCGTCGCGGCGACGTGTCCGGCGCCGAAGACGCCGAGGGCACGAAGTCCGCCGACGCGTCGTTCCAGGGGTGCGACGGTGAGGGCGAAGGCCCAGAAGTACGGCATCCAGACCGGCCCGGCGACCCACAGGCCGCTGCCGACGAGGGAGAGCGCGGGGTGGGCGAGCAGGTTGTGCGCGTCGGTGGAGGAGAGGGCCTGGAGCCGGTGCACGGTCTCCGGGTCGCCGAAGCGGGCGTAGAGGGTGGTGCCGAGCAGCAGTCCGAGGTAACCGAGCGCGAACGGGTTGGCCCGCGGGGTGGGCACGGCCCGCAGTCCGGGCCTGAGCAGTCGTCGTCGCAGTTCCGCGCTGGTCATGGTGCCTCCCGAACGCCTCGTCGGGCCCACCATACGGGGGGCGGGTGAGAGGTGTCTGAGGAACTTCTGTGAAGGGCTCCACCCGGGCGCGCTCCGGTCGCACACGTACCGTTACAGCTCGCAAGTGCTGCGGGTAAGGTACTGGCCCGTGCCCGTCCGAACGGGGACCTGCCAAGCCTGATGCGTCCGCCGGCGGGGCACACCCACGACGGAACAGCACGACGGAAACAAGACGACTACGAGCGGAGCCCGCCGTCCCCGGACGGTCGGCCCGCGAGCCCTGGGGGCGGTGGCGTGACCGTGACAGAGATGCAGCAAGAGACGATCAGCAGTGGACCGGTGGGCACCCAGCGACGGGTGCTCGTCGTGGAGGACGAGCCCACCATCGCGGAGTCGATCGCGGCGCGGCTGGGTGCCGAGGGCTTCAAGGTGGCGGTGGCCCACGACGGGCCGGGCGCGGTGGACGGGTTCCACACCTGGCAGCCGGACCTGGTGGTGCTGGACATCATGCTGCCGGGCTTCGACGGCCTGGAGGTGTGCCGCCGGATCCAGGCGCAGCGCCCGGTGCCGGTGCTGATGCTGACCGCGCGGGACGACGAGACGGACCTGCTGGTGGGCCTGGGCGTCGGCGCGGACGACTACATGACCAAGCCGTTCTCGATGCGCGAGCTGGCCGCCCGGGTGAACGTGCTGCTGCGCCGGGTGGAGCGCGCCCAGCAGGCGGCCCGCACGCCGGCCCTGGGCAGCCTGCGGTTCGGCGAGCTGGAGATCGACCACGTGCAGCGCCGGGTCCGGCTGGGCAGCGGCGACGTGCACCTGACGCCGACCGAGTTCGACCTGCTGGCCTGCCTGGCGGCGCAGCCGCGCGCGGTGCTGACCCGCGAGCAGCTGCTGGCCGAGGTGTGGGACTGGACCGACGCGTCCGGCACCCGCACGGTGGACAGCCACGTGAAGGCGCTGCGCCGGAAGATCGGCGCGAGCTGGATCCGCACGGTGCACGGCGTCGGCTACGCGCTGGAGGCCCCGCTGTCCTGACCGGTGGCCGCCGGTCCGGGCCCGCCCGGGCCCCGCGCGGCGGCCCGACCCCCTCTACCGGTACCCCACCGGGACCGAGTCGCCGAGGACGAGTCGCAGGGACACCATGACCTTTCCGCAGCAACGCAACGGGGAAGCCGAGCCGGCCCCGCCCCGGCCCCCGCTCGCCCGTCCCCCGCTCGCCCGTCCCCCGCTGGTGGTGCGCGCCGCGCGCCGGGTGTGGGCGGACGTCCGCCCGTTCGACCCGGTCCGCTCGATCAAGGGCAAGCTGGCCCTGCTGGTGGTCGTCTCGGTGGTGCTGGCCACCGGGATGGTGGTGGTGGCGATCCGGTCGGAGACCCAGATCCGGATCATCATGATCTTCTCGCTGATCGCCTCGCTGCTGTTCATGCAGTTCCTGGCGAACGGCCTGACCGCGCCGCTGCGCGACATGACGGCGGCGGCCCGGTCGATGGCGGAGGGCGACTACAGCGGCCGGGTCGAGGTCTCCTCGCGGGACGAGATCGGCGAGCTGGCCGACACCTTCAACCGGATGGCGGGCGACCTGGAGGCCGCCGACCGGCACCGCCGCGAGCTGATCGCCAACGTCTCGCACGAGCTGCGCACCCCGATCGCGGCGCTGCGCGGCCTGCTGGAGAACGTGGTGGACGGCGTGGTGAAGCCGGACCCGAAGAACCTGGGCACCGCGCTGGAGCAGACCGAGCGCCTGGGCCGGCTGGTCACCCACCTGCTGGACCTGTCGAAGCTGGACGACGGCGTCGTCCCGCTGGACTCCCGCCCGTTCCGGGTGGGCCCGTTCCTGGACGGGGTGCTGCGCGGGGTGACGGTGGACGGCGCGACGGCCGGCGGCGCGTACGACCGGCGCGGGGACGTGCGGCTGGCGCTGGACGTGCGGCCGCCGGAGCTGGCGGCGGTGGCGGACGCGGAGCGGCTGCACCAGGTGGTGGCCAACCTGGTGGACAACGCCTGCAAGCACTCGCCGGCCGGCGGCACCGTGACGGTGCGGGCCCGGGCGGCGGAGGGCGGCGGGCTGCTGCTGGAGGTGGAGGACCAGGGACCGGGGATCCCGGCGGAGGACCGCGAGCGGGTCTTCGAGCGGTTCGGCCGCAGCGGTTCGCCGACCGCGCTGGGGCCGGGCAGCGACGGCGGCACCGGGCTGGGGCTGGCGATCGCGCGCTGGGCGGTGGACCTGCACGGCGGCCGGATCCGGGTGGCCGAGGCGGCGACGGGCTGCCGGATCGAGGTCACCCTTCCGGGTGAGACGCCGGTCCCGGCCTGAGACTGTGGCGAAATCGGTACGAACCGGGGCCGGGCCGCTCGGGCCCGGTGTCCGTCCGGGGTCGCCAAGTGGTCCAGACCACTGGTTCGTCCGATTTCATGCCGGTATGACCACGACCGATCTGGGGGCGAGTTCCCCGATTTCCGGCATTCCTAACGCATGGATCCGGCCAAAAACCGGCCCGGCAATGTGATCTGGGCGACGCCTGACCACCGGGGACTGCGCGATCACTGGTCGGAGGCGTAGCCTTAATCCCCGCTGTCCACCATCCCAAAAGGAAGCGGAAGAGGGCGGTTGCCCCGTGTCGCCACACCAAGAAACCCCCAGCTCGGCAAGTTCCACTGGCTTCGGCCCCAATGAGTGGCTCGTCGACGAGATCTACCAGCAGTACCTCCAGGACCCGGCCTCGGTCGACCGTGCCTGGTGGGACTTTTTCGCCGACTACAAGCCCGGTACCGAGGTGACTCCAGTGACCCAGGCCGCAACTCCGGTCGGCGCCCAGCCGACCCCCGTTGCCGCTCCCGTTGCCGCAGCTCCGGCCGCGCCCGCCGCCCCCGCGCCCGTCGCGCCGGCGACCGCGCAGCCGGTGGCCGCCGCCCCCGCGCCGCTCCGCCGCCGGCTCCACCAGCACCTCGCCCGAAG